>JAAAOG010000089.1 GCA_009909005.1 Alphaproteobacteria bacterium | reverse complement strand
CGCCCAGGCGTCGATCAGGGCGCGCCCCTCCGGGCCCTCCAGCAGCCCGGCACGGTCGGCCGCGACCAGCGCGAGTTCCGAGCTTTCGGAAAAAGCGGCATCCCTGGTGATTTCGGACAGCTCGACGCCGCCATCGGTCGAGGGAGAGAAAAAGGTCTGTATCAAAGGCGCCTGGTCGACAAGCCGCCGAAGGAAGTCGGACGAGATGAGGATGTCACTTTCCCCTGAGCCAAGGTCGGACACTGTGAAAGGCGTATCCGGCCCCGAATCGCCCGCTCCGGCTGGTGACGCAGAATCCTTGATTGCTTCACCATTTTGGCTTCTGTCCTCGGTCTGCGTGTCCGATGGCATCAGGCCGCTTTCCCCAGACGCTTCCCAGTCGACCGGGGCGTCCCTCTCAATTGCCATGGCCGCCGCTTGCTCGTCGTCGGTCAGGTTGTCGAAATATTCTTGCATTGCGGAAATGTCATCGACCTTCCCGAAAAGGCTGATCGGTTGATCGAACGCGTCAGCGTCTGAATGCAGCCGCGTGCCCAGGATCTCGACATATTCGTTCCTCGGCGAAATCACTTTGGCCTCTTCGTAGACCTCCAAGGCGCTATCGGGATCTTTCTTTTGCAGCAGGAGGAACCCGAGCGCCACCCGGCAGGGGACATCATTTCGAAAACGTCGCCGCGTCTCCTGGAGGGTCTCTTCAGCTCCATCAATGTCCCCGGTGTCGCACAGTAACTCCGCGAGAATGGTGCGGGGAACCGGTTCTCCAGGGAAGTCAACTATGGTTTGCCGCAGCAAATTCTCGGCGAGTACATGCTGCCCTTTCTTCCAAAGGGTCTGCGCCAATTCGTTGCGCAAGATGGGGTTGGTCGGAAAGCGGCGGATGGTTTCCCAACGCACGGCGATCGACAATTCTTGCTGGCCAAGTGCCGCCAGAACACGAGCCCACAGCCCCCAGGCAAAGGCATCGTCCGGTTCGAACTCGACCGCCAGCAAAGCCCAGCGATATACCTCCTGGAGCATCTCCGAATTGGGACTCAGGCGAAGGAGGCGATTGGAAAGATTGTGCATGGTGCGGACAGCGAAATGGCTTTCTCCGGTGGCTTCGGCATAGGCCCAATGGCGCCGCATATGCGCGCGCACCTTTGCGAACAGCGCCCGATCAATACCCGATACCTGCCGCAATGCGGCGATCAGTGTCTCGCGTTCTTCTTTCGTCGGAAGGGCAGGCACCGGCGATTTCTTGCCTTTGGCCCGCGGGCCGCGCCGGTTCCCGGTCGCTCCCTGAAGGACCAACGGCAGAAACTGGTCGCGCACGACCCCGGCCTCATCCCGGTACTTGGAACCGAGCCCGCTGAGTACGTCCTGCCAGAGCTGGGGCCAATGATCCTTATGGCGCGGGTAAAGCACTTGCAGCGCCCCGGCCTTGCGACTGAAGGCCTGGGCGACCTTCTGTGCGAGGGCGCCGCGCTTCAGAGCGAGCACGGTAAAGCGACCCAATCCGGCGGCCACCACGGCTTCGGGCACGCTCTCGGGCGGTTGCGGCAGCTTTCTGAGCCCGAGTGCGCCGGTGGTCAGTTCGGTCTGCCAGAACGGGCCAAACCACGCCGCGCGCTCGCAGGCGGCGAACCAACGGGCGGCAAAGCGGGAGTCCGGCTGATGCTGGATCAACACCATGTCGAACTGCCGCAGCAAGTCGACCTCACCCGGCCAGCGCAGGCCGCTCAGCCGGTTGTGCCAGGACGGCTCCTCGTCGATCATGTCCCGGGCCGTATGGCGTAGCGGCAGGCGTGCGGCGATGGCGAGCGCTTCCGACAGCTCCGCCGCATAGGCGCGGAACCCGCGTTCGCTTACCCGACGGATAGGCCATTGCAGGCGCTCCCTGAGCCAGGCGAGCAGGGCTTTATCCAGCTGCGCCACCAGCCGCTCCCGCTGCGCAGCCCATTGCGGCGCAGCCAGAAGGTCGGCGAAGAAATCCTCCGGTTCGGCGCGCTGGTGAATGCCAAGGGCGGCCCGGCCGGACAGCACGTCGGCTACGGCCGTGCCCGGGTCCCGAAGCAAGGTTTCCCCCAAAACGTCGAAGGGGTGGCTGCGCGTCATCGTGTTCATCGTTTGAGCCTAGCAAATAGCCCGCCAAATGGTAAGCGACGTCTCTCCGGCCCGGTCTATTCCGCCTGCAGACACCGCAGATGCCGCGCCCGCAGGTCCGTGATGTCGGCATCCGAAAAACCGGCTGCGTCCACAGTCGTCACCGTCACCCAGAACGCCGGCTGGTAGTCAATCCGGGCATGGATCAACTCGGCGGCAAGATGGGAGCAGTCGGACTCCGGCGCCAGCCCGACCGCCTGTCCCCAACTGAGGTCGGCGGGAGCGGGGAAATACACGTTATAGAAGGGCTGATCGATCGTGGTCGGCACGGCGAAGACCACAGCACCGCCATGCTCGGCGCTGAGCGCGTCGATGACGTCCTGTCCCCGATAGCGGAAGAGCGCCAGTGTCACCGGGGTTCCGGCGAAAAAGTGCGCCAGCCCGCAGCGGCGACAGAATTCTTCCGCCCAATCTCCGCGCTTGGCCAGGCAGTCAAACTCGGCGGCGAACGCCACGAAGCTCGGACGACAATCATTGCGCTCCTGATTGAAGAAGTCGGTCAATTCGCCCAGCGCGGCAGCTTCCGGCGTTTCCGGTTCCCCCATCTGGATTGCAGCCAGATCGGCAAGGGTGGAGACTTTCCCTTTCTGAGATGAAGATTTTCTCTGGCCCGGGATCCAGCGATTGATTTCCTCGACCGTTATCTTGACCCCGGTTTGTTTTGTATACTTGGCCAATAGGGAATCGATACGCTCGACGCGCAGGAGATATTGATTCGGCTCGATGCCGGGGCGGAGGGACGGCTCGCCCGCCGTGAACGACGCACTCGGCGGGAACCGCCGCCGAACCTCCTCCCGAACGTACAGAAAATGGCGCTCCCGCCAGTCAGCCCAGCTCTGGGGTTCGCCGAGGAAAGCCTCGTAAGCGGACTGCCGGCCCGCGCTCACGCGGTGCTCCAGACAGAGATTCCCCTGCTCGGCCAGGGCTGCGAGGTCCGGCTGAGGCTCGGCCAGGAGAGCCGAGAGGTTGGGATTCGAGAACTGCATGCAATTGTAACCCAGAGCGGTAGAATGACCCGGCATTCTGCCCGGCAGGATTACGGATTGCATAATTTCATGGCTGCAGCAATGGCACGCGTTACCCGCTTTCTGCCTATTCCCACTCGATCGTTCCCGGCGGCTTTGAGGTGACGTCGTAGACGACGCGGTTGATGCCGCGGACTTCGTTGATGATGCGGGCGGCGGTGCGGCCGAGCATGTCGTGCGGGAAGGGGAAATAGTCGGCGGTCATGCCGTCGGTCGAGGTCACCGCGCGCAGGGCGCAGACATGCTCGTAGGAGCGGCTGTCGCCCATCACCCCGACGCTGCGCACCGGCAGCAGCACGGCGAAGGCCTGCCAGATGGTGTCGTAGAGCCCGGCCTTGCGGATCTCCTCCAGATAGATGGCGTCGGCCTTGCGCAGGATCTCCAGCTTTTCCGGGGTCACGGCGCCGGGAATGCGGATGGCGAGGCCCGGACCGGGGAAGGGATGGCGGCCGACAAAGGCCTCGGGCAGGCCGAGCGTCCGGCCCAGCACCCGCACCTCGTCCTTGAACAGCTCCCGCAAAGGCTCGACCAGTTCCAGGCGCATGCGCTCGGGCAGGCCGCCGACATTGTGGTGCGATTTAATGGTGACGCTGGGGCCGCCGGTCACCGAGACGCTCTCGATGACGTCGGGATAGAGCGTGCCCTGGGCGAGGAAGCGGGCCCCTTCAATACGATTGGCCTGCTCCTCGAACACCTCGATGAAGGTGCCGCCGATGATCTTGCGCTTGCGCTCGGGGTCCTCGACCCCCTCCAGCCGGGCGAGGAAACGGTCGCCGGCATCGACGTGCAGCAGCGGCACGTTGTAATGGCCGCGGAACAGCTCGACCACCTGCTGCGCCTCCCCGGCCCGCAACAGGCCGGTGTCGACGAAGATGCAGGTCAGCTGGTCGCGGATCGCCTCGTGCAGCAGCACCGCGGCGACGGCGCTGTCGACCCCGCCGGAGAGCCCCAGGATGACCCGGCCGCCGTCCGCCCCGACGCCGACCTGGGCGCGGATGCGGGCGATCGCTTCCTCCCGGAAGGCGGCCATGGTCCAGTCGCCGGCGCAGCCCGCGACATGGTGGGTGAAGCTGCGCAGCAGCGAGGCGCCGTCGGGGGTATGCACCACCTCCGGATGGAACTGCAGGCCGTAGAAGCGGCGGTCGTCGTCGGCGATGGCGGCGAAGGGGGCGCCGGGGCTGGCGGCTGCCACCTTGAAACCGGGCGGCAGGGCGGTGACGGAGTCGCCATGGCTCATCCACACTTGGTGGGTGGTGCCGCGCGGCCAGACGCCCTCGAACAGCGCGCAGCCGTCGGTGATCTCGAGATCGGCGCGGCCGAATTCCCGCACGCCCTCCCCGGCCACCCGGCCGCCCAGCTGTTCCGCCATGGCCTGCTGGCCGTAGCAGATGCCGAGCACCGGCACGCCCAGGTCGAAGACGAGGTCCGGCGCCCGCGGGCTGTCGGGCGCGGTGACCGAGGCCGGTCCGCCCGACAGGATCACCGCCCGCGGCGCGAAGGCGCGGATGCGGGCCGGATCGGCGTTGAAGGGCCAGATCTCGCAATAGACGCCGCTCTCGCGCAGCCGGCGGGCGATCAGCTGGGTGACCTGCGAGCCGAAATCGAGGATCAGCACATGGTCGTGCCGGGCGGCGGGCGAGAGGGCCTCGGGCGTCGCAGGGGAAGCGGCGTGCGGGTCGGTCATGATGAGAGCGGTCTGCAAGGATTCGGCGGGAAATCACGCTAACCGCCGGAGAGCGGGCTCACAAGCATTTTGCCGAAAATTGGACCGGCAGGGACTCGCCGCCCCGAAATTGCCCGGACTCAACCGCATTTTAAGGCCTGGCAAGTGATACTCAGGGCCGTACCTTTCAGAAGAAGGGACGGAACCATGCTGCTCCGTGCGATCCTTTGGCTTTACCTCGTATTCTGGGGATTGTATCTGCTGACCGCGGCCAGCCCGACCCAGGCGGTTGTGTTCTGAGCGCTACCGGCGCCGGTCGCGGACCCCTGCCGCATGCTTGAACGCCAAATGCCTTGTTGGCGGCGCCGAATAGCCACGCTTCTGCCCCAGCCGGTCCCCTTATCCAATCCTGCGGCGGTGATCGACGTCTCAGCCGCATGAGGCCGTGGTTCCACGGAACCGCACGGGAAAACTGGCAGGGAGGGACGGGGGCATGTTCGATGCGATTTGGGCGCTGACCGCGAAAATGACGGTGCTGACGACCTTGGGCGAGCCGGCAATCAAAAGTATCAAGTTCGATTTTCGCCAACACAAGATCACACCGGACTGCTTCGCGCAGGTCCGCAAAGCGATTGATAGCGGCCGGATCGCGGTTGTCGTCAATCCGAAGCTCGGCGTGACGGGAACCTACGACTCGGGCAGCAATTGCCTTGAGCTGGTGGATGGGACCAGCACCTACATGGAGCGCAAGGCGCTGATCGTCCATGAGTGCCTGCATGCCTGGTTCGACTTGAAGCTCGTCAAGAACATGACGGTGAAGACCTCGGAGGCGGCGGCACATCTGGCGCAATGTATCTATGCGCGCAAGAAAGTGGGCGAGGCCGTCGCAGTTTCCAGTCGTCTGCAAGGCAGCAATCCAGCCAAGGACCATGTCTTTGATCTCGCCTGGACGCTGGCCGGCAAGGTGATCAACGCCGGCAAGAGCCCAAGCCAAGTCGAGGCGGAGGAGCTCGAAAAAGCGGTTGCCGCCTGCCCGTCCTATCAGTCTGAGGCGAAGGATATCTGCCAGTGGAACGGCGTGCCAAAAGCCTGATCGGGCGCCGTGCAACCCGTTCCGGAGAAAGATGCGTCCCCGCCTGTGCGACAGGAGCGGCGGGGACGCGAGGTACAGCGCGCATGAGGACAGAGGAGAGCGATTATCGCGGGACGGCCTTGCGGTCGGGCGGGTGAGACCCGGCCGGGCGTCCCTTGGCCTGCCGTCCGTGCGGCCGGGCTGTGCGCCCGGCGGCACGCAGGACCTGCCCGCGCTGTCGGGCGGGCAGACTGTGGGGAAGAGCGGCAGACGATCCCCGGGATCGGAAAGGGCTGAGGGCCGGCAGGCCGCCTACTCGGCCGGCTCGCCCGGATAGGTGAAGGTCCAGCTGACGTGGAACGGCGTGAACCATTCCGGCACGCCGGTCTCGTCATCGCTATGGCGGAAAAAGCCGTTGCGGGAGGGCGGTTCCAGGAAATAGGTCACCCGGTATTCGCCCGGGCCGTCCATGGTCACGTTGTTGGCGTAGTGCGGCCCGTCCTGCGCGGTCATCGGCAGCATGGTCCCGGCTGTCTGCCAGTCGCTGCCGATCTTCTCGATGACATAGCTGCAGGTCAGATAGGGGACGAAATCCCCCTCCGCGAAGCCATGCCGGTTGTCGGCGCTCGCCGCCACATCGCACTCGAGATGGATCGTGTCCGGGCCCATCGGCATGGGCGGCATCGGCTCCATGGAAATGGCCGTCAGATAGGCCGCGCCGACGGAAAGCCCGCCCTGCTCGACGGCATCGCCGACATGGACTTCGGCCGCAAGGGCGGGCGGGGCGAGGAGCAGCGCGGCTAAGGGATAGGCGAAGAGTCTTGCGGTCATGGGCCTGTCACTCCGTTCCGGGATGAGTCTTGCCGGCGCGGGCCGCTCCCTGTTGGCGAAGGGGGCGGCTGCACCGGCAGGGCCGATCTTGATGCACTTGCGACGCATTTGCAATAACCATCTCCGCCAAGCTTGAATCCGGCTGTTTTGTCGCGTGCAGCCGGCCATGCTGCGCGGGCCGCACGCGCTATTTCCTGGGACAGGTCATGGCCGGGCGAGGACCAGTCTGATATACAGAGAGACGTAAAGGCGCGGAGCGGGGCACGCTCATGATTTTTGAGAGATGCGCCGAGCTTGGCATGCGGCTGACCCGCCAGCGGCGGGCGGTTCTGCAGGTTCTCGGCGACGCGAACGACCACCCGACCATCGAGACGATCCAGAGCCGGGCACAGGAACATGATCCATCGGTCAGTATTGCGACCGTCTACCGGATTCTGCAGTTTCTCTGCCGGCACAACCTGGCACTCAAGCACGATTTCGGCTCCCTGAGCACCCGATACGAACTGAACCGCTGGGACCATCACCACCTCGTCGATGTCGAGACCGGGCAGATCGTCGAATTTGCCAGTGACAGCCTGGATCGGGCGGTGCGCGCCGTGGCCGGAGAGTTCGGCTACGACCTTGTCGACTATCGGTTCGACCTGTTCGGCCGGTCGAAAAAGCCGCTCGCCGACCACGCCTGACGGCGGTGGCCGCGACGTCAGGCAGCACCTTCATTGATGGCGATCAATGCAGCGTGGCGCTGGCGCGTTCATCGTGCTGCGAGTCGTTCGCAATAGCAGCCAGCAGCTGGCGGAAGGCGCCGCCGCGCGGCAGGCGCAGTCCGGCCGCAGTGAACGCCCAGGCTGCGAACCGGACAGAAGGCGTAACCCGGCCCATTTCGCCCGGGCGGACCAGCGGCCCGAGCAGTTGGACCGCTTCGTCCGTCAGCCCGGCCTGATGCAGGGCGATGGTGCCGAGCAGGCGTTCCTCATCGTGCGAGACCCAACGGCAGATTTCGCAGCGGATCATGATGGGCCGGCCGGCGGTGATCTCAAGCGCGGTCATCATCATGTCGAAGGGCTCGACGAGAGCCGGGGCGTCCAGATAGGCCCAGGCGCGGGCCAGGACGGAGTGGGTGGGGTCGCCGCGCCGGGGTCCGTGCACCCAATTGCGGATGGCCCAGAGCAGGAGGGCCTCTCCGCCGTCGAGATCGCAGCGCTGGCGGAGTTCAGTGTCTGTGCGGTTCCGTAGCATGGGAAAGCCCCGAATCCTGCGAGAGAACGGAGTGGGCCCGGCTGTGGGCGCACGGTTGCGACGGATGCGCGCCCTGCGGAACGGGGCCGGTGCGCGGACGGATGTCGCCGCCGACAAACAGGCCGGCGGCAGTCAGCTGTCCGGACAGCCGGGCCGTCAGCGCCAGGATCCGCGGCTGCCCGGCAGCCGGCACCAGCGCGGAGACGATGAACCGAGGCCGCACCGCGTCATCGCGCTGGAAGCAGCGAACCAGGTCGAGCAGCCGGTCTTCATCCGCGGAAAGGCTGCGGAAGCAGGGGGCGCGGATATCGATCGGGCGTCGCGCCGCCCCGCTCAGCCCGGCGACCAGCGAAGCAAGCGTCGCCGGGGCGTGCGGGCAGCCGACAAGCCCATAGGCTGTCTCGATCGTGTCGGCCGTGGGTATGCCCTGGCGGTCGCCGAGAAGGCGAAGCCGCACCGACCACAGGACGAGCTGTCCGGCGAAGCTCAGCAAGGTGCGAGGGGTTGGGATGGGCTCTGCGGCGGGGTCGGCCATGGGCTCCTCTCCTTCGCCGTTCTGTCTGTTCGGCGGCCATGGTAGTGCGAATGCGTCGCAACTGCAATAAGCTTCGCGGGGTAGCACATTTTGCCGCGCCGGCTTCATGCGGCAATGCGAAAGCGGCCGGCCCGGCGGAGGGCGAAGAGTTTGCTCTTGCCAAGGTCCGGCGATCGGGCGTAAAGAGCACTGCTATTGCGACGCATTCGCAATCTTAAGCAGGCGCTATTCATGACGAAGGCACTGCCAACCGACATCCCCCGCAACCGGGAGACCGACACCATGCGAACCCGCTCGACCCTCACCGCCACGGTCGCCGCCCTGTGCCTTGGCGGCGGCATTGCCGCCGAGGCCGCGGCCGAGGAAATCAATGTCTATTCGGCCCGCCACTACAACACCGACCTGCTGCTCTACGAGCAGTTCACCGAGCAGACCGGCATCGACGTCAACCTGATCGAAGGCAGCAGCGACGAGCTGATCGAAAGGCTGCAGGCCGAAGCCGAGGCCGGCGCCGCGGACGTGCTGATCACCGTCGATGCGGGGCGGCTCTGGCGGGCCGACGAGGCCGGGCTCTTCCAGCCGGTCGACTCGGACGTGTTGGTGGAGCGGGTGCCCGAGCATCTGCGCCATCCCGACGGCCATTGGTTCGGGTTGTCGAAGCGCGCCCGGGTCATCGTCTACAACCGTGAGGCCGGGGCGCCGGAAGGCCTGGACACCTATGAAGACCTCGCCGACCCGGCCTATGAGGGCATGGTCTGCAGCCGCAGCTCCAGCAACATCTACAGCCAGTCGCTGATGGCGTCGATCATCGCGGCGCATGGCGAAGAGGCGGCGCTGGAGTGGGCAGAGGGTGTCGTTTCGAACTTCGCTCGCGATCCGGAAGGCAATGACACCGCGCAGATCCGGGCGACGGCGCTCGGCGAATGCCGGGTGGCGATCGTCAACAGCTATTATGTCGGCCGCCTTCTGGGCTCCGAGGATCCGGCCGACCAGGCGGTCGGGGAGGCCGTCGGCATCATCTTCCCGAACCAGGATGGCCGCGGCACCCATGTCAACATCTCCGGCGCCGGTGTGGTGGCCGGGGCGCCCAACCCCGACGGCGCCGTGGCCTTTCTGGAGTTCCTGGTCAGCGACGACGCGCAGCGGATCTTTTCCGAGGGCAACAACGAATATCCGGTCGTCGAGTCGGTCGAGGTCTCCGGCCCGATCGCCCAATTCGGCGATTTCAAGGAGGACACGCTCAACGCCAACGTCCTCGGTGAGAACAACCCGCAGGCGGTGCGCCTGATGGACCAGGCCGGCTGGTTCTAACGGCTGTTCCGGAACTCCTGCCGCAGCCGCCGCTTCGGCCGAGCGCCGGGTCGGCGGGCTGGCCGGCCAAGGCGGCTGCGGCTCTCCAGCAATAGAAGGAACGACAAAGATGAACAAAAGAAGCCTTCTGGGGACGACTGCACTGATGGCCGTGGGTCTGGTATGCGGACCGTCCGAGGCGCAGATCGAGATGCGTCTTGGCGGATTCATGACCCAATGGTTCGGCTATGGCGACAACGACGAGGCCTTCGACCTGCAGGAAGTGGAGCAGTGGAGCGATAGCGAGGTTTTCTTTCTGGGTCAGGGAACAACGGACAACGGCTTGACATTCGGTGTCAATGTGCAGCTGGAAGGTAATACCGAGGGTGACCAGATCGACGAGTCGTTCCTGTTCCTGTCGGGCGATTTCGGTCGCATCAATATCGGTTCGGAAAACTCGGCCGGTTACCTCATGCAGACTGCCGCCCCGGCGGTCGCCTTGGCGATCAACTCGGGGTCCCAGACGCAGCACATTCACAATCCAACGGAGGGCAATCTCTTTCGATCGCCATTCGGCTCTACCTTCATCGAACCGGCCCGCGACAATGACGGCCAGAAGCTGACCTATTTCACGCCGCGCTTTTTCGGCGTACAGCTCGGTGTGTCATACCTTCCCGACATCGACGGTGACGGCGGCGATCGAAACGGCCTCATCAGCGACACCGATGAGTTCACCAACGGCATCTCGATCGGCGTCAACTACGAGAACAGCTTCGGCGACTTCGGGGTACTGGTTTCGGGCGGGTACTACTATGCGGAAGCCCCGGACAGTGGATTCGGAACCGTCGTCACACCTGGCGGCAATTCGGTTGACCTTGAAGAGGACTTCCAGGGCTTCAGTGCCGGCGCGACGTTCGTCTACAACGGCTTTGAAATTGGCGGGTCCTATGCCGAAGTAACAGACGGGATACTGTCCGTCCAAAGCAACGGTGATGTCTATACGACAGAAAGCCGTGGGTTCGATGTCGGCATCGCTTATGGCATGGGACCCTGGAGTGTCAGTTACACATATTACAATGGAGAAGAGGACGGCTTGATCGACGTTGATGACGAGATCGAGCATCAATCTCACGTCGTCGGCGCCCGTTACGACCTCGGCGCCAGCATCGCCCTGGTCGGGGCGGTGGGATACAGCGAGTTCGAGGATGAGGGGAACATCGCCAACGACAATGACGGCGTCTTCGTGACCGGTGGCGTAGCCCTGTCGTTCTGACCGGCGGTTGCCAGCCGGTTCTTGGTGTCAGGGAGGCCGGTCGGGGCTGCATGACGATGGCTATGGACGAGTCGGCCAAAGGCCGACTCGTTTGAGGCAGGGTGGTTAGAAAGGGACGCTCGGCGTCATTTCATTCAGGAAGGCCCGAAAAATGGCGAAGCACTGGACCCTGGACGATATTCCCTGGGACCGGCTGGATCGCGCCAGCATCGATCCCGATCACCTGCAGCTCGCCAAGGCGGCGGCCATGGTCGAATACAATGCCGCCGCCTATACCGCCTATCTGGAAAGCGTCTTTGCGGACGATCCGGAGTTCATCGCGGCGGCCCGGGCCTGGGGCGAGGAGGAGACGCAGCACGGCGCGGCGCTCGCCCGCTGGGCCATGCTGGTCGACCCGGGGTTCGATTTCGAAAGGCGCTTCGCGGTGTTTCGCCAGGGCGTGCCGATCGAGACCGGCGCCGATGCCTCGATCCGGGGGTCGCGATCGGGCGAGATGGTGGCGCGCTGCATGGTCGAGGTCGGGACCAGCTCCTATTATTCGGCGCTCGGCGATGCCGTCACCGACCCGGCCCTCAAGACGATCTGCCGCAAGATCGCAGCCGACGAGCTGCGCCATTACAAGCTCTTCTACGACCATCTGCGCCGTTATTTGAGAATCGAAGGGCTGAATCGCTGGCAGCGGCTGCGGGTCGGGCTGGGCCGGATCCTGGAGACCGAGGAGGACGAGCTGGCCTATGCCTGGTTCGCGGCGAACATGGACGGCGAGCCCTATGACCGCGATAAAGCGCATCGCGAATATATGCGGCGGGCCTACAAGTATTATGAGGAGCTGCATATCGAGCGCGGCATGGCGATGATTTTCAAGGCCGTCGGATTGAAGCCGCACAGCTGGCTGTTCCGGATGACGACCCGCGGCGGGATGATGTTCCTGCAGATGCGCCAGCGACGGATGGCCCGGCTCGCAGCCTGACCGCTCGGTCTCGAATGTCAGCCTTGGCGAGACCCCTGCAGCTAATGGACCCAGCGGGGACGCACCCAGGCGAGGATGCGCGCCTCGCGCTGGGCGTCCGGCAGGTCGGGATCGTGCCAGCGGAACACGCGCTCGGCGACGCGATAGGCATCGCAATGGCAGTGGCCGCAGCGGATCATGCCGCGATAGGCCTTGACCACGGCGCTACGGTAGGGGCAGGTGCCCGAACGGGTTTTCCTGGCGATCTGGGTCATCTCCTGCCTCCCTCTGCCCAAGGCACGCGAGTGTGTCGCGTTCGCGTACCGCGCGTCATTGAGCCAGATCCGCCATGCTGCGGTGCGGTGTCGCACTGCCGGTGTTGCCTGCGGCCCGCGGGCGGCAGTTAAATGGTCGGTCACCAGAGGAACGGATCGGCGATGACCGACGCGACAATCCTGACCGGGGAGCGGCCGGCCCTCTACGACCGCGATTTCCATGCCTGGGCGGAAGCGCAGGCGGCCGCCCTGCGCCGCGCGGCCGCCCGGGACACGATCTCCGGCGAGGCGGCCATCGACTGGGACAATCTGATCGAGGAGATCGACTCCTTGGGCCGCAGCGAGCTGGACAAGGCCCGCTCGGGCCTGATGCGGATCATCGAACATCTCCTCAAGCTCGAATACGCGCCGGCCGAGGGGCCGCGCCAGGGCTGGCGGGAGTCGGTGGTCAACCATCGGGTGCCGGTGCTGGACACGCTCGAGCGCAGCCCCAGCCTGCGCGGCAGGATCCGTCCGGAGCTGGAGGCCGCCTTCCGCAATGGCCGCCGGCTGGCCGGCGTCGGGCTGGAACGCGATGGACTGAACGAGGCGGCGCTGCCGGCGGCGTGTCCCTATACGCTCGCGCAGCTGCTTGACCATGACTGGTGGCCGGTCAGCCGGCACGGCTTCAGGCGATGAGCGGTCCGTTGCCGGGCGCGGGGCCGTTGCCGGCGCGTTTTCTCAGGACGTAGGTCAGCTTGGCGATGGCGGCGTTGCTCATCGCGTCTTCCGACAAATGCGCCGGCGCCTGGATCGAGACCTCGGTCAGGGTTGCGGGATCGACCGCAGTGACCTTGACGACCCGGCCGACGGGGTAGAATTCCAGGAGAACCTCGCGCGGCCGCATGCCGGGCGCCCCTTATTGTTTTCGCAGATCCACACGGTTAGCTGTAGAGCACTGATGCTTACCGGTACCTTAACGACCCCTTTGCCGGAGATCGCCCGATGACGGCCGTCCTCACCGCGACCGATGCGCCCGCGCCCGATGGGCTGAAACCCGCGCCCGGACCCACGCCGGAGCCGGCCGCCCGGTTCCGCTGGGAGGACCCGCTGCTCTTCGAGGGCATGCTGAGCGAGGAGGAGCGCCAGGTGCGCGACGCGGCCGAAGCCTGGTGCCGGGACAGGCTGATGCCGCGGGTGCTGGAGGCGAACCGCCACGAACGCTTCGACCGGGCGATCTATCCGGAAATGGGGGCGCTCGGCCTGCTCGGCCCGACGATCGAGGGCTATGGCTGTGCCGGCGTCAACGCCGTCTGCTACGGCCTGATCGCCCGCGCCATCGAGCGGGTGGACAGCGGCTATCGCTCGGCCATGTCGGTGCAGTCGAGCCTGGTCATGCATCCGATCCACGCCTATGGCACGGAGGACCAGCGCCGGCACTATCTCCCCAAGCTGGCCGCCGGCGAGTGGATCGGCTGTTTCGGCCTGACCGAGCCCGATGCCGGCTCCGACCCCGGCAGCTTGCGCACCCGGGCGCGCCGCACGGCCGGCGGCTGGCGCCTGCACGGCACCAAGAGCTGGATCACCAATGCGCCGATCGCCGACGTCTTCATCGTCTGGGCCAAGGACGAGGCGGAGGTGATCCGCGGCTTCATCCTCGACAAGGGCATGGCCGGGCTGTCGGGGCCGAAGATCGAGGGGAAGTTTGCCCTGCGCACCTCGCCGACCGGCCAGATCGCCATGGACGACGTCTTCGTGCCCGACGACCATCTGCTGCCCGGCGTCGCGGGGCTGAAGGGGCCCTTCGGCTGCCTGAACAAGGCGCGCTACGGCATCGCCTGGGGCGCCATGGGGGCGGCGGAATTCTGCTGGCACACCGCCCGGCAATACACGCTCGACCGGCAGATGTTCGGCCGGCCGCTGGCCGCCAACCAGCTGATCCAGAAAAAGCTGGCCGACATGCAGACCGAGATCGCGCTGGGCCTGCAGGGATGCCTGCAACTCGGCCGGATGATGGATGCCGGCCGGGCGGCGCCGGAAGCCGTCTCGCTGATGAAGCGGAACAATTGCGGCAAGGCCTTGGATATTGCGCGCCAGGCCCGCGACATGCTCGGCGGCAACGGCATCGCCGACGAATACCACGTCATCCGGCACGTGATGAACCTGGAGGCGGTCAACACCTACGAAGGCACGCACGACATTCATGCCTTGATCCTCGGCCGCGCTCAGACCGGGATCCAGGCATTTTTCTAAGCCGCTGTCGGGATGCGGTTGGGACGCGGAGCCGCCGGGCGCGTCCGATCCGGAGGCCCGGGGCGGCGTCTTCAGGCGGCGCTGGGCGCTCCGACCGGCGGAAAGCCCATGCGCTCGGACCAGAAGCGCTCCATGCGCATCAGCGATTCGTTGACCTGGCGGAGAACCTCCGGCGACATCTCGATATCGGCGAGACCCTCGACATGGCGCTCGAACATGTCGCTCAGCTTGTCGCGCAGGGCCATGCCCTTGTCCGACACCCGCAGGCGCACCGACCGCCGGTCGTGCTGAGAGCGTTCCTGCACAAGGTAATCGTTCTCGACCATCTTCTTGACGTTATAGGAGACGTTCGAACCGAGGTAATAACCGCGCGCCGTCAGCTCGCCCACCGTCAGTTCGTCGCTGCCGATATTGTACAAGATCAGGCTCTGGACGTTGTTGATGTCCTGGATTCCATGCCGGTCCAATTCGGCCTTGACCACTTCGAGGAAGTGGCGATGCAGCCGTTCGATCAGCAGAATGCTCTGGTAATATGGATGTTGCACGAGCGCCTCCCGACGGGCAGCCATTTCACTCTCACAGCACTCTAATGTAGGATCTATCACGTTAACGGATCATTTCTCAATAATCATTCCCAACAGCCATCTTTCGCCATGGACCGATGCCTTGGGGCCGGGGCCGACCGCCTGCCGTCCGTGTCGCCAACACTTATCCACAGGCCGCGTGTCCGGAAAAACCCGTTGCCACGGCATAGATCTCCGTCGACTCGCGCCGCGACGAGGGCGGCTTGGCCAGGCGGACCTTGGCGAAACAGCGCCGCAGCGAGTCAGTATAGGCCTTCTCCTCCGCCCCCTGGAACAGCTTGCAGACGAAGCCGCCGCCGGGCTTCAACAGGCCGCAGGCGAGGTCCAGGGCAGCCTCCGCCAGGGCCATGATCCGCAGATGGTCGGTGGCGGGATGGCCGATGGTCGCCGGCGCCATGTCGCTCAAGACGAGGTCGGCCGGCCGGCCGCCCAGGGCGTCGCGGATCGCACCGGGCGCCGCCTCCTCCAGAAGATCGAGCGCCAGGATATCCGCCCCCTCCAGCGGCTCGACCGGCGCCTTGTCGACGGCCAGCACCTGCCCGGCGCGGCGACCGCCGGGCCCTGCCGCTCCCGTCTTGGCGACGGCCACCTGGGCCCAGCCGCCCGGCGCGGCGCCGAGGTCGACGACGATCTGGCCGGGGCGCAGCAGGGCGAATTTCTCGTCCAGCTCGCGCAGCTTCCAGGCGGCGCGCGAGCGATAGCCCTGGCGCCGGGCCTCGGCGACATAGGGGTCGCGGTGCTGGCGCTCCAGCCATTGCCGGGATGAGGGCCGCCGCTTGCGGGACCGGCTGCGGGACGGCGATGCGGGGGCCATGCGCCGGACCGGCCCTAACGGCGGGGGCCGAAGGCGATGCCGGAGCGGTCGCCGGAGAAGCCGGTATCGGCCATCAGCTCGTGCAGGATGCCCTCCCGCACGCCGCGGTCGGCGATGCGCAGCCGGCCGACCGGCCATTCCCGGCAGATCGCCTCGAGAATGGCGCAGCCGACGACCACCAGGTCGGCGCGGTCGCGGCCGATGCAGGGGTGGGCGGCGCGCGAGGCATAGTCCATGGCCAGCAGGCCGCGGCTCACCCGCCGGACTTCCGGGAAGTCGAGGAAGGAGCCGTCGACCGAGGCGCGGTCATAGCGCGGCAGGTTCTGGAAGACGCCGGCGAGCGTCGTGACGGTGCCGGAGGAGCCCAGCATCTGCACCCGCTGCTCCAGGATCCGGGTGCGGATGCGGTGGCGCGTCTCGAACGTCTCCAGCCCGGCGAGGATGGTGCTGACAACGCCGTCATAGGTCGCCAGCGACACCCGGTCGCCGCCATATTGCTCGGCCAGGGTGACGACGCCGAAGGGCAGGCTGACCGTGTCGACCAGCTCGATCCGGGTCTCGTCGACCGCCAGCCACATCAGCTCGGTGCTGCCGCCGCCGATGTCGAAGACCAGCGCATGGTCCCGGCCGGCATCCAGCAGCGGCGCGCAGCCGGTGACCGCCAGCCGGGCCTCTTCGCGGCTGGTGATGACCTCCAGCTCCAGCCCGGTCTCCGCGTGCACGCGGGTGCGGAATTCCTCGAAATTGCCGGCCCGCCGGCAGGCCTCGGTGGCCACCGTGCGGCTGTGCCAGACGCCGCGCCGGCGCATCTTCTTGGCGCAGACCTTGAGCGCGGTCAGCGTGCGCTCCACCGCCTCCTCCGACAGCCGGCCGGTGCGGCCGACGCCCTCGCCCAGGCGGACGATGCGGCTGAAGGCGTCGATGACGCGGAAGCCGCCCTGGGCCGGGCGGGCGACGAGCAGGCGGCAATTGTTGGTCCCGAGGTCGAGCGCGGCATAGGTCGGCCGCGACAGGGAGCGGACACGCCGTCCGACGAAATTTCGTGCATCGGACAACGTCACCTGGTCCACCCCGACCCCCTGACACCTGCTGCGACGGGCAACCCGATCCCGCGGCCGGAATCCTTCCCCGAAGAGGTTAACAATATCGTAGCTCAGCCGGGGGATTGTGGAAAGGGACAGTTCGGGCTATGTGTCATCGTCATTCGGGGGTTAACAGGCGGCGCGGTTTCGTCTAGGCTCCCGGACACGCGTTGGGGGATCGTCTAGCGGTAGGACAGCGGACTCTGACTCCGCCAGCCCAGGTTCGAATCCTGGTCCCCCAGCCAGCCCGCTTGCCTTTGACACGATTGAAACGAAGGTCGCCGCCGCCGTCTCGGCCCAAAAGCGCTGGTTGTGCGATCCAGCGTAGGGCATGCAGCCTGCTGCATGCAGTTTTTCTGACCGCGGCATTCCCCAGCGTGCAAGAATTTGGGCTTGGCTCGCGTAAATATAGATGAAAGAAATTATCCATTGAAATTGCTGCGTCATTCTGGGATGAGTCCGGGCGATGACTGCTCTCCCGACAGACATTTTCACGCTGATTGAAAGCGAGAAAATTTTGGGGCATCGATCGCGATGGGACGGCGACGCGTTGCGCCGCTATTTCAGATTTGTTGTTGCCGCCTGTGACGGCTGATCTGTTCTGGACACCGAGATGATCGAGCTTTCCGACAGGGCCTTCGACAATCAGATCGCTCAGGCGATTGGACGTCTGATCACTGCGGAACACTTTCGCGGTGGGTCCATTATTTCCATGCCCGTCACCTACCCGAGCGGCGCATCCGTGGCCCTGGAGATAAGCCGTCAAAAAGGCCGCTGGTTTGTTTCCGATCGCGGCGGCGGATCGGTCGAGGCGGATATGTCGGGGATGTCCCGGTATTACAGGGCGGAGGCGGGGCGCGTCGTGAACATGGCCGGAATCCGTTTTGACGGCTGGGACGTCTTCCTCGATGACGTCGGTGATGACGCCTTGGCCGGCGCGATGGTGGTGGTTGCCAACTGCTCATCCGAAGCGACGAAGGTGGCGGCACTGCGGGCGGCGGAGCGGAACCGGCGTGATGCAGACGAAGACTTGTACATCCGTCTGTCGGCCATATTCGCGACGAAGGACGTCCAGAGGGACGCGGAGGCCATTGGGTCCTCCAACCATAAGTGGCGGGTGTCAGTAATGGTTTCTGACAATTATCAGCGGGCTTTTTTCGAGCCTGTCTCAAACGTCTACGTTTCCATAGTTGGAACGGCAGCCAAGTTTCATGATTTCGCAAATATGGACCATCCGCCTGCACGATTTTCCGTCGTCAAATCCCGGCAAGACCTGGGAGACTTTTTCGGAGTGGTTGCAGCCGCATCGACCAAAGTCATTCCGGAAACAGCGCCGGACAGCGATTTCCTCCGTCTATTGGATGCGGCATGATGATCCTGCTGCAATGCCCTCAACGTGGACGATAAGTCGTTCTCGACGGTACCGCCGCCCCCGCCGCGCCAATCAAGGCGGTGGGCGCGTAACCGGCAGGCGGACGTGGATGCCGTGGATGGTGATGCCGAAGGGGATGGCGAGGCGGACGAGTTC
Source organism: Alphaproteobacteria bacterium (assembly GCA_009909005.1). Lineage (GTDB taxonomy): Bacteria > Pseudomonadota > Alphaproteobacteria > DSM-16000 > Inquilinaceae > JAAAOG01. The sequence continues at coordinate 17,123 of JAAAOG010000089.1, read as the reverse complement.
GCTGAAGTGGTTCCAGATTTGTTCGAGCGCGCCGATCTCGTTTCGCGTCGTCACCTGATAGTGGAGGTGCTGGCAGGTGCCGCGGGCCCGGCCGCTGTCGCCGAGATAGCCGATCACCTGGCCGGCCGCGACGGCGTCGCCCTCGCGCAGTGCCAGGGTGGTTCGGGTGTTTTGCATATGTGAGTAATAGTGGTAGAACCCGGCCCCGTCGCGGATCATGACGTAGAACCCGCCATCGCCTTCCGAGGAGCGCCCGACCCCCGGCACGGACGTGCGGCCGGATCGCCATTTCTTGACGATCGCCCCGGCACAGGTCGATTTGATGATCAGGCCGAAGGCGCCGAAAATGTCGATGGCGCCGTGAATGTCGCGGCCCTGATTGCGGTCGACCCGGAAGCTGTTGTTGAACCGGATCTCCCGATCGCAGACATGGTCGCCGAGCGTTTTCGTTTCGGTCGGTGCGGTGCCCGTGGCCCGGCAATAGAGCGGATAGGCGACGGGAAAACAGCGTAGCGTCCCTCGCGGCAGGTCGGGCATGGCTCATCGTCCTGATCGGGCCGACTTCTCCTTTCTTAAAGATCTGGGGATCAGGGGCTCGCGCAACAGCGCGGGTCCGCGCCGCCTGTGCCGACACGGCTGCATGGCTGATCCCTGCCTTCAGCCCGCGCCTACTGCCCCCGGATCATGTCCTGGTAGTGGCGTTCCTCGGCCAGGGGGTCGGGCCGCATGTCGCGGTCGCTCCTCATGTCGCCGGCGTCCATGCCGGCACAGCCGGCGAGCAGGGCGGTGGCAAATGCCACCAGGGTCAGGCTTTTCAGGATCGGGTGTGCGGACATGTCTCCCTCCATCCGGCATGAGTCAGGTAGCATGGCGCCCCGTGCCCGTCACTCGCCGAGGATGCCGCCCATGCGCCCCGTCGCTGCCCTGCTTGTCTTAGCAGGCCTGACCCTTGCTGCCGGCCTCGTCGGGCCCGGCCCGGAGGTGCATGCCCAATCCGCCGGCGGCGGCGTCGATTACGCCGACATCCTCCGGGAGGTCGGCGCGCCCGCCGGCCGGCCCAGCGGCCTGCTGCTGGGCCTGCGCGAGGGGGACGAATACCGGACGCTGTTCCTGGTCCATGACGGCGCCTCGGCGAAAATCGGCGCCGATCTGCCCTTCCTAACAGCGCCGCAGACCGACGGGTTCCTGCTGGCCCGGCCGGTCACGGTGACGCTGGCCGAGGTCTGCGCCGATTGCCCGGACCTGCCGGCCTTCATCACCGCCATCGTCCGGGGACGCACGGTGGACGCGCTGGCGCGCGGCACCGAGGCCGTGTCCGGCCCCCTGCGCGAGGCCTATGACCTGTCCCGGGAGTCGCTCCATCCCGAAGGCTTCGCCTATGAGTCGCGCGAGCAGGCCAGCTTCATCGCCGACGGCGCCTATTGCGCCGCCTTCGACCTTTACGGCTTTACCGGCGGTGCCCATGCCTTCGCGGCCGACCTGCGCCATTGCATCGATCCGGGTTCTGCCGGGCCGTTCGACGCGGCGGAGCCGCTTCGGCTCGCCGGCCTGATCGCGCCGGAACGGCTGGCCGCGCTGCGGCGGGCGCTGGCGGACGAAGCGGCGGCCGGGCGCTTCGAAGAGGCGGCAGCGGATGCGCCGATATCGCCGGACGACATTTTCGATATCGACACCGACGACCCGGTCTTCCGGCTGGCGCGCCGCGACGGCCGGACGGCGATGACCGCCGTCGCCTATGGCAGCGCGCCCTATTACCTGACCGGCACCTACCGGGTCACGGCCGCGCTGCCGGCCGGGCCGGCGCCCGCAGCCCTGGCCCGCTACAACCCGGATCTGCCCTTCTACGCGGCGTTGCAGGCGGCCGATCCGGGCGTGACCGATGCCTTCCTGTCGCCCGGCAACGACCTGGCGGTCATTCTGGGCAATGGCCGGCTGCTTGCCGTACGGCCGCAGGACGGGACGGTCCTCCACGGCATGGCGCTGCCGCATGACGCCGTCGTGGTCGCCGACTGGGCGGTCGGCGAGGCCGTCGCCCGCTGGCAGGCGGAGCTGGCCGGCCTGGGCCGGCGGTACTGCGTCCGGCTGCCCGCCGCCTGCGCCGCCGACCGCTGACCTTCCAGGGACGGAGAGCGCCGATGCCGACCTATCTCTGCACCGCCGCGGCCGGCCTGCTGGATGCCGCCCGGAAACAGGCGGTCGCCGCCGCCATCACCCGCGCCCATGCCGCGGTCACCGGCGCCCCGGCGCATTTCGCCCAGGTGGTCTTTCACGACACGGCGCCGGGCGACGTCTTCATTGGCGGGGTGCCGCTCGCCCATGAGCATGTCTCGGTGCACGGGCGCATCCGCGCCGGCCGCAGCGCCGAAGACCGCGCCGCCCTGATCAGGCGCCTGGTCGCCGATATCGCCGCCGCGGCCCATGTCGACCGCTTCGCCGTCTGGGTCTATCTGCTGGAGCTGCCGCCGGCCGCCATGGCCGAGTTCGGCCACATCCTCCCCGAGCCCGGCGCCGAGGCCGCCTGGCACGAGGCGCTGCCGGAGGCCGACCGCATGCGCCTGGAGGCCCTCGCCGCCAAAGGCTGAGGCGTGCGGGCGGCCCGGCTCCGCCGGCCGGCCGATCAGGCGCGCGAGGCGATCTCGGCCTTGCCGGCGACGATCTCGGGCGGCTCCGGCTGCAGCTCGGCGGCGTTTTCCGCCATCCAGGCGGCGGCCTTTTCGTTCGACTCCAGCGCCATGCGTTCGGTGGAGAAGATGCTGATGGTCGCCATGGTGCCGCCGCCGCCATCGACGGCGTAATAGGCGATGAAGCCCGGCGACTGGCGGACCAACGGCACGAACGAGGCCTCGATCCGGCCCATCACGGTGCGCACCGAGCGCACATTGTTGTAGCGGCGGACGCTGATATACATCGGGGCTCTCCGAGGGTCGCGACCCGGCGTCACGCCGTGTCGTAGCGATAGAAGCCGCGGCCGGTCTTGCGGCCGAGATAGCGGGCATCGACCATCTGCTTCAGCAGCGGGCTCGGCCGGTATTTCGGGTCGTCGAAGCCGGAATAGAGCGTCTCCATGATGTTCAGCACCACGTCGAGACCGATCAGGTCGGCCAGCGCCAGCGGGCCCATCGGGTGGTTGGCGCCGAGCTTCATCACCTCGTCGATCTCCTCCGTCTCGGTCAGGCCCTCATAGAGGCAGTTCACCGCCTCGTTGATCATCAGGATCAGCACGCGGTTGACGACGAAGCCGAAGCTGTCCTTGATCATGTGCGGGGTCTTGCCGATCGCCCGGGTCACCGCTTCGATCGCCTGGCAGGTCTCGTCCGCCGTCTGCAGGGCGCGGATGATCTCGACCAGCTTCATGACGGGCACGGGGTTGAAGAAGTGCATGCCGACCACGCGCTCGGGCACCGTGGTGGCGGCCGCGATCTTGGTCACCGAGATCGACGAGGTGTTCGTGGCCAGGATCGCCTCCGGCCGGCACAGCGCGTCGAGTTCGCGGAACAGCGCGCGCTTGAGCTCGACATCCTCCAGGATCGCCTCGACCACCAGATCGCAGTCGGCGAGCGGGTCCAGCGCGGTCGTCGTGCCGATGCGGGCCAGGGCCGCCGCCTGCGCCTCGGCCGTGATCTTCCCGCGGGAGGCCAGGCGGCCCAGGCTCTTCTCGATGGTCGCGAGGCCGCGGGCGACGAAGTCCTCCTTGATGTCGCGCATCAGCACGTCGAAGCCCGACAGCGCGAAGACCTGGGCGATGCCGCTACCCATGGTGCCGGCGCCCACCACGCCGACCTTGCGGATGTCCATGCCGTTTCCTCCCGGCGATTTGATTGAATATTGCGGAGTCTTGTTTCAACTCCGGCGGAACGGAATTATTTTACAGGCCGGACCGACGGCTGGCAAATGTTCGTACGCCGGGACTTGCATGGGGTCCGGCATTCACGGCGCCGCAAACGCGCCCGTGTCGCGCCGGCCTGTCCTCGCGGGGCCGGCTGCGGCGCGCCTCGGCGCATCGGAGGGGGCGAGGGGCGGCCCTGCGGCCGGAGAAGCGGCGGAAGACTCACCGGCCCTCGGGGATCGCCCAGCAGGCGGAGTCGGACGCCCGGCCGGTCACCGGGCTGGCGAGCCGCAGCCGCGCGATCCCCTGGTCGTGCAGCCGGCCCGTCTCCAGCCGGGCAAGCAGGCCCGCACTCTCCGCCGCGGCGGCGAGCCAGGTGCGCACCTGGTCGGACTTGTCGAGCTCGCCGCCCAGCTGCTCGACGCAAAAGGACAGCACCGCCTTGAGCCCGGCCAGCGAGCGCGGCCGATAATGCCCCAGTACATCCTCGACCGGATAGAGCACGGCGTTGACGTCGTTGACCGCGTCGTCGTTCAGGCTGCATTCTTCGACATAAATGCGCAGCGCCCGGTGCAGCCCTATGAGCGTGCCCACCACCTCACCATCCCGCTCCCGCGGCGCCGCCGCCATCAACGCCTCAATCATCGCCGCCCCAAGCGACACGGGCGCGTCGCAAGCTTGCCGGTTCGCAGACTCCGTCATGGACCACGCTCCCCAAACGCCGTATTGATATGTGTGTCCTACACCCAAAAGCCTCGGCAGTCAACACACATTTGCGAGTTAAATGCACACATGGCCCGGCGGACCGCAGCCCTCTCCATCCGCATCGATCCCGAGCTGAAGAAGGAATTGGAACGGCTGGCCGAAGCCGACCGCCGCTCCGTCGCCTCCCTCGTCGAAAAAGTCCTGGCCGATTTCGTGGAGTCCAAGAAACAACAACAATAATAATTTTCACCACGAAGGCACGGATTCACGAAAAAATCTTTCTAGGAAATCCTATTTTTTGGTGACTTGGTGTCTTGGTGGTTAATTTTTTTCTCGCAACGGCAACTTGCCGCGTGTTCGACAATGTCAATTGTTACCATCAAACGCCTGGATCCGGGCCACGGCCTGCTAAATGTCCGCCTCGACACAATCGAAAAGCTGCAACACACCCTCGAAGCCGTCGGCTTTACGTTCCTGCCTGACAAGGGGACCGGATCAGGCTTGCGATTTAAATCTTTGGTCTAATATGAACTTCACCATTGGGATCACGCGATACTCTGATTTCGACAATAAAACGGCCAGCTAAACCCAAGTCAGCATCGCCCTTTGCTTTCTGACATATCTCTGAACTTTCATCCCCAACCCAAAGCCCTATTAACCCATTGAGAAAAAAGTCAGAAAAATTTTGGCTGCTATCGTGTGCGAGAATATCGGGCAATCTACTTTTGGAATCGTTTAATGACATCAGATTTCTGACCAGCCTTGCAGGGACGACCCACTGTTCCGCTCGTTCCCAAGGGGGAACCATGAATAAATAAAACGCTGACTCTGTATGCGATATGATATCGTCACACTGTTTCAGGTCAATGTCTAAAAATTTTGAAAGTTTTTGTTTTTTTCCTTTCTGAATCTTCTTTACCTGCACATATGTTGCCCGCTCCGTAATAAGCCTGCGCCTTTCGATAACTTTTACGATAAAAAAAATATCAACCCCAAGCGGCAAGCCGCTTGGGCCCGGTCGTCCTTCTTCAACTTTTGAGGGTTGTCTCACCTGTATGCTAATACTCGGCGACTGCCCTCTCGAATAGCGCATTTGGTTGCGGAATTCCCCCATTCCACAACTTATAGTCTTTTGAAGACTGGCAAGGAAATTTGCTGTCAATGCTTCCTCATCTTGAGAAAAATTGCTCTTTATATCTGTAGCCGTTTCAATTTCTACAGAGCGAACACACCTATAAAGAAAACTCTCCACTTTTGGATTTCCCATCCAAGTTCGAGATGGTGTGTCTGTCTCCGGAATTGGACTTGAAGCATTAGCAATTAAAGGCGCCAGACTGCCGGACGATATCAGTTGCAGCAGCCCTCTCGATCTCAGCTGGACAGTCCTTGAAGGATGTGATACCAAGCTGTCGAGAAAATTGAAATCTTTTGCGTCCCTAAAACATTTCTTGAGGACCGGCTGAAGCTCGGCAAACGCGTCTTTGTTCGCCCACCAGCAGCAGGCTTCAACCAGACCGCGCCTCAGTTGCTCGCTATCATGAACGCTTTGAAGCAGCTCCTGTCGCCAGGCCGCTTGCCCATCCGGGCCGAGATTGTCCCAAAAATCCCGTGAGTCCCACCTGTCACCGGGAAGTTCTGACAACGCCTTTGTAATTGCACATCGCTCTTGAAACTCGCTGCAACCCACTACTTTCAGATTACCCCTCAATTTGTCTATCGATACGACGTCTTTCCACCAGCTTGACAGAAATAAGGCAAAATCCAGTTTGATAATATTAAAAAATATCATATCAGTGGCGCATTCAAATATTTCCTCGTAGGTATTATAAAGATTTTGTCTCATTGCTCTGACGTCGTTCCGTCCTTCAGGATCGGATCTTTCGAGAATATCAGTCTCAAAACAAACAAAAAACAGCTTTCTCAAGCTTGGGTTGTTCCATTCTGTACAATATTTCAATATTCCCATATCATAAGCTGATCTGAGGTTGTCGATCAGAAAAGACACCAAATCCGAATCGCGGGACATGATTTTACTTTCGAGAATAATACGGTCAAGCCAAAAGCGACACGGCGCTGCTGCATACTCTCTTAAGAATAGTGTCTTTAACTGCGGCCAATGATCATCAATAATCTCTATTGCTTCTGCGCGCGCAGAATCTCCGTCTTTCCCTGCAGACACCAAGTAAATTGCCAACGAAAAAGCTCCGGCTCTTCTTGCTTCATACAAAGCAGAATAATAGCGGCTCTCATCAAAGTGTTTATGAACTACACTTTTCAAGGCTTCCGGAATTTTACAAAGATCAATTTCTTGGTGCATGCTGTTTTCTCCGTTTGCTTTGTAGCAAGATCAGGCTTATTGAGTGGAGAGAGCGCGTCATCTTCTCTCTGATAAGACTGCGCAATCTTTATTAAAATCATTATAGATTTAGTACCATCACCTGCTAGCCACGTCAAATCGAAAAGGGATTTCGGTATGGGTTTGGGTGGCGTTCCAAGCATCAGGATGGCATCGTTATGTAAACCATGGCGGTGCGATCGAATGCATGAAAAGATGGATACAGACATGATCGGCGTGTGGGTGGTCGAGGGCATGCGGACAGGGCTGAAGGTAGTGGTGAGCGATGGTCTGCCAGAGCTGCTTGTGCCGGGGCACTTGTCGGTGCAGCTTGCGGCGCGGCTGCCCGACGCCATTGCGGAAAAGCGCATTGCCCGCGGGCTTCCTGCCCCCGCCGGCTTCATGCTGGTGCTTTATGCCGAAGTATCGGACAGCTGAAAAGAAATCCTGATGACCGCCTTCCAAGACCCCGCGCTAAGGCCGCTTTTGCGCCGGGCTTGTCGGCGCGGAACGTCCGTTCGAGCCGGTGAAAAATTAAATTTGCCACAAAGGCACCACACTATTGGCGCGCTTTATGCCCAGGTCGATTGGATGTTTTTCCTATCTTCGTTGCGGAAGCAACTCCGCTGTCAATAACTGGCCCCCTATTATTTCAGGTTTTCCGGGACCGGTCGTTCGACCTGCCAGGCGCGGCCTCGCCGGCACAGCAGATCGTACCGCTGGCGCGCCGTTTCGTGTCGGTATTTGGCCAACCTCACCTGCAGGTCGACGGGAAGGGCGACGCGGTTGGTCTTTGGTACCCCCTTCGCCTTGTCATCAGTCGTCCGTCTCATCCAGGTTCTCCGGTTTCAGCTGAAGGGCGGCAATGGCCTGCTCGAGCTCCGGCAGGTGCGGCCTCATCCGCTTCTCATATATGGGGCCTAATTCGTCAAGAACGGATTGTTCAATGGATTGGTTTCCGGCCCGCGTGACCAGATGCATCGAGGTGGCAAGGCCGACGCCGGGTGCCAGCTCCGCCGCCTTTTTTGCACAAAACACATTGAAAACCGTTTCATTGATCGAGGTCGTGACGTGCTGCCTTTCGGCAACCAGCCGCAGCAAGGCATGTCGATACCCACTGCCAATCGCATGATAGCCAAGCCGGTCGAAGCAGGCGATCGTGCCGGGGTCTTCTATCCCGAAGATATGGGCTCCGCTCGGGTCGACGCCGGCTACGATAATGGAGGAATTCAGGTTGTATCTCTGAACTTCAGAGTCAATCAGCATTGCAAGCTCCGGGGGGAGGCGGGAAATCATTCCGCCATGATAAAATTCATCAAAATCCAGATTACGCGTTGCCAGAACGAGGTCGCTTACCCGCTTTTTCCTGACCTCAGAAAACTGCTTCTTGATCTGCTCGGCAAGCAGTTCGGTTGTAGGATTTTGCAGTTGACTGGCCGCGCCCCAGCCGCCGGCGAGAACGTCCTGAACACACAGCGCGTCTCCGGCTGAAAGCGCGACGCAATGGTCATTGATGACATCGATCTTGGCGTCTTGATGGTCGAATTCGACCGTGAGAAAGGGTGCGGTCAGCATCTTGTCGCTTGCAACGACGATAGCCTGCCCGTCGTGGCACGTTGCGGCTATGCAAATGGTCATCCTGCTCTCCCGACGAAATGACTCTTCGTTGAGAGCGCATTGTACCCCAAAATAGACATACCGGGATCTCTTTCCGGCCATCGTCGCGGGCGGAGAGGAGGCCGGCTATGGTCAGATCGGTGGGGGGCAGGGTGCGGGCGCAAGGGTCGTAGGTTTGTGGACCGCTTGGCATTGGCGGGTCATGTCGGCGGGCTCGGCAGGTTCAAGGCGGGGTGCCGGCCGGCCTTTGCAGGTGATAGTGATGGTGATGCTTTGCCGCGCTCGACATCGCCGGGCGGCGCGGTGACGCCGCGGTTGGACGGAGATCGATGACGGCGGGCCGGGACCGGCACGCAAAGGAGCGTACCGGGCGCCCTGGCGTCCCGGCAGCCCGGGCTCAGGCCGCTCTTGCGCCGGGCGGTCCGGCGGGTGACATTGACTCCGGCGGCAGAGGGAGGATGCGGATGACCAAGGCAGAGCTCGAAGAGTTTCTGGACGTGATGCGGGCCGTCAACCGCGAGCACACGGCGACGCCGGAGAAGGCGCGGGCGTTTCTACGCGAGGAGGGTTTTCTCGACGAGAACGACGAAATCGCCGAGCCTTACAGGCCCGAGCCGGAGGACGAAGACCGCGATTAGCGTGGGCTCCCGTGCACCAGCTGTCGACAGCCTTTGTCCTTGGCTACCACGGCTGCGATCGCCGTGTTGCCGAGGCCCTGATTGCCGGCGGCAATTTTCTGCCGAGCGAAAATGATTATGACTGGCTTGGTTCGGGAGTGTATTTCTGGGAAAGCAATCCGCTTCGCGGCCTGGAGTTTGCCCGGGAAGTGACGGAGAGAAAGCAGCAGAAGACTGGTACACTTGAAGACGCCGACGTTGTCGGTGCCGTCATTGATCTCGGCTTTTGCCTCGACCTGATATCCTCGAACGGGCTCAAGAAAATCAAGGCTGTTTACGAAGACTTCAAAAGCTACAATAGGTCATCCGGTCGACCACTGCCCAAGAATTTGGGCGGATCGGATCTTCTATTGCGGAAGCTCGACTGCGCCGTAATCAACCACCTTCATGAGATCCGGAAGACGGGCGGCTTGCCGGCGTTCGACAGTGTCCGCGGCGTGTTTCTTGAAGGGACGCCGATTTATCCGGGGGCCGGCTTCTTCGAGAAAACCCACATCCAGATTTGTGTGCGCAATCCCGACTGTATCAAGGGCGTTTTCCGGGTGCCCCAGGCCCATCTCGACCTGTAGTTGCGCCCGCCGTCATGGCGGGTCTCCGGACTGGGCGGGCGCGGCGGGGCCCGGTGCCAGGGGGCGTGGGGGCGTGTGGCCGGGGCCGCGCGTATGGGTGACCACCTCGCAGGGCGGAAACTCGGCCTTGGCAAAGGGCCAGACATCCATGAACAGCCGGTGATGCCAGCGCAGCGGCACCACGCCCCAATCCGTCTCCCGGCCCCAGGCATGGACGACCTCATTATAGCACGAGGCCTCCAGCGCCCACATCGTCGGCGGTTCGTCGGTTTCGATTTCGATGCGTTCGCGTGTCCACTCATGGATGTCGGCTTCGGTGGGGTCGCTGGTCGCGCGGAGTCTGCCGGCCAGCTGGGCGAAACGCCGGCGCAGGAATTCATGATCGCGCGCGCGGTCGGACAGGCCGAAGACGAGATCGGTGGCGGCCAGAAGGGCGGTGACCAGGCCCCAGGCGGCGCCGCTGCCGAAGAATGAGGCGAAGGAGGCGGTGCCGGACAGGATAATCAGCAACAGAAACAGCTTGTGCATCCGGTCGAAGAAGTCCCGCCGCCGCTGCAGATAGCGCATTGACTTCTCGATCGAGAAATCAAGCCCGTACTGCTCGTCCTTCGGATCGGTCATTGTCATTCCTCCGGCGGGTCCGGCGGTTTCGGCCTGCGCGGCGGCGGCCGCCGATCCCCCACGTGCTGTTCGCCACGGTTTGAGCGGTCTCGATCCTCTCTTATGGATGGATATGTTGTCGCCGCTACGGCGATCAGCCGGAATCCCATCCTCCTGACGCTGATTCCGGTCCGGCTTGTCCTTTTTGTCCATCGCCCGCTGCTCTGTTATGCGCACTTCCGAGCCGGTCGAACAATGAGACGAAATGAGGAATGACTTCAACAAAGTTCACTTTATGCGGATGATGCCGCGTCCGGATCGGTGCCGTCAGCGTGCGGTAGTCGCCCCGGCAATCGGGAACCCGGCCGTTTCCGGGAAGCCGGCAGGCAGGCCGATGGTGCCTTCCGGGATGGTTTCGGACAGGGCGATGGGCAGGGTGAGGCGGCGGCCCTCGACGGTGAGGGTGAGCGGGGCGCCGGGGCGGAGGCCGAGGTGCTCGGCGTCGGCCGGGTGGACGAGGAGGTGGGGCGGGGTCATGCGGGCGCGGATGGCCGGGGCGGCGGTGCTGAGTTCCTCGCTGCCGAAGACGCGCCAGACCGGCACGACCGGCCAGGTTCCGTCCGCCGGGCCCGGCCAGCTTCCGTCCGCCGGGTCCGGCCAGGTTCCGTCCGCCGGGCCCGGCTCGGGCGGCGGCGGGTCGCAGATCGGGGCCGGGGCGTCCGGGTCGGGGGCGAGCAGGCGCACGCTGCGGTCGCCGCCCTTCAGCGGGCCGGTGATCTCGGCCTGGAACTTGTTCAGCGCCTGTTCGGAGTCCCAGCCGGGCTGCCAGAGGAAGGGCAGCAGGGCCGGCGGCACCCGGCCGGGGGCATAGTGCCCTTCCATGGAATGCCTGAGCGGCGTGTCCGGATCGGGCGGGGCGGCCGGCTCGAACATCGTCTTGCCGGCATGCACGGCGGTGCGGCCGCTGGCCCGGTGCGGTTCGCGCGGCAGCGGCCGGCCGGCATGGCGGGCCTCGGCCGGCGGGGCGACATGCTCCAGCCCGGTGAGGTCGCCGCCGCGCGCTGCCAGGGCGAGAGTGAGATCGTCCAGGCGCTGCCAGCCGGCCGCCTCGCTGCGGCCGCCGCGGGCGAGCGCGTCGCGCAGCCAGCGCCAGCTCGCCTGCACATCGCCCGGCGGCGGGCGGACGGCGGCGAAGCGCTGCGCCCTCCCCTCATGGTTGACGACGGTCCCGGCCGCATCGGCGAAACTCGCGGCCGGCAGCACCAGGTCGGCGCGGCGGGCGGCAAAGCCGGTGGGCAGAGGGTCGAGCACGACGACATGCCGGACGTCGCTCAACGCCTCATCGACGGCAGCCGGGTCGGCGACGCGGTCGGGATCGGCCTCCATCACCACGACGGTGTGGATGTCGCCGGCCCGGGCGCGGGCCAGCGCCGCCTCGACACCGCCGGCGCTCTCCAGCAAGGCGAGGCCGGCGCTGTTCGCCTGCGGCAGCACGAACAGCTGCTTCGTTGCGGCGTTTCGCCGGTGGAGCGCGCCCGCGATCATCGCGGCGGCCCGGACCACGGCTTCGCTCAGGCAGCCGGTGCCTGAGACGACCAGCGGCCGGTCGGCGGCCAGCAGCGCCTCGGCCGTCCGCGCCGCCAGGGTCCGGACCGCGTCCGGCACCGCGGCCTCCGGCAGGCCGCCGTCGATGGCATGGGCGACGGCACAGCCGAAGCGGGCCAGCCGGTCCGGCGTGCCGCACAGGCTGGCCAGCGCCACGTCCTCCAGATCGCCGGCCTCGGGCGTCGCCAGCACCAGCGGGCTGCGGGCGAGATGCGCCGCTTCCCGCACGCCATTGTCCTGCCAGCGCGGCACCCCGGCCTTGTCGGCGACCCGCCAGGCGGCGTGCCGCACCGACTGGCGCAGCGACAGAGCGAGGCGCGGAGCGGTGTTGCCGACATCCTCGCCCAGCACCAGCACCGCGTCGGCGTCCTCCGCCTCGCGCAGGGAGGCGGTCGGCACCGGGCCTCCCCGCATCAGCCCGAGCACGGTCGCGACCAGCGCCCGCTCGGCCTCCGGCACCGCGTGGTAGAAGCGCTCCGCCCCGACCGCGGTCTGCAGGGCGAAATTGCTCTCCAGCGAGGCGCGCGGCGAGCCGAGGCCGATCACCCCGGAAGGCTCGGCCAGCCAGGTGCCGAGATAGCCGGCGACCTCCGTGGCCGAGGCGGGGGAGGGCGCGCCGCCGCGCACCCGGCGCAGCAGCGGCGTGGTCGGCCGGTCCTCGCGATTGGCGAAGCCATAGCCGAAGCGCCCGCGGTCGCACAGGAAATAGCCGTTGATGGCATGGTTATAGCGGTTGAGGATGCGCCGCACCGCGCCATAGCGCTCATTGACGAAGGTGTTGCAGCCGAGGCTGCAATGGCCGCAGACCGACGGCGCCGAGGCCATGTCCCATTTGCGCGTATAGGCCTCGCCCAGCGTCTTGTCGGTGAAGACGCCGGTCGGGCAGATTTCCGCCAGATTGCCGCTGAACGGGCTTTCCAGCACGCCGTCGGCGCTGCGGCCGAAATAGACGTCGCGGGCGGTGGCGAAGGCATCGAGGTCGCGCCCGCCGGCATACTCCTTGTAGAAGCGGACGCAGCGATAGCAGGCGATGCAGCGGTTCATCTCATGGCCGATGAAGGGCCCGAGATCCTGGTTGCGGTGGGTGCGCTTGCCATAACGGTAGCGGCGATAGGCATGGCCGGCCATCACCGTCATGTCCTGCAGATGGCACTCGCCCCCCTCCTCGCAGACCGGGCAGTCATGCGGGTGGGCGATCATCAGCCATTCGATCACCGATTTGCGGAACTCGCGCGCCTCCTCGCTCTCGATGCCGATGCGGGTGCCCTCGCCGGCCGCGGTCATGCAGGCCATGCCGAGCTTGCCGGCGGTATCGTCCGCGTCCTTGTACTGGCTGACGGCGCATTGCCGGCAGGCGCCGACCGAGCCCAGGGCCGGGTGCCAGCAGAAATAGGGCAGGTCGAAGCCCAGCTCCAAGGCGACTTGCAGCATGTTCCTGGACGGGTCGACCTCATAGGGCTTGCCGTCGATGAAGACCGTGGCCATCGCCCGCTCCCTCAGGCGGCCCGCGTCAGGCCGCGTTCGAAATCGTCGCGGAAATACTTCAGGGCGGTTTCCAGCGGCATGATCGCCCCCGGCGCATGGGCGCAAAAGGTCTTGCCCATGCCGCAGAAGCGCGTGTGCATTTCCAGGATATCCAGCTCCTCCGCGGTGCCCCGGCCGGCCGCGAAGGCGGCGAGGATGCGCTCGACCCAGGGCAGGCCGTCGCGGCAGGGGGTGCACCAGCCGCAACTCTCCCGCGCGAAGAAGTGCTCCAGATTGCGCAGCATGCCCATCAGCGAGGTGCGGTCGTCGAGGACGATCAGCGCGCCGGTGCCCAGCCGGCTGCCGGCATTCTGGATGGGGTCGAAATCCATCGGCAGGTCGAGATGCTCGTCGACCAGAAAGCCGGTCGAGGCGCCGCCGGGCAGCAGGCCGCGAAAGCCGTGGCCGTCGTGCATGCCGCCGGCGTGCGCCTCCAGCAGCTCGCGGAGCGGCGTGCCCATGGGCAGTTCCCACGGGCCTTTGCGCTTGACCCGGCCGCTGGCGCCGAACAGCTTGGTGCCGCCGTCCGCGCCTTTGCCGAGGCCGCGATACCACTCGGCGCCGCGCAGCACGATGTGCGGGATGTTGTAGAGCGTCTCGACATTGTTGACGACGCTGGGCCGGCCCCAGAGGCCGCTCGACTGCGGAAAGGGCGGCTTTTGCCGCGGCACCGCGCGCTTGCCCTCCAGGGCGTTGATCAGCGCCGTCTCCTCGCCGCAGATATAGCGTCCGGCGCTGGTGTGCAGGTGCACCTCCAGCTCATAGCCGGAGCCGAGGATATTGCGCCCGAGATACCCGGCCTCCCGCGCCTCGGCGAGGGCGGCGCGCAGCAGGTCGGTGGCGCGGCGATAGGCGTCGCGGACGAAGATGTAGACGTCGGAGGCCTGGATGATCCAGGCGGCGACGATGGCCGCCTCGACCATCTGGTGCGGGTCGCCCTCCAGCAGGAAGCGGTCCTTGAAGGTGCCGGGCTCCATCTCGTCGGCATTGACGATCAGGTATTTCTGCTTCGGCGCGTCCGGGCCCATCGGGATGAAGCCCCATTTCATGCCGGTCGGGAAGCCGGCGCCGCCGCGGCCGCGCAGGCCGGAGTCCTTGACGATGTCTAGCAATTCGCCCGGGTCGCGGCGCCCGATTACCGCCTTCAGGGCGCGATAGCCGCCGGCCTCTTCATAGCCGGCGCGGTCGAGCGGCGGCTCGCCGGGGCGGATATTGCGGGTGAGCGGGCGGTCTTCGTCGCGCATGGCCGGGCTCACGCGTAATGGCCAAGGGCGGCGTCGAGCCGCTCCGGGGTCAGATCGCCGTAAAGCTCGAAGTCGATCAGCATGGCCGGGGCCTTGTCGCAGGCCCCCAGGCAGCAGATCGGCAGCAGGGTGAAGCGGTCGTCGGGCGTGGTCTCGCCGAAGCCGATGCCCAGTCTCCGTTTCAGCGCCGTGGCGATGTCCTCATAGCCGAGCATCCAGCAGCTGACGCTGTCGCAGACCAGGATGACATGGCGGCCGACCGGCTGCCGGAAGATCAGATTGTAGAAGGTGGCGACGGCGTCGACATCGTGGGCCGACAGGCCGAGCAGGGCGCCGACCTCCGGCAGCGCCTCGTCCGGCACCCAGCGGCGGTGTTCCTGGACGACCTTCAGGGCCTCGACTACGGCGGCGCGCGGGTCGGTGTAGTGGCCCAGCAGGCCGGTGATGACGTCGCGTTCCTCAGCGGTCAGCATAGGGCGCTCCTCAGCGGTCGACATCGGCCAGCACGAAATCGATGCTGCCGAGCACCGCGATCAGGTCGGGCACCATGGACCCCCGACACATCAGCGGGATCATCTGCAGATGCGGGAAGGAGGGCGTGCGGATGCGCGTGCGATAGGACATCGTCCCGCCATCGCTGATCAGCGAATAGGCGTTGAGGCCCTTGGTCGCCTCGACCATAACGCTCGCCTCGCCGGGCGGGATCACCGGGCCCCAGCTGACGCCGAGGAAATGGGTGATCAGCGTCTCGATGTCGTGCATCGTCCGCTCCTTGAGCGGCGGCGTGGTCAGGGGGTGGCGGGCCTTGTAGTCGCCGGCCGGCATAGTGTCGACGCACTGCCGGACGATGCGCAGGCTCTGGCGGATTTCCTCGGCCCGCACCAATGTGCGGTCGTAGCAGTCGCCATTGGCGGCGGTCGGCACATCGAAATCGAAGCGGTCATAGCCGCCATAAGGCCTGACCTTGCGCAGGTCCCAATCCAGTCCGGTGGCGCGCAGGCCGGGCCCGGTGACGCCCCAGTCGATCGCCTCGTCGGTGGTGTACGCGCCGACGCCCCTGGTCCTCTGGCGGAAGACCAGGTTCTGCAGGACGAGCTTGTCGTATTCGTCCATGCGCCGCGGCATGTAATCGAGGAAGCCGTGCACCAGGCCTTCCCAGCCCGCGGGCAGGTCCTGCGCGACGCCGCCGATGCGGAACCAGCCGGGATGCATGCGGAAGCCGCAGATCGCTTCCACCACGTCGAAGACCTTTTCGCGGTCGGTGAACATGTAGAACACCGGCGACAGGGCCCCGACATCCTGGGCCATGGTGCCGTAAAAGACGAGATGGCTGGCGATGCGGAACAGCTCGGCCAGCATGATGCGGATCACCCGGACGCGCTCCGGCACCTCGATCCCGGCGAGGCGCTCGACCGCCATGACGTAGGGCAGGTTGTTCATCACCCCGCCCAGATAGTCGACGCGGTCGGTATAGGGGATGTAGGTGTGCCAGGACTGGCGCTCGCCCATCTTCTCGGCGCCGCGATGGTGGTAGCCGATATCCGGCACCGCGGCGACGATTTCCTCGCCGTCCAGCTGCAGGATGACCCGGAAGACGCCGTGGACGCTCGGATGGTTGGGCCCGAGATTGAGGATCATCGTCTCGGCGGCGTCGTCGTGCTCCAGCCCGTACATCGACGGATCGACCGCCAGCGCCTCCTCCTCCTGTCGGCGGCGCTCGCCGGGCAGGGTATAGGGGCCGCCTTCGGTGGCGCGGGCGTAATGGTCCTTGCGCAGCGGGTGGCCCTGCCAGGTCGGCGGCATCAGGATCCGCCGCAGATCGGGGTGGCCGGAAAAGCCGATGCCGAACATGTCCCAGGCCTCGCGCTCGTACCAGGCGGCGTTGGGCCAGAGGCCGGTCAGGCTGGGCATGGCCCCGTCGCCGTCGGCAAGCGGGACCTTGATGCGGATTTCCTCGGCCTGGTCCAGCGACAGCAGATGATAGACGAGCGTGAAGTCGCCGGCCGGCTGGCCGTCACGATGGGTGCGTTCGCGCTCGTCGATGCCGTAGAGATCGAAGAGCATGCGGTAGCGCGGCGCCGCCTCGGTTTTCAGGTGCCGCAGCAGATCCGGCACCACGTCGCGCGAGGCCCACAGGGTCGGCGTGCCGTCGGCCGTCGCCTGCTCGGCAAGAATCCCGCCGCCGAACCGCGCCCGCAACTCGGAGGCGATGTCGTCCCTTTCCCGCATGGCGGCTCAAACCGTATCCGGCGAGGGCAGTTCCCCGGTGCGGCTGCGGGCGTCGCGCTTCATGTCGCGCAGGCTGGGCGGTTCCACCTTTTGCGGGCCGCCGGGGCCGAGCATCCAGCCGAGGGGGCGGCGCTCCGCGCCGATCGCCTGCTGCAAGAGGATCAGGCCCTCCAGCAGCGCTTCCGGGCGGGG
>JAAAOG010000122.1 GCA_009909005.1 Alphaproteobacteria bacterium | reverse complement strand
CGACCCCGCTGCCGAGGCGGTGCTGGCCTGGCATCGCCGTCAGCTGCCCGACCACGAGTCGACGCTGCGCCGCGACTGGAAGAGGTTCCGCGATGCCGCGCGCTTTTGGCAGGACGGCGGGCCGGGCGATCGCACCGCGCAAGACGAGCCGTGAATGCGCTGCGTCGTCGTTGCCAACCCCAAGGGCGGCTGCGGCAAGACCACGCTCGCCACCAATCTGGCCGCGGCCTTCGCCGCTGCCGGCTTGGCGACGGCACTCGCCGATGTCGACCGGCAACGCGCCGCCCTGGCCTGGGCCGGCCGCCGACCGGACCAGGCGGCGGCCGTGCGGCCGCTCGACTGGGTCAAGACCGTTGGAAAAGTCCCCGGCTCTGTCGAGCGGCTGGTGGTCGACACGCCGGCAGCCCTGAAAGTCGGCCAGATGGACGATCTGCTGGGCCTGGCCGATATTCTGGTGCTGCCGCTTCAGCCCTCCGTCTACGACCAGGGCGCCACGGCGCGCTTCCTCAACAAACTCGCCGGAGTCAAACGGGTGCGCAAGGCCCGGATCGCGGTGGCCGTGGTCGCCAACCGGCTGCGGCCGCGCAGCCGCGCCAATGGCCGCCTGGACGGCTTTCTGGGCGAGATCGGCCATCCTCTCCTCGCCCGCCTGCGTGACAGCGCGATCTATGGCGACCTGGCCGCCGACGGGCTCGGGCTGTTCGACCGGCCCGGCGCGCGCACAGCCGCCTGCCGCCGCGACTGGGCCCCGCTGCTCGACGTCGTGAACGCGCCGCCGGTCAGTGGCTGAGGACGATGCGGTAGCGCGCCTGGCCGCTTTCCAGCCGCGCCATGGCCTCGTTCGCCTGATCGAACCGGTAATGCTCGGTCACCGGACGGATGCCGTGGCGGGCGCTGAAATCGAGCATCCGGTTGATGGCGGCCGGGCTGCCGACGGGCGAGGAGGACACCGAGCGCTGGCCCATCAGCATCGGGAAAATGCTGAGGTCGAGCGGCTCGAGCGTCGCCCCGACCAGGTGCAGCCGGCCCTTCGGCTTCAGCGTATTCAGGTAGGCGTTCCAGTCGAGCTTGACGTTGACCGTCGCGATGATGAGATCGAAGCGCCCGGCCGCCGCCTCCAGCGCCTCCGCTTCGCGCGAATTGATGGTGTCGTGGGCACCCAGTCGCAGCGCTTCGTTGTGCTTACCGGTGCTGGAGGTGAAGGCGGTGACCTTGCAGCCCCAGGCGCGGGCGAATTGCAGCGCCAGGTGTCCCAGCCCGCCAATGCCGATCACGCCGACCGTGTCGGTCGGCCGCAGGCCGAACTGCTCCATCGGATTGAACACGGTGATGCCGCCGCAGAACAGCGGCCCGGCAAAGGCGCCCTCGATGATGCCGGGGAGCGGCACGACGCTGGCCGCCTGGGCGCGGACCTTGTCGGCGAAACCGCCATGCCGGCCGACGATCGTCCCGGCCGCCGTGGCGCAAAGATTGTGGTCGCCCGACATGCAGGAGCCGCAGGTCATGCAATAGCCGGCATGCCAGCCCAGCCCGACCCGCTGTCCGAGGTCGAGATGGCCGACATTTTCGCCGCGTGCCGCCACCGTGCCGATCACCTCGTGGCCGGGAACGAAGGGGTATTCGCTGATCCCCCACTCATTGTTCAGCATGCTGAGGTCACTGTGGCAGATGCCGCAATGCTCGACCGCGATCTCGACCTCATCCCGCCCAAGCGGGCCGGGATCGTATTCGAAAGGCTTCAGCTTTCCACCCGGTTCGAATGCGGCATAGGCGGTGATCGTCATCCCGATGGTCTCCCTGTTCGGGCCTGTTGCGGCCGGTTCTCCCCGGCCTGTCGGCCATTCATGTGGCGCCGCCGGCGCCCTGTGCCCAGGGGTATGCCATCACCGGGGCTGGAGAACAATCCGGCCGGCCGCCGTGCCGATGGCGAGCGCGGCACGCAACTGAACCTCTTTTGAAACTGACGATCCATTACCTGGAGAACTCCAGCGCTCTGTGAATCTCTAGGCTCTTTTTTCAGTGTTTCTGACTGCACACCCGCCCTCAGCTTCTGATAGGGACATGGATTACTCAGGACACAAGGAATCAAACCCGAATACTGAAAAGAAGACATGGCGGTTAGCTGACAGCCATGCTAAGTCAGCATCCCCCAATCTGCCTGCGACGACATTCGTTTCCAGGGTCGCAAGTTTATCAAACCGAACCAAAGAAGGAAATTTCAATCCGTTATCAGGGTTCGGAAAAATCGGAACAGAAAAAACGTCAGTTCTTGGAATTGATGTGATGTAAGCGACGATAATATCCGTCTGCTTATTTTTTGTCTTTGACACCACGAGAGCTGGACGCCTTTTGCTGCCCGACAGGTCGGTGAAGGGAAAATAAGTCAGCACGATCGCACCAAAAGGAATAATGTTCATGGCGACCGATAGCGTTCAACCAAATCTTCGTCACTGTAAAGGTCGGGTTCCTCATCGAGCCAATCAAAGCCGCCGCCGGCCTGATTGATAGCGGAAATCGGAAGATCGTCGTTTTCTCCTCTTTCGACAAGCACGGTGATGCGCTCATCCGGAGCGATGCCGCGCCGTTGCAGTTCTCGAACAAGGGCTTTCGCCTCGATATCCCGGATCATGTACCTCATGGCGATATCCTGGCATTTCGCTCTTGCGCGGTCAAAGGCTTGTCTCACCGCCAAGGGCGGTCGCCGGTTTCCCGGCCGGCGGCGCGGATACGGATGTCCGGCCCATCCAGATAGATGGCGTGGGCGCCGTCGCGCCACAGGTCGAAACGGTCGACGATGACGGCGGCCGGACAGCCCCGGGGCACCGCCTCGGTGGTGACGACGATGTCGGCGAGGCGGCAATCCTCCGCGAGCGCCCGGCCGTGGCGGACCAGGGCCACCGTCCAGCCCTCATGCCGGTAGAGGCAGCCGAGCGGATCGCAGCTTAGGCTGCCGTCCGGGCCGGGCCCCAGGTCCGGCCAGATGCCCGCCGCTTCGGTGCTGCCGTCATGGCTCAGCCAGATATCGCGGGTGAAGGCCTCCCGCCGGTCGGTCGACATCAGCAGGCCGCCGCCGGCCGCCCGGACGGCCTGCACGCGGCCATTGTCGGCGATGAGGATGTCCGGCCGGTCGGCGAAGCCCGGGCTGGCGAAGCCCGCCGCGATGCCGATCACGCCGGCATAGCGCCAGGGGTGGCGCCAGAGGCAGAGCCACAGCCCGCCCAGCGACACGGCGGCCATGGCCCAGCCCGGCATGGCCGGCACCGGTATGGCCGCACCCGGCCATCCGCCGGCCGTCTCCGACACCGCGAGCAACAGGTCGATGCCCCAGCCCATCGGCACCAGCCCGACCGCCTCCAGGCCGAAAGGCATCAACAGAAAGGCCAGCAGGCCGAAGGGCATGATCCAGAAGGCGGTCAGCGGCACCGCCAGCAGGTTGGACAGCGACCCATAGGTCGCCAGCCGCTGGAAATGCGCCATGGCGAAGGGCGCCGTCGCCGTCCCCGCCACCAGGGTGGTCAGCGCCACGCCGAGCAGATAGAGGGCGAAGCGGGTCGGCCAGCCGGACTGCCAGCGCCACTCGGACCAGCGGTCGCTCAGCCCCTCATAGGCCGCAACCAGCGCCACCACGGCGGCGAAGGACATCTGGAAGCTGGGCCCGAGCAAGGCCTCCGGCGACATCAGCAGGATCACCATCGCCGCCCAGGCAACGAGGCGCATGGAGATCGCCGTGCGGTCGACCAGCACCGCCAGCAGCACCAGGCTGGTCATCAGGAAGGCCCGCTCGGTCGGCACCGGCGAGCCGACCAGCAGCATGTAGCCGAGCGCACTCAGCCACGCCGCCACGGCGGCGGTCTTCTTGATCGGCCAGGCCAGGGCGAGCGGCGTCACCAGGGCGAGGCCGGCGCGGGTGCCGAAGAACACGAGCCCGGCGACCAGGCCGATATGCAGGCCGGAAATGGCCAGCAGGTGCGCCAGGCCGGCCGCCTGGATGGACTCGTAGATGGGCTCGCGGATGAGACCGCGTTCGCCGGTCATCAGTGCCACCGCCATCGCCGCGGCATCGCCCTCCAGTACCGCGCGGATCCGCGCCACCACCTCGGCCCGCAACTGCCCGAGCCCGAGCGCCGCCGCGGAGGCCGCACCGCGGCTGAGAATGTCGGGGTCGCCGAGGGTGAAGCCGACGGCCCCCAGCTCTTCGAAGAAGGCACGGCGGCGGAAGTCCCGGCCGCCCGGGATCACCGGCCCGCGCGGCGGCAGGAGGATCGCCAGCACCCGCACCCGGTCGCCGAGCGCGATGGACCCGGCCGCCGCCCGGCTGATGTTGATCCGGACATGGCGCGGCGTGTCGGGCCCGGAGAGGTCCTCGACCCAGGGCGAGGCCAGGACGACGCGCGGGCCGAAAATCCGGATCTCGGCGTCGACGACCGTGCCCTCGACCATGCTCGGGCCGACGCGGCGGTCGAGCATCGGCGCGGCGACGGAAGCGGTGCGCACCTGCGCCGCCGCCAGGCCGATGGCGATTGCCAGGGCAAAGGCGAAGCCGGCGAGGAGCGGCGGCCGATGCCGCCCGGCGATCAGCGCCAAGGTCAGAACGGCCACGAGCGCCGGGCCGATCCAGGCGGCCGGCTCGGCCGGGAGGGCGAAATAGCCGGCAATGCCGGCCCCCATGGCGACCGGCAGCCACAGCGTCAGCCGGTCGCGTTCGGCCGCCAGGACGCCCGCCAGCCGTCCGGCCAGACTGCCGGACCGCCCGCTGTCGGCGATCGGCGCGTCCGCGTCCTGCGGCGGGAGGACCAGATCCCCGCCCTCCTCCGGCAGGTCGCCGGCCACGCCCTCAGGGTCCGTCCTTGCCGCACGGACGCGCCGGACGGCGCTGCGGGGAGACTCGCTCATAGCGCGGGGTGCAGCCGGCGCCAAGCTGTGCTATGAGCGTCGGAGCGAATTGTCTCCAGCCCGCGCGTTCCGGCCCCCATGACAGTCATCACCCGCTTCGCCCCGTCACCGACCGGATTCCTGCACATCGGCGGTGCCCGGACGGCCCTGTTCAACTGGCTCTATGCCCGCCACCATGGCGGCCGTTTCCTGCTGCGGATCGAGGATACCGACCGCGCCCGGTCGACCGACGACGCGATCGCCAGGATCCTCGACGGTCTCGACTGGCTCGGCCTGGCCTGGGACGGCGAGGCGGTGTCGCAGTTCGCCCGCCGCGATCTGCACGAGGCGGCGGCCCGCCGGCTGCTCGACCAGGGGAAAGCCTATTACTGCTATGCCAGCGCCGAAGAGCTGGCGGAGATGCGGGAGACGGCGAAGCGCGAAGGCCGGCCGCCGCGCTATGACGGCCGCTGGCGCGACCGCGACCCGGCCGAGGCGCCGCCGGGGGTCCCGCCGGTGGTCCGGTTCAAGGCGCCGACGGCCGGCGAGACGGCGATCGACGACCGGGTGCAGGGCACCGTCACGGTCGGCAATGCCGAGCTCGACGACATGGTGCTGCTGCGCTCCGACGGCACGCCGACCTATATGCTCTCGGTGGTGATCGACGATATCGACATGGGCATCACCCATGTCATTCGCGGCGACGACCATCTGACCAACGCCTTTCGCCAGACGCAGCTTTACCACGCCCTCGGCGTCGCCCCGCCGGTCTTCGCCCATATCCCGCTGATCCATGGGCCGGACGGCGCCAAGCTGTCGAAGCGGCACGGCGCCCTGGGCGTGGAGGCCTATCGCGATATGGGTTTTCTGCCGGAGGCCCTGCGCAACTACCTTCTGCGGTTGGGCTGGGGGCATGGCGACGAGGAGATCATCTCGACCGAGCAGGCGATCGCCTGGTTCGACCTCGATGCCGTCGGCAAGGCGGCGTCGCGCTTCGACGTCGTGAAGCTGACCAATCTCAACGGCCATTATCTTCGCGAGCGCCCGGACCGCGACCTGGTCGAGCTGGTCGTGCCGCGGCTGGAGGCGATGCTGCACCGGCCGGTCGACGATGCCGGGCGGGCGCGGCTTGCGGCCGGCATGGCCGGCCTCAAGCAGCGTGCCAAGACCCTGGTCGAACTGGCCGGGAACGCCGCGTTCTATGTCCGGCACCGGCCGATCCCGCATGACGAGTCCGCCCGCAAGCTGCTCGACCCGGAGGCCCGGGCGCGGCTGGCGCGGCTGGCCGAGCGCTATGCCGTCCTGTCGACCTGGAGCGAGCAGGCGCTCGACGCCGAGACCCGCGCCTTTGTCGAGGCGGAAGGGCTGAAACTGGGGAAGGTTGCGCAGCCGCTCCGCGCCGCGCTGGCGGGCTCGGCCACCTCCCCCGGGATTTTCGAAGTGGCGGCCGTGCTGGGCCGTGACGAGACTCTGGGACGCATTGCCGACGCCCTGGAAAGCCCGGACTAGCCGAAGGGGCAGCGCGTTGATCTTTGGGTGGCCGCCCCCATTTCTGTCACATGTTGGCATGACGGCCGTGACCTCACCCCGACCCGTTCAGCACAAGGACGAGCCGCTATGACGCAAGTGGATACTCTCGAAAAGACCAACACCAAGTCTGATACGGTCACATTGATCGACAATGCCACGGGCAAACAATATACCTTCCCCGTGCTTCACGGCTCGACCGGTCCGCGGGTCATCGATACGCGGAGCCTGTATTCCGAAACCGGCATGTTCACCTACGATCCCGGCTATACCTCGACGGGGTCGTGCGACAGCAAAATCACCTTCATCGACGGCGACAAGGGCATTCTGCTCCACCGCGGCTACCGGATCGAGGATCTGGCCGAAAACTGCGATTTCTTGGAGGTCTGCTATCTCCTCCTTCACGGCAATCTGCCGACGAAGAAGGAGCATGAGGGTTTTGTCTTCACCATTGCACACCACACCATGGTGCACGAAAAACTTCGCACCTTCTATAACGGTTTCCGGTCGGATGCGCATCCCATGGCAATCATGTGCGGGGTCACCGGGGCGCTGTCGGCCTTCTACCATGACAGCACCGATATCCGGAATCCGCGCCAGCGCGAGATCGCCTCGCACCGCCTGATCGCCAAGATGCCGACCATGGCCGCCATGGCCTATAAGTATTCGGTCGGCGAACCGTTCGTGTATCCGTGCAACGATCTGAAATACGCCGAAAACTTTCTGCGCATGGTTTTCGCCGTGCCGACACAGGACTTCAAGATCGATCCGGCCGTCGCCAGGGCGATGGACAAGATTTTCATTCTCCATGCCGATCACGAGCAGAACGCCTCGACCTCGACGGTCCGGCTGGCCGGCTCCTCGCATGCCAACCCCTTTGCGTGCATCGCCGCCGGCATCGCCTCGCTCTGGGGCCCGGCGCATGGCGGCGCCAATGAGGCGGTCATCCGCATGCTGACGGAGATCGGTTCGGTCGACCGGGTGGGCGAGTTCATCCGGCGCGCCAAGGACCCCAACGATCCGTTCCGGCTGATGGGCTTCGGCCACCGCGTTTACAAGAACTACGACCCGCGGGCCAAGGTTTTGCAGAAGAGCGCGCACGAGGTGCTCGACGCGCTCGGCATGCAGGACGATCCGCTGCTGAAACTCGCCATCGAACTGGAACGCATCGCGCTGGAGGACGATTATTTCGTGGAGCGCAAGCTCTTCCCCAATGTTGATTTCTACTCGGGGATCATCCTCAAGGCCATCGGCTTCCCGATGACCATGTTCACCGTGCTGTTCGCCGTCGCCCGCACGGTCGGGTGGATCGCCCAGTGGCAGGAAATGATCGAAGACCCGATGCAGAAGATCGGCCGGCCCCGCCAGCTCTACAGCGGCCCGGCCGAACGCCCCTTCCTGCCGATGGAACAGCGCTGAATCGGCGACCGGCCGTCCGGGGCGGTCCGTTCCCGCCCCGGTGTCTCGTTGCCGCGCGCCGGCAGTCCGCTCAGTCTTCCCGGCCTTCCAGTTCGATAAGCTCGATCTTGTAGCCGTCCGGGTCCTCGATGAAGGCGATCACCGTGCTGCCGTGCTTCATCGGGCCGGGCGGACGCGTAATCTTGACCCCGTTCTCGGCCAGCGTCTCGCAGACCTCGTAGATGCCGCGGACGCCGAGCGCCATATGCCCGAAGCCCTCGCCAAGGTTATAGGCTTCTTCCTGGCCCCAATTGTGGGTCAGCTCGATGACGTGATGGTCCTTTTCATTGCCATAGCCGACAAAGGCCAGAGTGAACTCGCCGCCAGGGTAGTCTTTCTTCCGGAACAGCTTCATGCCCAGCAGGCGGGTATAGAAGTCGATCGATTTTTCCAGATCGTGAACCCTGATCATCGTGTGCAGCATCTTGAAGCCGCGATCCGTCTGCTGCGCCGTATCCGTTGCCTCGGCCGTATTCATTGTCAGCCCTCCTCCTGGGTTCGCAAGGGTTCCTTGTGAGAGGCTGCCGGCCATCAGCCCGGCAACGACCCGGGCCGCCGCCCGGCTCGGTGACAGGCCGGCCCCCGGCCCGCCCAAGTCACGACCGATCTTGGCACCCACCGCCTGCTGGTCAAGCCGCGCCGCCGGATCGTCGAGCAGGCGAGCGACCGCCGGCAGCAGATGGCCGGCCGTGCAGCGGTCCTGCAGGAACTCCGGTACGACCGGCCGGTCTTCGAGAATATTGACGAGGCTGGCATAGCGCACGCGGATCAGCCGGCGCGCGATCATCGCGGAGAGCGGGTTGACCGCATAGGCGATGACATGCGGCACCCGCGCGATCGCCAGTTCCAGCGAGACGGTGCCGGAGGCCGCAAGCGCCGCCCGGCTGGCCGCGAAGGCGTCGTGCTTGTCGGCATCGCCGGTGACGACGGTGGCCGGCAGAGCCCAGGCCGCTACAGCCGTCCGCACGGTCTCCGCCACGGCCGGAACGGTCGGCACCGCCAGGTGCAGGTCGGGCCGGTCCGCCGCCAGCGCCGCGACAACCGCGCCGAAGACCGGCAGCAGCCGCGCGACCTCGCCGCGCCGGCTGCCGGGCAGCACGCAGAGCAGCGGGCGGTCGGGCGCGAGGCCCTGCCGCTTCCGGAAGCGCGTCCCATCGCCCTCCCCGACGCCGCTCTCCACCACCGGATGCCCGACAAAGGTCGCCGGCAGGCCCTCGCGTTCGAACCAGGGCGGCTCGAAGGGCAGCAGTGTGAGCAGATGGTCGATCCGGCGTGCCAGCGTCCTGGCCCGCCCGGGCCGCCAGGCCCAGACCGTCGGCGCCACATAGTGCACCAGGGGAAAGGTGCGGCCGGACAGACGGTCGGCCAGGCGGCCGGAGAAGCCGGGTACGTCGATGGTGACCATGATGTCCGGCGCCAGAGCGAGGGCATGGCGCGCGGTCTCCCGCACCCGCCGCAGCACCAGCGGAATCTTCGGAAGCACCTCGGCAAAGCCCATCAGGGTTATGTCGGTGATCGGGAAGAGGCTCTCCAGCCCCGCGGCCGCCATCAGCGGCCCTCCGACTCCGGCAAACCGCACGTCTCCCGACATCTCCGCCTGAAGGGCCGCCATCAGCCGGGCGCCGAGGACGTCGCCGGACGGTTCGCCGGCCACCAGATAGACAAGCGGCGGGCTCAGGGATCGGCGTCCTGGTCGAGGCAGAGGACGAACAGCCCGCATTCGTCGGCCGCGGCGGCGATCGCCGGCGGATCGACCAGCATCGCCCGTCCCGCCTCCACCGCAATGCCGCGCAACCCGGCTGCCGCAGCGCCGCGGACCGTGGTGGCGCCGATGGTGGGGACATCCAAACCGGCGTCCTGCTGCGGCTTCAGGGCCTTGACCAGCACGCCGCCCGGCCCCTCCCGCTTCAGGGCGCCGCAGCGCGCGAGCATGGCGTCGGTGCCCTCCGCCGCCTCGACCGCGAGCACGATGCCCTGCTGGACAACCGCCCCCTGGCCGGCATCCAGCCGGCCGATGGTCCGCGCCACCTCGAGGCCGCGGCGGATGTCGGCCAGGGCCTGGGCATCCGGCGCGGCCCTGGTCAGCAGGCCGGCCGGCGCCGTCCAGCCGGCCAGCACGTCGGCCACCGTGACCAGCCGAAACCCTTCGGCCTCCAGCTCGGCCCGCACGGCGCGCATCGCCTCGTCATCCCCCAGCCCGGAAAACCCGACCTTGGTGAGGAAGCGGGCGGCGCGCAGGTCGGGCATCAGCTCCCGCCAGCTCGGCCGCCGGAAGGTGCCGGCAAGGCAGAGATCGCCGGCTCCGGCCTCCCGCAACGCTGTCAGGATCTTCGACGCCGCGCCGATGCGCAGCCATTGGTGCGGAACGTCCGCCGCCAGATCCGGGTCGGTCAGGCCGTTCAGGGCGATCACGAAGACCGGCCGGCCGCCGGCCCGGCAGGCCTCGACGATGCGCCGGGGCAGGTCGCCGCCCCCCGCGATCAGCCCGAGCGTCCCGGGCGGATCACCCGCCGCCTGAGGCTCCGCCGCCGGAGGTCGAGGCTCAGCCGCCATCGCTTCGCAGGGGGACGAGAATTTTTCGCCGGCTGTCATGGCCGATAAAGGCAAGCATTTGCTGCACCGCCGGATCCCCGCCATAGCTCTCGGAGACGCTGTGGATACGGCTCGTCCAGTCGCCGCCCTCCTCGAACAGCTCGCGATAGGCGGCGCGCAGCCGGTGGATCTCGTCGCGCGAAAAGCCGCGCCGCTTCAGGCCGACGATGTTCAGCCCCTCCAGATGGCCGCGCTCCCCCACCACCATGCCGAAGGGAATGACGTCCCGCTCGACCCCCGCCATGCCGCCGATAAAGGCCTGCCGGCCGATCCGGACGAACTGGTGAACGGCGCAGAGCCCGCCGAGGATGGCGTCGTCGCCGATCTCGACATGGCCGGCCAGCGTCGCGTTGTTGGCCATGACGACGCGATCGCCGAGAAGGCAATCATGGGCGACATGCGCCCCGACCATCAGGAAACAGCCATCGCCGACCCGGGTCAGCATGCGGCCGCCGGCGGTGCCGGGGTTGATGGTCACGTGCTCCCGGATGATCGTGTCGCGGCCGATTTCCAGGCGCGACTCCTCGCCCTTGTAGCTCACCGACTGCGGCGCCAGGCCGAGCGTCGAAAAGGGAAAGACCTGGGTGCCGGCGCCGACGCCGGTATGGCCGTCGACCACGACATGGGAGACCAGCCGGACGCCCGCGGCAAGCGACACGTGAGGGCCGACCGTGCAGAACGGCCCGATCTCGACATCGTCGGCAAGGCCGGCAGCGGGATCGACGATCGCACTGGGGTGGATGCCGGGCGCCATCAGTCGTCCAGGATCATCGCGGCGAAGGAAGCCTCGGCGCAGGCCCGGTCCCCGACCCGCGCCTCGCCGGAGAACTTCCAGACATTCCCGCGATGCTGGATCTTCTCGACGTGAATGCGCATGGCATCGCCGGGCGTCACCGGCCGGCGGAAGCGGCAATTGTTGATGCTCATGAAATAGACCAGCTTGCCCTCGGACTCGGCGCCCAGGGTCTGGACCACCAGCACCGCCGCCGTCTGCGCCATGGACTCGACGATCAGCACACCCGGCATCACCGGCCGGGCCGGAAAATGCCCCTGAAAAAAGCTTTCATTGGCCGAGACGTTCTTGATGCCGACGGCGCTGACATTGGGAACGATGTCGACGACCCGGTCGATCATCAGCATCGGGTAACGGTGCGGGATCATCTCCATGATCCGCAGGATGTCGATCTCGCTGACAACCTCCCCCGTCGCGACCATGTCCATCGGACTTCAACCTTTCCCTTCCGTCAGCTTCGAGAGCTTCACCTGTTGCCGCCAGAACTGCCGGATCGGAATCGCCGGCGCACCACACACTTCCTCCCCGCGTTTCACATCCCGCATGACCCCGGACTGGGCCGCGATCTTGGCCCCGGCTCCGATTCTGAGATGGCCCGATATTCCGGATTGCGCGGCGAGAACCACCTGATCGCCGAGTTTGCTGGACCCGGCAACCCCGGACTGGGCAACGATGACGCAGCCTTCTCCGACTTCGACGTTGTGCCCGATCTGGACCTGATTATCAATAATGCTCCCCCGGCGAATGATCGTGTCGGGACCGGAGCCGCGGTCGATGGTCGTATTCGCGCCAATCTCGACATCGTCCTCGATCAAAACACGCCCAAGCTGTGGGATCTTCAGATGTCCTTCAGGACCGCTGGCATAGCCGAAGCCGTCCTGCCCGATCCGCACCCCGGGATAGAGCCGAACCCGGGCGCCAATCACGCAATGGCTGAGCGAGGCGCCCACACCGACGACCGTCCCTTCGCCCAGGACCACGCCCGGGCCGACCACGGCATGCGCCTCGATCCGGCAGCCGGGCCCGATTTCTGCGCCCGCTCCGATCACGGCACAGGGCCCGATATCGGCGCTGGCATCGACACTGGCGTCCGGGTCGATCACCGCGCCGGTCGCGCGCTGTCCGCTCGAGGGCGGCTCCGGGTAGAAGGCCCGGGCCACCAGGGCGAAGGCGCGATAGGGCCGGGAACAGAAGACCAGCGCCACGCCCTGCGGCGCCAGGTGGGCATCCTCCGGCTTGACCAGGCAGGCCGACGCCGTCGTCGCGGCGAAGGCCTCTGCAAAGCGGCGGTTCTCATAGAAGCTGAGATCGCCCGGACCGGCCGTTTCCAGCGGTGCCACGTCGCTGATCCGCAGGGTCTCGTCGGCGCCCGGGGCTGGTTTCCCGTCAGCGATCCCGGCAATCCGGGCCAGGGTCATCGGCGCGGCGCGGGTATAAAAGCGAGAATCCGCCACGTTTGGTTCTCCTGCCTGATCACTCGGGGCCGGGCGCCTGGACGGTGACGCGCGGCAGCCTGGCGTTCAATTCTGCCAGAGCCTCGTCGCTGAACTCCAATGCGCTGTCGACCAGGACCACCTGCGACCGGCTGAGGACGAGGTCCGCCTCCTGCTGCCGCGCGATATCGGCGATGACCTCCACCAGGGTCGTGCGGACCTGATCCATGGCGGCATTCAGCGCTTCGTCGAGGGCGGCCCGCCGGGCCTGCGCTTCGCGCTGGGCCTCGGTCACCCGCTGCTCGAACCCGCGGCGGCGGCGGGCAAACTGTTCGTTCGAAAGGGAGGCGCGTTGCTCGGTCAGCTCGGTTTCCAGAGCGCGCAGTTCCTCTTCGATCTGGCCGAACTCCTCCTGATAACCCTGGCGCAGGCTATCGATCTGCTCATGGATCGATTGTGCGGCATCGGAATTGCGCACGACCGACTGGAAATCCACGACGATGATCGCGAGACCAGTGTCCTGGGCCTGCCCGGAAGCCACATGGCTGAGAAGGACGAAGCAAAAGGCAAGGCCGGCAAGGGCGCGCAGGGGCATACGCTAGAATCTCGTGCCGAAACTGAAGCGAATCGTTTCCTCCTCGTCGAAATCCTCCTTCAAGACCGGTACGGCGAAATCGATCTGGATGGGGCCGAAGGGCGAGCGCCAGGACAGCCCGACGCCGACGGACATCCGCAGGGAGGCTTCGTCGACAATCTCCGGCCCCTCGTCGTCGATGCCGGAAAGCGTGCCGAAGTCGGTGAAGGTCCGGCCACGCAGTCCCAGCTCTTCCGGCAGGCCGAGCGGGAAAGCCAGCTCAACGGTGCCGATGCCGTACCAGTTGCCGCCCAGCGCGTCATCGGTGTCGATGTCCCGCGGGCCGAGGCCGGCACGCGAGAAGCCGCGGAAATTGTTGCCGCCAATAAAGAAGCGGTCGTTGATCCGCACGTCCTCGCCCAGCCCGACGATATAGCCGGTCTCGGCGGAAATATTCAGGACGGTATCGGGAAGGATCGTGAAAAAGGTACCGCCGGAGACAACCGTGCGAAAGAACTGGGTATCGCCGCCCAGGCCGGCCACATCATTGCTGAGACGCAGGATATAGCCGTCGCTCGGTTCCAGGCGGCTGTCCAGGCGGTCATAGACCAGCTCATGGCCGATCAGCGAGGTCAGGGTGGTCCCTTCCTGCTCGCGAATGAAGCGGGAGGCGTCCTCGTCGATATCCTGAAGCTCGGTGTTCTCCAGGCGATAGCGCACGGTCTGCCGCAAATGGCGGCCCAGCGGATAGCCGAAGCGCAGACCGAAGCCGGTCAGGGCTTCGTCGAACGAGCTTTCGTCCTGGTTGTCGCGCGTGATGTGAAAAATGTCGAAGCCGGCCGACAGGTCGCGCCCGAGGAAATAGGGCTCGGTAAAGCTGAGATCGAGCTCCGTTGTGTTGCCGCTGAGCGCGCCGGCAATGCGCAGACGCTGGCCGCGACCGAGAAGGTTGCGCTCGGTGATGCTGATGCTGCCGAGCGGGCCGTCGATCGAGGAGAAACCGGCGCCGAAGGACAGCTCGCCGGTCGAGGTCTCTTCGACCTCGACGATGATGACGGTGCGATCCGGCTGCGAGCCCTCGACCGCCGTCACCTCGACGGTCTCGAAGAAGCCGAGATCGCGAATCCGCGCTTCCGACTGCCGAAGCCGCGCCGCATTGAACGGATCGCCTTCGATCAGTTCCATTTCGCGCCGGATCACACTGTCAACCGTGCGGATATTGCCCTGAATCTCGATGCGTTCGACGAAGACGCGCGGACCCTCGCCGATTTCATAGGTGACATTGATGAGCCGTTCAGCCCGATTGCGGCTGACCACCGGCTGCACGTCGACAAAGGCGTATTGCTGATTGGCGACGGCTTCCGTCAGGGCATCGATGCTCTGCTCGACGGCGACGCTCGAGTAATCGGATCCGGGCTCGGAGATGATCAGTTCGCGGAGCTGCTCGGTATCCAGGTCGGGCAGCTGGCTGACGACGTCGATGTCCCCGAAGCTGTAAAGCTCGCCCTCTTCGACGGTGAAGGTGATCAGAAAGGCCTCGTTGTCCGGCGTCAGCTCGGCTACGGCGGAGACCACCCGGAAATCGGCATAGCCTTCCTCAAGATAAAACCGCCGCAGCAATTCGCGATCGAAGGCCAGCCGATCCGGGTCATAGGTGTCGGAACGCCCGAAAAGATTGAGGAAACCGAAATAGCCGGCCTCTTCGGTCTGGATTTCGCTTTCCAGCCGGCTGTCGCTGAAGGCCTCATTGCCGATGAATGTGATCCGCCGGACCCGTGTCAGCGGCCCTTCGTCGATTTCGAAGACCAGGTCCACGCGGTTCTGCTCGAGCGGAATCACCTTGGGCTCGACGGTCGCCGCAAAGCGGCCCTCGCGCCGATAAAGCTCCTGAATGCGCGAAACGTCCTCCTGGACCCGGGTCCGCGTATAGACAACCCGGGGCCTCAGCTGAACCTCGGCCTCGAGATCCTCGGCATCGATGTCGTCATTCCCCTCGAAGGCGATACGGTTGATGATCGGGTTCTCGACCACCGAGATCACCAGCGTGTCACCTTCCTGCCGAAGGACCACATCCGCGAACAGGCCGGTGTCGAAAAGGCTGCGCAGCGAATCGTCGAGAGCGGCCGGTGCGAACGGTTCGCCCGGCGTGACGGTCAGGTAGGACTCGATTGTCGAGGGTTCGATGCGCTGGGCGCCTTCGACCACGATACGATCGATCGTTCCCCGTGGGCCGGCCGTCTGTGCCGCGCCTGTCTCCGCCTGGATCACCAGCGTCAGCGCACAAAAGCACGCTGCACCGGCGATGCGAAGCCCCCGTCGCCAGAACCCCAAGATACCCCCCGTTTGAAACGGTCTTTACCCGATGCCTCAGGAGATGACGTCGCGGATGTAGTCCACGACTTCGAGATGGACGAGATCGTTCCACGTCGCGAATACCATCAGCATGAGCACCAGGGCAAGCCCGATACGGAAGCCGTACTCCTGGGCGCGTTCGCCCAGCGGCCGGCCACGCACCGCCTCGACGGCATAGAAGAGCAGGTGCCCGCCGTCCAGCATGGGTATGGGGAACAGGTTGATCAGCCCGAGATTGATCGACAGCACCGCCATGAACCAGACCAGCGCCACCAGGCCGATCTGGGCGACCGTCCCGGACATCTGGGCGATGCGGATGGGACCGCCGATATCCTCGGTGCCGCGCTCGCCGACGATCATCTCGCCGATCGTGGCCAGCGTGAACCAGGTGAGAGACACGGTTTCATCGACCGCGAGGCCGACCGCCGCGATGGGGCCGCGGACATCCGTGTCGGCAGCGATACCGAGGACCGGCACTTCCACGGTTTGCCCGTCGACGGTCTCCACCGCCTGCACGGTCGGCTCCGCCCGGACCGCGACATCCTGCCCGTCGCGGGATACGATCAGGTTGAGCGGTCCGCCATCAGACTGCCGGACCAGCACCGAGACCTCGGCAAAGCGCTGAACCTCGCGGCCATTGACCGATTCGATCTCGTCGCCGGGCTGCAGGCCGGCGCGTTCGGCCGCACTGCCTGCCATCACGTCCCCGACCGTCGCCGCCGGGAAGGGATGGCCGGCCGTCATGAACAGGCCGGCCAAAACAACCACGGCAAACAGGAAATTGGCGGCGGGGCCCGCGGCGACGATGGCCGCACGCTGTCCCAGGCGCTTGTGCTGGAACGCCTGCGCCTTTTCCTCCGCAGTAAGCGGGCCCATGGCGTTATCGGGGGTCGAGGCGGCATCGGCGTCGCCGAACATCTTGACGTAGCCGCCCAGGGGGAGCGCGCTGACCTTCCAGCGCGTGCCCGCCTTGTCGTTCCAGCCGAAGATCTCCGGCCCAAAGCCGATCGAGAACACGTCGATCTTCACGCCGTTCCGACGCGCCACCCAGTAATGGCCCCATTCATGGACGAATACCAGAACGCCGAGAACAACCAGGAATGGGATAATGTAGTCCGTCAAAGGGCTGAGAATGTCCATTGCGTCTCATCTGCTCCTTCAGGCGCGGGCGGCCGGCACCCGGGCTGCCGACGCCATGGCGCGGCGATAGTCTCCGATCCCCCGCACTGTTTCAAACACCGAATGCCCGCCGGCGTGTTACTCCCGCCCGGCAATCAGCCGCGTCGCCGCTTCGCGCGCCTGTTGATCGATATCGTATACATCATCCAGGGTTTCCAGGGTTCCCGTGGGCAACGCGGCCAATGCCGCCTCCACCGTGCGCACGATATCGAGGAAGCCGATGCGCCGGGCCAGGAAGGCGGCGACGGCCACCTCGTTGGCTGCGTTGAGGATCGCCGGGGCCCGCCCCCCCGCCTGCAGGGCCCGGCGCGCCAGGGCGAGCGCCGGAAAGCGCGCCTCATCCGGCGGCTCGAACGTCAGTTGTCCGATCTGTGCCAGATCGAGCCGGGCGCTCGGAGTCGGCATGCGACCGGGCCAGGCGAGGCAATGGGCGATGGGCGTGCGCATGTCCGGCGTGCCCAGCTGCGCCAGCACCGAACCGTCGACATAGGCGACCATACTGTGGACCACCGACTGCGGATGCACGAGCACGCCGATCCGCGCCTCGTCGATGCCGAAAAGATAATGCGCCTCGACGATCTCCAGACCCTTGTTCATCATCGTGGCGCTGTCGACGGAGATCTTGGCGCCCATCGACCATGTCGGATGGGCCACCGCCTGCTCCGGCGTCACCCCCGCCATCGCCGCCTGCTCCAGCGTCCGGAACGGCCCGCCCGATGCGGTGAGCACCAGCCGCTCGACGCTGCCGGCTCCGGCCCGGTCTTCCAGCACCTGGAAAATGGCGTTGTGCTCGGAATCGACGGGCAGCAGCGTCGCCCCGCAGGCCCGGACCTGCTCGATCATCAGCGGCCCGGCACACACCAGGCACTCCTTGTTGGCGAAGGCGACCATGGCGCCGCGGCGAACCGCCGCCATGGTCGGCGCCAGCCCGCGGGAGCCGACGATGGCGGCCATCACCCAGTCCGCCGGACGTTCGGCGGCCGCCACCACGGCCTCCGGCCCGGCGGCCGTCTCAATGCCGGTTCCGGACAGGGCATCGGCCAGCGCCCGATAGCCTTCCGGATCGGCGACGGCCACGAAGCGCGGTTTCAGGCTGCGCGCCTGGGCGGCCAACAGGTCGACATTGCGGTGCGCCGTCAGCGCCTCGACCCGGAAGCACTCCGGGCTGCGCTGCAGAAGGTCGACCGTATTGCCGCCGACCGATCCGGTCGAGCCCAGGATCGTGACCGACCGGGGCGTCGCGGCTGACGGGATACTCACCATCCGACCGGCTCCCTGAAAATGCCGTAGATGAGGGCGGCCATGGGGGCTGCAGCCAGGAATCCGTCCATGCGGTCGAGCAACCCGCCATGGCCGGGAATCAGCCCGCTGCTGTCCTTGACGCCGAACTGCCGCTTGATCGCGGACTCGAAGAGGTCGCCGAGCTGGGCGATGCCGGCGAGGCCGCCACCGAGCAGCATGGCCACAAGAGGCTGGCCCCAGCCGAGCAGCCAGGAGGCCAGGGCGCCGATCCCGACCGCCCCGGCGACGCCGCCGGCAAACCCGGCCCAGGTCTTGGCCGGGCTTATCGATGGGGCCAGCCGGGGCCCGCCGATCGTCCGCCCGCTGGCATAGGCCGCGATATCGTTGACCCAGATCGTCGCACAAAACCACAGCACCAGACCCAGCCCGACCTCCGGCTGGTCGCGCAGCCAGAGGATCGACAGGGCCGGGACGCCGATATAGACGAGGCCGAAGGCGGAATAGGCCGGCGCGGCCCGGCGAAGGACCCGAAACAGCGCATAGATCGCCGCCGACAGCACGACGATCAGGGCCAGGCCCGCCGCCGGGCCCCAGGCCAGCCCCAGCAGCGGCGGCGCGGGAAGGACCGCCAGCGGCCCCCATCGGTCGACCGAGGCGGCGCTGGCCGAGGTCAGCCGGCTCCACTCGTGAAAGCTGGCCATCGCCCCGGCGATCACGATGGCCGCGAACCAGGCGCCGCCGGCAAGGACGGCCGCGATGAAGACGGAGCCGAGGACAACGGCGGAGGCGGCCCGGGCGGCGAGATTGCGCGCCGCCTCAGGGACCGCCGGCCAGCGCGCCATATCGCCGTTCACGCTGCCGGAATTCACCGATCGCCGTCTCGAGATCGGGACGGCCGAAATCCGGCCAGAGGGTGTCGAGGAACACCAATTCGGCATAAGCCGCCTGCCAGAGAAGGAAATTGCTGATGCGCTTCTCGCCGCTGGTGCGGATCACCATGTCCGGATCGGGCAGGCCGCCGGTAAACAGCCGGTCCGCCACCATCCGGTCGTCGATTTCGGCCGGGTCGATCCGGCCGGCGCCGGCATCCCAGGCCAGCCGGCGCGCCGCCTCCACCAGTTCCTGGCGCCCGCCATAGCTGAGTGCCACGGTGAGATGGAGGCGGTCATTGTCTTCGGTCAAGCGTTCCGCCCGGTCGACCATCTCGACGATGTCGCTGTCGAGCCGCGAGCGGTCGCCGATCATGCGCAGGCGGACGCCGTTCTCGTGCATTTCGGCGACATGGCTGCGCAGGTACAAACGGAGGAGCCGCATCAGTTCCTGCACCTCGGCCATGGGCCGCCGCCAGTTCTCTGCCGAGAACCCGAAAAGGGTCAGGTACTCGATACCGAGTTCGCCGGCCGCCTCGACCGTTCGGCGCGCCGCCTCGATGCCGCGCTGATGGCCGTAGGTGCGCGGCATGCCACGCGCACCGGCCCAGCGGCCATTGCCGTCCATGATGATCGCGACATGGCGGGGTACCGACACGGCCTGAACCGCCGCGCGCATCCGGGGTTTGTTCAAACCTGCATAATCTCCTTTTCTTTATGGCTATAAGCCTCATCGACCTTTTTGATGTGTTCGTCCGTCATAGCCTGAATCTTGTCGGAAAATTGACGGTGTTCATCCTGAGAAATCTCCCCGTCCTTTTCCATTTTCTTGAGAAGATCCATCCCGTCCCGGCGGACGTTGCGCACCGCCACCCGAGCCTGTTCGGCGTATTTGTTGGCCACTTTGACGAGTTCGCGGCGCCGTTCCTCGCTCAGTTCCGGGATCGGCACCCGGATGACCTGGCCTTCCGCCTGCGGGTTCAAGCCAAGTCCCGAATCCCGGATCGCCTTCTCGACCGATTTGGTCGCCGAACGGTCCCAGACCTGGACAGTCAGCAGCCGCGGTTCGGGCACGCCAATGGTGCCGACCTGGTTGAGCGGCATGGTTGCGCCATAGACCTCCACGGTGATCGGCTCGAGCAGGCTCGCCGACGCCCGCCCGGTCCGCAGGCCGGAAAATTCCCGCCGCAACGCTTCGAGCGCACCGTCCATCCGCCGCGCAATGTCCGACAAGTCCGGGTCTGCCATGGGTCTAGTCCTCCTCGCTGATCAGGGTAAAGCTGCCGCGGCCGGCAACCACCTCCGACAGGGCGCCGGGTGACCGGATCGAAAAGACGATCACCGGGATGCCACTCTCCCGCGCCAGCGAAACCGCCGTATGGTCCATCACCCGCAGATCCTGGGTCAGGACGTCGAGATATCGCAGCCGATCGAAGCGCTTGGCAGTCGACACCCGGCGCGGATCGGCATCGTACACGCCGTCCACCTGCGTCGCCTTAAAAATGGCCTGGCACTCGGTTTCCGCGGCGCGCAGGGCGGCAGCGGTATCGGTCGTGAACATCGGGTTGCCGGTGCCGGCGGCGAGAATCACCACCCGGCCCTTCTCCATATGTCTGATGGCCCTGCGGCGGATATAGGGCTCGCAGACGCTGGCCATTTCGATGGCCGACTGCACGCGGGTCGGGACGCCGGACTTTTCCAGGGCATTCTGCAGGGCCAGCGCGTTCATCACCGTGGCGAGCATACCCATGTAATCGGCCGTGGCACGTTCCATGCCGGCGGCGGCCCCGCTCAGGCCACGAAAAATGTTGCCGCCGCCGATCACCAGGGCCAGTTGCACGCCGGTTTTGTGGACGTCCGATACTTCGGATGCAACTCGATCGATCATGCCGGGATCGATCCCGTAATCCCGGCCACCCATCAGGGCTTCGCCCGAGACCTTGAGCAGCACACGATGGTACCGCGCGGCCTCCGCGGTCATCCGAACCTCCTCTCCCGCCGGGCCGGCGGATACCGCCCCTTTGATGCGTTGACGGAAACCGGGCTGAGGCAGCGGCCGCGATCAGCGACGGCGGCCGGTCGTTGCCGGCCGGCCGGCCCATCCCGATCAGTCGCCGCCGGCTGCGGCCGCGACCTCGCTGGCGAAATCCTTGTCCTCTTTTTCGATGCCTTCGCCGAGGGCAAAGCGGACAAATTCCGTTACCGCGACGGGCGATCCCAGCGTCTTGCCTTCGCTCTCGACAACCGCCTTCACCCGGCTCTCGCCGTCGATGACATAGAGCTGCTCGAGCAGCACGACTTCCTCGTAGTATTTCCGCAGGCGGCCTTCGACCATCTTCTCGATAATGTTCTCCGGCTTGCCGCTGGCCCGCGCCTGATCGGCCAGCACCGCGCGCTCGCGCTCCAGCGCCGCCGGGTCGACCCGGTCGATGCTCACCACCTCCGGGCGCGCCGCGGCGATGTGCATGCACAGCTGCCGACCGAACACCTCCAGCGCCGCCGTGTCGCCGGCGGAGTCGAGGGCTGCGATGACGCCGATCTTGCCCATCCCCGGGGCCACCAGATTGTGGATGTAGCTGCCGATTGCGCCTTCGTTCACCGTCAGGCGGCCCACCCGCCGCACCTGGATGTTCTCGCCGATCGTACCGACCAGGTGCTTGGTTTCATCGGCGACCGTCCGCCCGGTATCCGGGTACGAGGCTTCCAGCAGCCCCTCCAGCGTGCCGTCGCCGGCCAGGGCCAGTGTCGTCACCGTCGACACGAAGGCCTGGAAGGACTCGTTGCGGGCCACGAAATCGGTCTCGGAATTGACCTCGACCATGGCGCCGACGGGCCCGGCGACCGCGACGCCGATCAGCCCTTCCGTGGCGGTTCGTCCGGCCTTCTTGGCGGCCTGCGCCAGGCCTTTCTTGCGCAGCCAGTCGCGCGCCTGCTCCAGATCGCCGCCGGATTCCGTGAGCGCCTTTTTGCAGTCCATCATCCCGGCGCCGGTGCGCTCGCGAAGCTCCTTGACCAGCGCAGCCGTGATCTCTGCCATGGTTTTCCGCCCTCAATCCTCGTGTATCGGTCTGTCCGGAAAATGCGGTGGCGCCGTGCCGGATCCGTGAAGATCCTGTGGCATCAGGTCGTGACCGCCGCCTCCGTCGTCTCTGCCTCTTCCAGCTTCGGGTCGGCTTCCACGGCCGAGGAGGGCGCGGCGCCATGCTCGCCCTGCGCCGCCGGCTCCGGCGCCGAAGGTTCGGAGGCCGCCGGTTCGGCCGGCTGCTCCGGCTCCTCGACGATCTCGGGCACCGGTTCCTCCATCTCGCCGACATCGCCGCCCGAGGCGATCATCTCCGCCTCGATACCCGCCAGGACCGCGCGGCTGACCAGATCGCAGTACAGGTCGATGGCCCTCAGCGCGTCGTCATTGCCGGGAATGGGATAGGTGATGCCGTCCGGATCGGAATTGCTGTCGAGCACCGCGGCCACCGGAATGCCGAGCTTGTTGGCTTCCTTGACCGCGATGGCTTCCTTGTTGGTGTCGATGATGAACAGAATGTCCGGCAGCCCGCCCATGTCGCGAATGCCGCCCAGCGCCCCCTCGAGCTTGTCGCGCTCGCGGGTCAGCTGCAGCATCTCCTTCTTGGTGAGGCCGGTTTCCACCTGCCCCAGACGCTCGTCCATCTCCTTCAGCCGCTTGATCGACTGGCTGATGGTCTTCCAGTTGGTCAGCATGCCGCCGAGCCACCGGTGATTGACGAAATACTGGCCGCAGCGCTTCGCCGCATCGGCGACCTTGTCCTGTGCCTGGCGCTTCGAGCCGACCAGCAGCACGCGGCCGCCATTGGCGACGACATCCCGCACCGCTTCCATCGCCCGGTACATCAGCGGCACGGTCTGTTCGAGATTGATGATATGCACGCCATTGCGGATGCCGAAAATGTAGGGTTCCATCTTCGGGTTCCAGCGCCGCGTATGGTGGCCGAAATGCACGCCGCTTTCGAGCAGCTGGCGCATCGTAAAGGTCGGGAGGGGCATGGGTGGTCCTTCGTCCGGTTAGAACCGCCGCGGGCCGTGGAGGTCGCCATTTCGCCGGAACGCTCTGTCGACACTCACCGGACCGGAGCGCACCCTGTCGAGAGCCGCCCGGAAGCCCGCGTGTGGAGTTGGAATAATGCCGGCGCTAGATAGCCCGTCCGGGCGGCCTTTTCAAGCATTCACGCCGATGTCGGCACCGCCGGCCGCCCGTCCCGGCGGCCCCGGCGCGGTCCGGACGAAACCGGCGACTTTTTCGTTACAGGGCTGCAACAAATGACCGAACGCATCGCCGTCATCGGGCTCGGCTATGTCGGCCTTCCCGTCGCGCTGGCCTTCGCCCGACACTTTCCCGGGACCGTCGGCTTCGACATCGACGGGAACCGCATCGCCGAACTCCGCAGTGGCCATGACCGCACCGGCGAAGCCGAGCCCGGCGCGCTGGACGCCACCGACCTGGCGTTCACCGCCGACCCGGCCGATCTTCACGGTGCGACGGTCTTCATCGTGACCGTGCCGACGCCGATCGACGCCAACCGCCAACCCGACCTGACGGCGATCCTGCGGGCCTGCGGGACGGTCGGCGGCGCTCTGCGCCCCGGCGCCGTCGTGGTCTTCGAATCGACCGTCTATCCCGGCCTGACCGAGGAGCTGTGCGGCCCGGCCCTGGAACGCGCCTCCGGCCTGCGGCGCGGACGCGATTTCGCGCTCGGCTATTCGCCCGAGCGCATCAACCCCGGCGACCGGGCCCACGGGCTGGCCGACATCGTCAAGGTGATCGCGGCGGAGGACGGCCCGACGCTGGAGCGCCTTGCCGCCGCCTATGGCGCCGTGGTGACCGCCGGCCTGCACCGCGCTCCCTCCATCCGCGTCGCCGAGGCGGCCAAGGTGATCGAGAACGCCCAGCGCGACCTCAACATCGCGCTGATGAACGAGCTGGCGATCATCTTCGACCGGCTGGGCATCCGCACTCACGATGTCATCGAGGCGGCGGCGACCAAGTGGAACTTCCTGCGCTTCACGCCCGGGCTTGTCGGCGG
The DNA here is from genome assembly GCA_009909005.1 of Alphaproteobacteria bacterium. Classification (GTDB taxonomy): domain Bacteria; phylum Pseudomonadota; class Alphaproteobacteria; order DSM-16000; family Inquilinaceae; genus JAAAOG01. The sequence continues at coordinate 11,813 of JAAAOG010000122.1, read as the reverse complement.
CCACTGCATCGGCGTCGACCCCTATTACCTGACCGCCAAGGCCGAGTCGGTCGGCTATCACCCGGAAATCATCCTCGCCGGCCGCCGCATCAATGACGGCATGGGCGCCTTCATCGCCCGGCGCCTGGTCAAGCTGCTGAGCCGCGCCGGCCACCCGGTCCGCGACGCCCGCGTCGGCATTCTCGGCCTGACCTTCAAGGAGAATGTGCCGGACCTGCGCAACAGCCGGGTGCCGGACATCCTCGCCGAACTGGCCGAATTCGGCATCGCCGCCCTGGTCCACGACCCGCTCGCCGACCCCATGGAGGCCCGTGCCGAATACGGGCTGCGGCTGGCCGCGTTGGAGGACCTCGCCGGCCTGCACGCCCTGGTGCTGGCGGTGCCGCATCGCGCCTATCTCGACCACCCGCGCGCCGCGCTGCTGGCACCGCTCGTCCCCGGCGGCGTGCTCATCGACGTCAAATCCGCCCTCGACCCGGCCGGTCTGCCGGAATCCGTGTCCTACTGGAGCCTGTAACCGACATTTTTTCCTGTCAGTCCCGCGCCAGCGGCAATCCATTCAGGGAGCGCATCCGGAAGCCCACTTCCGCGGGCATGACAGTGAGGGGACGCAGGTCAACCTCGCCCATTTTGACCGGCGTCATCGACCTTCGCTACCCTGAAGGAAGCCTGCGAACCGGAATGCTGGGACAGAGCCGCGCCTGCTCGACACCGATCAGATCGACCACCCAATCGAAGAAGGGATCGGAGACACGCATGCGCGCCGTCATCAACGCGGTATGGACGAGCTCCGCCTGGACGGTACTGCCGAACACGGCGTGAATGTCGGGTGAAGCGAGCAAATCCAACGTTGTGAGCTGGGGCAGGTCCGGCCAACGCTCCCGCACGATGCGGATGGCCTTGCGTTCGTCGAGGACAGCCACCCCGCCGATATCGAGGGCGTGAGCGATCGTCGCCGCCTCCCCGTCCTCCAGGTCATCCGGCGGCGGTCCGCCGGTCAGCCTCATGAATGTGGGCATGGCCTGATCCGACAAGCAAACCTCCTCCAAGGCCGACTGGCTGAAAAGCTCGGCGACAACGGCTTTAGCGGAATTTCGCGTGACCGGGTCGGTCTTCACCTCCCCGCGCAGTGTCCCGCTTTCGACCAGGACCCGGCGGTTCAGCGCCGCCAGCACCCCGGCCGGCCGGCCGGTGCCGAGCAGGTTCAGCAGCACGCTGGCATCGATGACGAGGGTGCCATGGCCGTCATTCAGGCGCGACGGACCAGGCGGCATGGCGCTCCTCCAGGTCTAGGATCTCTCGGATTTCGAGGCGATCCATCTTCAGCATGCGCGCCAGCTGCCCTTCGCTCAACAACTCGCGGCGGTGCGCTTCGGCCGCCAGCAGCCAGAGCCGCGGCGGCACCGGACTGTCGTCCGCGGTTGCGCGGTCGCCCAGCACCTCCTTGACCATGGCGCCGGAGAAGCCGCGTTCCTTCAGCGAGTCCCAGGTGCCGCGCGGCAGCAGCTCCAGCTCTTCCAGCCGCCGCCCCATCGCCTCCATCGACACGGAGAAAGAAAACGCCATCAAAATCAAATGCCGCGGCGAGAAACGGCCGGCCTCCTGGGCAAAGGCCCGAAAGCGCTGGCGGATGCCGGCGGCCGGCATCATAAAGGAATAGGAGAAAAACTTGGCGAAGCGCTCCTCCCGCGACTCGGCCCTGTGGTCGGCCTCGACAATCTCGGTCTCACGCCGCGCCATCAGCAAGTGCCCGAGTTCATGCGCAGCGGTCAGCGCGCGGCGTTCCCGCGGGTGGTTGCGGTTGAGCAGCATACAGGCGCCCACCTCCTCCTGATAGGCGAAGAGGCCGGCAATGCGGCTCTCCAGACGCCGGATGAAGACCCGAACCCCGAGTTCCAGCTCCAGAAGGCTGACAATGTCGCCCATCGGCGCGAGGCCGAGGCCGAGGCGGCTGCGCAGGTCCATGGCGGCATCTTCCGCCTGCTCGCGCAGATCGCCGGGGTAAAGCGGACGTTCCGGCGGATAGGCGGGCCGCAGCGGTTGATCCAAGAGCCGTTCCAGCTCGACTTCCGCCGCTGCCAGCGCCGTCAGCAGGTCCACGGCAATCCGCGCCGGGTCGTCATGATTCTGCGGCAACGCGCGAAATTTCGGTGCCAAATCCACCAATACGGTGCTGGGGCGGAGAAGGGCGTTGACCGAGAGCCCATAAAGATCGGCCAAGGCACGCAATTCCTCCGGCCGAACCCGGCGCTGGCCGCGCTCCATGGCAACGAGCGTCGTGCGCGCGACCTGCAAATGCGCCGCGGCCGCCTCCTGGGTCAGGCCGGCCCGCTGCCGCGCCGCCTTCAGGCGTTCCGCCATAGCCGAGCTGTCGGTGTGTGCGGTTTCAGCGAGCATCATGCGGGTATGCCTTGGCAAGGATACATCCATGTCATAGGTACATGCGGATTTCTTCATGACAATGTCAAATCCGGACTTCACCTCGATCGGACCGCGGGTGCCTCTCCGGAACGACGCGGCGCCGTGGACACGCCCCCGCGCTTTGCCTAGAGTTGCGGGCTGTTCCCGCCTGCCTCGCGAGTCCCTGCCCCATGCGCCTGACCCGCTTTTTTCTGCCGACCCTGAAGGAAAACCCCAGCGAGGCGCAGATCGTCTCGCACCGGCTGATGCTGCGTGCCGGGATGATCCGCCAAGCCAGCGCCGGCATTTATTCCTGGCTGCCCTTGGGCTTCCGGGTGCTGAAGAATATCGAGCGCATCGTCCGCGAGGAGCAGGACAAGGCCGGCTGCCAGGAACTCCTGATGCCGACCATCCAGTCGGCCGATCTCTGGAAGGAAAGCGGCCGCTACGAGGACTATGGCAAGGAGATGCTGCGCATCCGCGACCGGCACGAGCGCGAGATGCTCTACGGCCCGACGAACGAGGAGCTGATCACCGACATCTTCCGCGGCGCCATCAAGAGCTATCGCGACCTGCCGGTGCTGCTCTACCACATCCAGTGGAAATTCCGCGACGAGGTCCGCCCCCGCTTCGGTGTCATGCGCGGGCGCGAGTTCCTGATGAAGGACTCCTACAGCTTCGACCTCGACTACGAGGCGGCCAAGCGCGCCTACAACAAGATGTTCGTCAGCTATCTGCGCACCTTCGCCCGCATGGGCCTGCGCGCCATCCCGATGGAGGCCGAGACCGGGCCGATCGGCGGCAATCTCAGCCACGAATTCATCATCCTGGCCGATACCGGCGAGTCGGAGGTCTACTGCCACCGCGACTATATCGACTATGACGTGCTGGCCGAGGCGATCGACTATGAGGCCGACCTGGAGCCGATGTTCGAATTCTGGACCAGGTTCTATGCCCGCACCGACGAAAAGCACGACCAGGACGTCTTCGAGGCGGAGGTGCCGGAGGACAGGCGGGTGCACCGGCGCGGCATCGAGGTCGGGCACATCTTCTATTTCGGCACCAAGTACTCCGCACCGCTGGGGGCCAGCGTCTCGCTGCCCGACGACCGCCAGGTGCCGGTGCATATGGGCTCCTACGGCATCGGCGTCTCGCGGCTGGTGGGCGCGATCATCGAGGCCAGCCATGACGATGCCGGCATCATCTGGCCGGAAAGCGTCGCCCCCTTCGATGTCGGGCTGATCAACCTGCATCGTGGCGATGCGGGCTGCGACGCGGCCTGCGAGGACCTGTACGCCTCGCTGCAGGCGGCCGGGCGTGCCGTCCTGTACGACGACCGGGAAGAGAGGGCCGGCGCCAAATTCGCCGATATGGACCTGATCGGCCTGCCCTGGCAGATCATCGTCGGGCCGCGCGGCGTCAAATCCGGCCAGGTTGAGCTGAAGAACCGCGCGACCGGCGAACGCCAGGAGCTGGCGATGGAGGCGGCCCTGGCGCGGCTGCTCGGCGTCCGCTAGGCGGCCGGCCTTTGGCGGCGGCCGCAGTCTCGCCATATTGCAGCGCAGGGTAAGGCGCGACCTCCGCCGGATACGGGACCCGCGATGTTCAATGTCTTCGAACGCATGGTGGCGCTGCGCTATCTGCGGGCACGGCGCAAGGAAGGGTTCATCTCCATCATCGCCGGGTTTTCGCTGGTCGGCATCGCGCTCGGCGTGGCGACGCTGATCATCGTCATGGCGGTGATGAACGGCTTCCGGCAGGAGCTGGTCGATCGGGTGCTTGGCCTGAACGGCCATCTCAACGTCTATGCCGCCCAGGGCGGCCCGCTGGAGACTTACGACGAGCTGGTCGAGCGGGTGCGGCAGATCGACGGCGTCACGACCGTCACGCCGACCATCGAGGCGCAGGCCCTGGTCACCCATGGCGAGTACGCCTCCGGCGCCGCCGTCCGCGGCGTGCCGCCCGGCTATCTCCAGGCCCGGCCGGAACTGGCCGGCGATCTCGTCGGCGACCCGGGCGCCTTTGCCGGGCCGAACGCCATCGCCATCGGCCGGCGCATGGCCAACCGCCTCGGCGTCTGGACCGGCGACCAGCTGACCCTGATTGCGCCGCAGGGCAATGTCACCGCCTTCGGCACCGTCCCCCGCATGCGCGGCTACGACATCGTCGCCATCTTCGAAGCCGGCATGTACGAGTACGACAACAGCTTCGTCTACATGCCGCTGGATACGGCGCAGATCTTCTACCAGATGCGCGATTCGGTCACGACGCTGGAGCTGTTTGTCGAGGACCCCGACAATCTCGCGCCCATCCGGGACCAGGTGCGCGCGGCGCTGGGCGGCGAGGCGCGTCTGTGGGACTGGCAGCAGGCCAATTCCAGCTTCTTCACCGCCCTGCAGGTCGAGCGCAATGTCATGTTCCTGATCCTGACGCTGATCATCCTGGTGGCGGCGCTCAACATCATCTCCGGCCTGGTGATGCTGGTGAAGGACAAGGGCCGCGACATCGCCATTTTGCGCACCATGGGCGCCACCCAGGGCATGGTCACCCGCATCTTCTTCCTCACCGGCGCCTCGATCGGCGTGGTCGGGACGCTGGCGGGGCTCGGGCTCGGCATCGCCTTCACCGAGAACATCGAGCACATCCAGCGCTGGCTGGAGGCCGCCACCGGCACCGAGCTGTGGAACCCGGAGATCCGGTTCCTCACGACCATGCCGGCGGTGATCGACTGGAACGAGGTCATCGCCGTCATCGGCATGGCGCTCGGCCTGTCCTTCCTCGCCACGCTCTATCCGGCCTGGCGGGCCGCCCGGCTCGATCCGGTCGAGGCCCTGCGCTATGAGTGAGCCGGGCGGCGGCGTCCCGCTTCTGCGCCTGGACGGCGTCACCCGCAGCTTCAACGAGGCCGGGCATACGCTGGAGGTGCTGCGCGGCGTCGCTCTGTCGATCGACCCCGGCGAGATGGTGGCGCTGGTCGGCCCCAGCGGCGCCGGCAAATCGACGCTGCTGCACATCTCCGGGCTGCTGGAACGTCCGACCGCCGGCGCGGTGCTGATCGACGGGCAGGAAGCCGGGACGCTCTCCGACCAGGCGCGCACCGCCCTGCGCCGCGCCGCCATCGGCTTCGTCTACCAGTTCCACCATCTGCTGCCGGAATTCACCGCACTGGAAAACGTCGCGCTGCCCCAGATCATCGCCGGGGTGACGCGCCGCCAGGCCAATGAAGCGGCCGGCGCCCTGCTGCAGCGGGTCGGCCTGGCCGAGCGGCTGAGCCACCGGCCGAGCCAGCTGTCCGGCGGCGAGCAGCAGCGCGTCGCCATCGCCCGGGCGCTCTCCAACCGTCCGAAGCTGCTGCTGGCCGACGAGCCGACCGGCAATCTCGATCAGCATACGGCGGACGATGTGTTTGACCTCCTACAGAATCTGGTAAAAGAGACGCGGACGGGTGCCCTGGTCGCGACCCACAACCTGGCCCTGGCCGGGCGCATGGACCGGGTGCTCGACCTGCGCGACGGCGCTATCGTCTCGCGCTGATCCGGAGCGGCGACGTCCCCGCCGCCCTCTCTTGGAGCGGCGGCGTCCCCGCCGCCGTCTCTTGGAGCGGCGGCGCCCCCGCCGCCGTCTGTTGGAGCGGCGGCGCCCCCGCCGCCGTCGTCGGCCGGAGGCCGACGCTCCATAGCCGACCATGAGGGAAAATGCCCGCCGACAGCTTCATCCATCTCCGGGTCCACTCCGCCTATTCGCTGTCCGAGGGCGCAATCAAGGTCAAGGACCTGGTCAGGCTCTGCCAGAGCCACGGCATGCCGGCGGTCGCCATGACCGATAGCGGCAATATGTTCGGCGTGCTTGAATTCGCGCTGGCCGCGGCCGAAGCCGGGGTGCAGCCGATCACCGGCACCGTCCTTGGCCTCGCCCGGCCGGAGGATGACGCCCAGCCCGGCCGGCCGGCCGCCGTCGCCACGGCGAGCGCGCCGCGGGCAAGGCCCGACCGCATCGTCCTTCTGGTGCAGAGCGAGCCCGGCTACCGCAACCTGATGCACCTGGTCAGCAAGGCCTTTCTGGAAACCGACAGCAGCGACGTACCGCATGTCTCCTGGGCGGATCTCGAAGGCCATGCCGAGGGGCTGATCGCCCTGACCGGGGGCCCGGAAGGTCCCGTCGGCCGCCTGTTGCTGGAGAACAAGCCCGACGCCGCCGGGGACGCTCTCAGCCGTCTGACCGCGGCATTTCCCGGCCGACTGTACGTCGAGCTGATGCGCCATGGCGAACCGGCGGAGGACCGCATCGAAGAGGCGCTGGTGGACCTGGCGTACGCCTCCGATGTGCCGCTGGTCGCCACCAACGACGCGTACTTCGCCGATGAGGGGATGTACGAGGCGCACGACGCGCTGCTCTGCATCGCCGACGGGACGTACGTCTCGGAAAGCGACCGCCGCCGCGTCACCCCGCACCACCGCTTCAAGTCGGCCGAAGAGATGCGTACGCTCTTCGCCGACCTGCCCGAAGCGGTCGACAACACGCTGGTCATCGCCCGGCGCTGCCATTTCATGCCGCAGAAGCACACGCCGATCCTGCCGGCCTATGAGACCGAGGGCGGCCGCAGCGAGGAGGAAGAGCTGCGGGCCCAGTCGCTGGCCGGCATGGCGATGCGGCTGAACGCCATCCTGCCGGCTGACCTGGCGCCGGCGGACCGGGAGGCCCGGGCCGGGCCGTATTACGAGCGGCTGGAGCTGGAGCTCGGCATCATCCAGAATATGGGCTTTGCCGGCTACTTCCTGATCGTCGCCGACTTCATCAAATGGGCCAAGGCGCAGGGCATTCCGGTCGGGCCGGGCCGCGGCTCGGGCGGCGCCTCGGCCGTCGCCTGGGCCCTGACCATCACCGATCTCGACCCCCTGCGCTTCGGTTTGCTGTTCGAGCGGTTTCTCAACCCCGAACGCGTGTCCATGCCGGACTTCGATATCGATTTCTGCCAGGACCGCCGCGACGAGGTGATCGCGTATGTCGCCGACAAGTACGGCCATGACAAGGTCGCCCAGATCATCACCTTCGGAAAGCTTCAGGCGCGCGCGGTGCTTCGCGATGTCGGCCGGGTGCTGCAGATGCCCTATCCGCAGGTCGACCGGCTGTGCAAGCTAGTCCCCAACAACCCGGCCAAGCCGGTCACCCTCCAGCAGGCGATCGACGGCGAACCGCAGCTGCAGCAGGCGCGCGGCGCCGAGGAAGCGGTCGCACGATTGATCGATATCGCCCTGAAGCTGGAAGGGCTCTACCGTCACGCCTCCACGCACGCCGCCGGTGTGGTGATCGGCGACCGGCCGCTGGCCGAATTCGTGCCGCTCTACCGCGATCCGCGGGCGCCGATGCCGGTGACCCAGTTCAACATGAAGTTCGTCGAGCTGGCGGGCCTGGTGAAGTTCGACTTTCTCGGCCTCAAGACCCTGACCGTTCTGGCCCGGGCCCGCGACCTGATCCGCGACGTCGAGGGAACCGAGGTCGACCTGGCGCATTTGCCGCTCGACGATGAGAACACCTACGCCATGCTGGGGCGTGGCGAGACGACGGGTGTGTTCCAGCTGGAAAGTTCCGGCATGCGCGACGTGCTGCGACGGCTGAAGCCGACCCGGTTCGAGGACATCATCGCCCTGGTCGCCCTCTACCGGCCGGGGCCGATGGACAACATCCCGACCTATATCGAGGTCAAGCAGGGCCGCAAGCAGCCGGACTATCTCGACCCCAAGCTGCAGCCGATCCTTGAAGAGACGTACGGCATCATGATCTACCAGGAGCAGGTCATGCAGGTGGCGCAGGTGCTGGCCGGCTATTCGCTGGGCGGCGCCGACTTGCTGCGCCGGGCGATGGGCAAGAAGATCCAGGCCGAAATGGACGCCCAGAAGAAGCTGTTCGTCGACGGCGCGGTCGAACGGCAGGTCGACCAGCCGCGCGCCGCCAAGATCTTCGACCAGGTCGCCAAATTCGCCGGCTACGGTTTCAACAAGGCGCACGCCGCCGGCTACGCCTTGGTCGCCTATCAGACCGGCTGGCTGAAGGCCAATTACCCGGTCGCGTTTTTCGCCGCCTCGATGACGCTCGACCTCGGCAATACCGACAAGCTCGCCGGCTACCGGCAGGAGCTGTCGCGCCTGGGCCTGACGCTGCTGCCGCCCGACATCAACAAATCCGAACCGGTGTTTTCGGTCGAGCCGCACGGGGAAGGCGGGCGCGCCGTACGCTACGCCCTGGGCGCCATCAAGGGCGTCGGCGTCGACGCGATGGGCCTGGTGCTGCAGGAGCGGCTGGAAAACGGCCCTTTCCAGAGCGTCTTCGACTTCGCCCGTCGCGTCGGCCCGCGCGCCGTCAACAAGCGCCAGCTGGAAGGCCTGATCCGCGCCGGCGCCTTCGACAGCCTGGAGCCCAATCGCGCCCGCCTGATGGCCGGCGTCGATATCATCGTGCGCGATGCCCACAGCGCGGCCGACGAGCGCAGCTCCGGCCAGATCAGCCTGTTCGGCGGCCCGGCCGCCGCCCGCGGCCCGGAACTGCCGGACATGCGCGACTGGGACTCCATGGAAAAGCTGCGCCATGAATTCGACGCGCTCGGCTTCTACCTCTCCGCCCATCCCGTCGATCCCAGCGTTCTGGCACGGATCGGCGCCGCGCCTTCCACCCGGGTCGAGGAGCGGGTGCGCTCCGGCGGAACGCGGATCAAGCTGGCCGGCGTGGTCATCGGCAAGCGCGAGGCGACGACCAAGACCGGCAAGAGGATGGCCTTCGTCCAGCTCTCCGATCCCTATGGCCAGTTCGAGGTCCTGCTGTTCGCCGAGGTGCTGTCGGAGGCACGGAGCTTGCTCGAGGGCGGCAACGCCTTGGTCATCACCGTCGACGGCCAGGCCGTGGAGGACGGCGTGCGGCTGACCGCCAACCAGATCGAGGAGCTTTCAGCCGTGCTGGCACGCATCGGCAGCGAGATCCGGGTGTTCGTCGAGGACCAATCGGCCCTGGCGCCGCTCAAAGAGACTTTGGCCGGCGAACAGAAAGGCCGCTGCCATGTCAGCCTGTGGGTGCGCGATGGCGCCGGCGACATCGAAGTGGCATTGCCCGGGGCCTATGCGATCAGCAGCGGCGCCCGTGCCGCCTTGCGGGCCTTGCCGGGGGTGACCGATCTTCTCGAACTCTGATAACGTCAGAGAGTTTCTGTACGCGATGCCCGGTAGGGTCTTTCCATCCTGACCGCCGCCGGCCTATCTTGCCAATCGCGGCGATCACGGACCGGTGATCGCGGTTTCGAGGCCCCGGGGGACGCCGCCTTGAGGATCAGCAAGAGCCAATTGGCGTTCATGCATGACATCGTCATGGCCTCGCTGTGCCTCGGCCTGGCCATGGTGATCCGCGTCGGCGATCTGGCCTTCGGCCATTACGCCCCAGTTGTCCTGTACGGCACGCCGGTCTTTGTCCTAATCGCCGCCGCCAGCTTCCGGGCCGTCGGCATGTATCGCGGCATCTGGCGCTATGCCTCGATCGCCGACCTGATGGCCATCGCCAAGGCGGTGACACTGGCGATCCTGGTCTTCGTGTTCGCCGCCATGCTGGTCAACCGGTTCGAGGCGATGCCGCGCTCCGTGCCGATCATCCAGTGGCTGCTGCTGATCTTTCTCCTCGGGGCGCCACGCGTCGCCTACCGGCTGTTCAAGGATGCGCGGCTCAGCCGGCTGGTTTCCAGCCAGCGCGACGACTGCATCCCGGTGCTGCTCCTGGGGGCAGGCGATGCCTCCGAATTGTTCATCCGCGCCACGGCCAACGACTACCGTGCCTCCTACCGGGCCGTCGGCATCATCGACGAGACGGGACGGCGGATCGGGCGCGCCATCCACGGCGTGCCGGTGCTCGGACTGACGCCGGAACTGCCCCACCTCGTCCGCCGGCTGGCCCAGCGCGGCCAGTATCCCCAAAAACTGGTGATTACCGATCCGGCGTTGGTGGGGAGTGCCGAGCGCCTGGGCACGCTGATCAACTTGGCCGAGGGCTCGGGGTTGTCGGTGGCGCGTCTGCCCAGCCTGACCGAATTCAAGACGGCGGTGAATGACGGCCGGGTCGACCTCCATCCGATCGCGCTCGAAGACCTGCTCGGCCGGCCGCAGGCGCGGCTCGACCTCGATGCCATGCGGGCCCTGATCGCCGGCAAGCGGGTGCTGGTCACCGGTGCCGGCGGCACCATCGGCAGCGAGCTGGTCCGGCAGATCGCCGCCTTCGACCCGGCGGCGCTGATCCTCTCCGACAATGGCGAGTACAACCTCTATGCCATTGATCTGGCGGTTGCCGAAATCTGCCCGGCCCTGCCGCGCCAGGCCGTGCTCTGCGATGTCCGCGACCGCGAGCGGGTGCGCGCGCTCTGCGTGGACTGCCGCCCGGACCTGGTGTTTCATGTTGCGGCGCTAAAGCATGTCCCGCTGGTCGAAACCAACCCCGGCGAGGGCATCCTCACCAACGCCATCGGCACCCGCAATGTCGCCGATGCGGCGCTGGCCTGCGACGCCATCGCCATGGTCGAGATTTCGACCGACAAGGCGGTCAACCCGACGGGAATCATGGGCGCCAGCAAGCGCCTCGCTGAATATTATTGTCAGGCCCTCGACCTCGCCGATGACGGCTATCGCAGCGGCGCCCGCACCCGCTTCATCACCGTCCGGTTCGGCAATGTGCTGGGCTCCAGCGGCTCGGTGGTGCCGCTGTTCCAGCGCCAGCTGGCGGCCGGCGGCCCGCTGACCGTGACCCATCCCGACATCAAGCGCTATTTCATGACGGTGCGGGAGGCGGTCGGCCTCGTCCTCCACGCCTCGGCCTATGGCGTGCACCAGCCGGACCAGCGCGGCCGCATCTTCGTGCTCGACATGGGCGAGCCGATCCGGATCGTCGACATCGCCCGCCAGGTGATTCGCCTGTCCGGCCTGCGCCCCGACACCGACGTGCCGATCCGCTTTGTCGGGCTGCGCCCCGGCGAAAAGCTGGTTGAGGAGCTGTTCGACGCCACCGAGATGCCGATCGAAACCGCCGCCGACGGCGTGCTGGGCGCCATGCCGCGGCCGATCAACCTGCATCTGCTGCAGCGCGTCTTCGACGAGCTGGAGCAGATGGCGCGCCGCGGCGATTCGGACGCCCTGCGCAATCTGGTCAGCCGCGTCGTGCCCGGATTCACCCCGGCCCCGGCCCTCGCTCCGCCGGCCGACTCCAAAGGCCTCGCTCTTCTCGTCCCCAAGGACGACCACCCCACCCCGCCCACCCGCCGAGACGGGAAGATCTGACGCCTATCGACGGCGTTCGCGGCAGAGGCGGCGGATGAGGGCCTGGGCCGGGTCGAAGAGGGGCCGGCCGTCGAAGAACAGCTGGCCGTCGACGAACGAGACGGTGCCGAGGAT
>JAAAOG010000108.1 GCA_009909005.1 Alphaproteobacteria bacterium | reverse complement strand
CGTTATTTTGCCGAGTGCTCCGTCTCCTCGCGCCATCCTGGCCTGCGCAGCTGGACTCATTTCGCCCAAAAGCCCATTGCATACCTAACGCTAACTGAGCCATTATTTTTTTCATGAATACATTTAATTGAGGAGACTTGCTATGAGCCTCGAATCACATGCCAGGGAGCTCTTGTCTTTGGAACAAGAGATAAGTGAAATTCGATCGGAAGGAAAGCTATACCAAAAAGTACAGAGATTGGATAAGGTTTTTGATGCTGTTATGCAATTAAGCCACGACTCTCGAACAGATATTTTTTTGTCAGAACATCTGATTCGCGAAATATTGACTATTAAACCTGAGTCTGAAAGATATATTTTACTTAAAATCTTGTTCGATATGATCTCACGAAAATTTACTCGTGGGAGAAAATACTTGATACAGCGAGTTTTTATTGATAGACTTGAGCAATATTTAGATTTGCGCTATTCTAAGGGGGATACAGCAGAGATATCGCTAATATTAAATACAGTATTTCAATTGGAAGAGCATGATGCCGCTCGGTCAATATCAGGGCATGCTTGGCCATGTGATTTGAATTATTATTTTTATAAAATCATTCACTCCTCAAATGAAGATGAAGATATTGTTTTCTCGTCGCTGGCGCTAGATTCTGCCGACGATGTTGCATATGAATTCGACAAAGATAAAACTGACAAAAATAACTGCATGGCTTCTGTAGACGTTTATAAAGTATTAGAATCCCGACCTCCGCCGTCCGGTTTACATACAGGCAGTGCTCGAGGTGCAGCTCTATTAAAACAAATTTACAGATACTTCTTAAGAGGATCAATATTATTCAACCTCCCTAATACTATGTGGGTAGGAATTTCAGAAGTTGTCGAGCTGAGACTTAAAGTAAAGGAAATCTTAAGCGCTGAGGACAGATCCGAAATGGAAAGAACAATGTTTGGTCGTGGAGAAATTACAGAAGATAGGATCGATCGGGTGGGCACCCGTGTCCGAGCAAGAATTTTTGCAGATGAAGATTTTTTTACCGTGAAAGAGTTGAGTTCTGCCGATCAAGATGTCAACTTGTCGGGAATCACTTTTTGGGACTGGCAGATCAAGCCCTTAAAATCTGGAGAAACAACCGTTGTTCTCCGCATTACGCTTTTAAAAGATGCACATGCTGAATCACTCCAAACTGACCTCGAATCTTATCGTAACGAAGTTGTTGTTAAAGTAAAAAGTTTTTGGAGCTATCCGATCCGATTCTGGAAGAAATACTGGCAATGGATTATTGGCACACTGATCGCTGCAATCGGAGCCGTCGGTCTTTTTTTTGCCTGACAGCGATGCGCTCATGTTTGAAAGGTTTTTTTGAATTGAAGCTATGATGGGTAGCAGCAACGGAATTGGTACTAGGGAGGGGCGTCGTATGAGACAGGATGCGGTGCTGGGCCTCAGCCCGGCCGGGTTTCACCGGATCGTCTATTCGACCTGGGGCGCGACCGCCCGGACCCCGGACGGCGCCCTCTACGGCCCGCCGCCGGTGATCTGTGTGCACGGGCTGATCCGCAATGGCCGCGATTTCGACTTCCTGGCCGCCGCGCTCGGCGAGACCCGGGAAGTGCTCTGCCCCGACGTGGTGGGACGCGGCCGCAGCGACTGGCTGGCCGTCCCGGCCCATTACGGCTATCCGCAATATTGCGCCGACATGGCGGCGCTGATCGCTCGTACCGGGGCGGACCAGGTCGACTGGGTCGGCACCTCGATGGGCGGGCTGATCGGCCTGATGCTCGCCGCCCAGCCGAAATCGCCGATCCGCCGGCTGGTCATTAACGATGTCGGCGCCTTCGTGCCCAAGGCGGCGCTGGAACGCATCGTGACCTATGTCGCCAATCCGCGCAGCTTCCCCGACCGCACGTCGCTGGACGCCTATCTGCGCGAGGTCTACGCCCCCTTCGGCCCGCTCAGCGACGAGCATTGGGCGCATCTGGTCGAGCACAATATCCGCACGACCGAGGACGGCAGCCTGGCTCTGGCCTATGACCCCGGCATCGGCCAGGCCCTGGCCGCCCAGCCGCTCGACGATGTCGACCTCTGGCCGGTCTGGGAGGCGGTGCGCTGCCCGGTGCTGCTGCTGCGCGGCGCGGAGTCCGACGTGCTGCCGGGCGACACGGCCAAGGAAATGACCACCCGCGGCCCCGGCGCGAAACTCGTCGAGTTCCCCGGCATCGGCCACGCCCCGCCCCTGATGACCGAGGACAAGATCACCCTCGTCCGCGACTGGCTCGCGGCATAGGTTTCCTACTGCAGACCGAGGTCCTGGTCCTGCGCGGTCAGGGCATCGAGGGCCTGCCGCCGCGCCCGCTCGCTTCTTCGGCGACAGGCAAGCACCTCATTCAGGGACTCCGCCCTCTCCGGGCAAACGCCGGGGTGTCGCTCAGGGTCGCAGGCTTGATCATTGCCGCCTCCCGACTTCCGGACAAGATATTGGTCATGACCGCCGCAAAGGCAAAAATGACGGACGGCGGCTCCGGGCACGTCGCGGGCAGGGCGAAAGACCATGGTTGATGCAGCCGGGGCGGCGGGGGCGGCAGCGCGTGGCGGGGAGCGGCGCGGGCCGGTGCCGGCCGGATCCTTCCCGCCGTTTCGCGAGAGGCCGCCCTGGATCGGCGGCGATCTGCAGACCTGCCGCAACATGGTGCTGGACCGGGTCGGAGCGGGACCGCGGGGCCCGGTCAGCCGCGGGATCGAGCGCCTGCACTTTCCGATGGCGGACGGGACCGGCGACGTGCTGGTCGGCCGGCTCGACCGCCCGGCGGCGCCGCAGGACCGGCCGCTGGTCCTGTTGGTGCATGGCATTACCGGCTGCGAGGACAGCGCCTATATGCGGGCCTCGGCGGCCTGCCTTGTCGACCGCGGCCATCCGGTGCTGCGGCTCAATCTGCGCGGGTCCGGCCCGTCGCGCGGCAAATGCCGGCACATCTACCATGCCGGCCGGTCGGAGGACCTGCGCCGGGTGGCGGAACGCCTGGCCCCGGACTGGGCGGCGCACGGCATGCTGGCGATCGGCTTTTCGCTGGGCGGCAATATGCTGCTGAAATATCTCGGGGAGGACGGCGCGGCTGTGCCGTTCCGGGCGGCGGCGTCGGTCTCGGCGCCGATCGACCTCGCCGCCACGGCCCGGCGCATGCTGGAGCCGCGCAACCGGCTCTATCATCGCCAGCTGCTGGCCTGGCTGCGCGCCGAGAGCCTGGCGGCCGCCGCCCTGCTGACCGAAGGCGAGCGCGAGGCCGTGCGGCAGGCCCGTTCCGTCTATCAGTTCGACGACGCATTCGTCGCGCCGCGCAACGGCTTCGGTTCCGCCGATACCTATTACGAGGTCAACAGCGCCCGGCATTTCCTTTCGGGCATCCGCATCCCGACGCTGGTCATCCATGCCGGCGACGATCCCTGGATCCCGGCCGCCGCCTATCGCACGGTCGACTGGGCGCCGTTGCGGCGCGTCCTTACGCCGCTGCTGCCGGAAGGCGGCGGCCATGTCGGCTTTCACGATGTCGACGGCCCGCCGCCCTGGCATGACCGTTGCTGCCGGCGCTTCTTCCAGGCCATCCTGGCCGCGAGTCCGGCCGCCGGGCCCGCCTCAACCTAAAGCTTTCGTCAGATCTTATCCCTCAATTATTTGCGCCGGACCGGACGAACGGGATATTGCACCGGCCAAGAATTTGTGATAGGCAATAATGATAAGACTGTTTCAAGCGCGAAGAATCGGCGCAATAGAACATATCGCCTGAGAAACTTCGGGCGGAAAGACTTGAGGGCCCGCGCCATGTCATCCGACAGCCACCATATGCAAATTTTTTGGGTTATTGCTGTCAAGGCTTTGCTGCTTTTGTTGCTTCCAAGCCTCGTTCTCACACCTTCCGCCGCCCGGGGCCAGAGCGTCGAGATCGGCGTCGTCCGGAGCGTGGCCGGGACGGCTCATATTCTGCGCGACGGATCGGAAATCCGCCCCGCCATCGGCGATGAGGTCCGGGAAGGCGACGTGCTGCGCACGGGGGCGGACGGCGCCCTGGGCATTGCGCTCAGCGACAATGCGGTGCTGTCGATCGGGCCGGAGAGCGAATTCCATCTTGTCGAATTCGCCTTCCAACCCCGCAATGAAGTGTTTTCCTTCCTCGCCCGGGTCCTGCTCGGCACCTTCGTGTATGTTTCGGGGGATATCGGGCGGTTGTCTCCGGGCGCGGTGTCGATCGAGACGCCGGTCGGGGTCATCGGTATCCGCGGCACCCGATTCGCCGGGTTCGTCGCGCCATGAGCCGCCGCCTCCCGGGGCGTCCGGCTGCCGCCCTGCTGCTGGCCGCCGCTCTGGCCGCCGGCTGCACCGCCGCCCCGGAGATCGACGAACTCCGCCGGACCGCCCCCCCGTCAGGCGCCTTCGCGGCCGCCCTGTTCGACGGCTATCTCGCGCTGGCGGCGGACGAGCAGGCGGAAGGCGACTGGGACGACGCCGCCGTGTTCCGGGACCGTGCGGCGCGGCTGGCGGCCGGCGAGACGGTGCTGCCCGAGGCGCCGGAGACGCGGATGCTCGCCACGGCCGACCGGGCCACACTCGCCGCGGCCCGGGACGAGCTGGTCAGGGCGCTCCGGCGCGGCGGCCGCGTCTTCGCGCCGGACGCCGCGGCCCGCGCCCAGATCGCCTATGACTGCTGGAGCCAGGAGCTCGAAGAAAACCGCCAGCCCGGCGACATTGCGACCTGCCGTCGGCGGTTCGAGCAGGCGCTGGCAGAGGTCCTCGCGGCCGGCACCGGCAGCGTCTTCACCCTCCTCGACGACGGGGCGGCGGGCGGCGCACCGGCCGGGGCGATCACCCTGACCAATCCGGCCGGCAGCATCGCCCTCGACGAGCCCGGCACCGGGACGCTGGTCGCGGCACCCGATGCCGCACCGGGCGCCGCCGCGCGCCTCGACGCCGAGGCGATCGACACGCTCTATGGCGACGCGCTGGCTGCCGAGCCGGAACGGCCCGACCGCTTCGTCCTGTATTTCGAGACCGGCACCACCGACCTGACGCCGGAGTCCGCCGCGCTGGTCGACGAGGTCCTGGCCGCGGTCGCCCGCCGCACCGCCCCGCGTATCGACGTCATCGGCCATGCCGACCGGGTCGGTCCGGCAGCCCTCAACGCCGCCCTGTCGCTGGAGCGGGCCGAATTGGTGCGCACACGGCTGGCAGAGGCCGGCGTGCCGGGCACGGAGATCGACACCGATTCGTATGGCGAGGCCGATCCGGTCGTTCCCACGCCCGACGAGGTGGCCGAACCTCTGAACCGCCGGGTCGAAATCGTCGTCCGTTGAGCCATGCTGGACCCTCACGCCGCCGCGTCCCCCGATCGGCAGCCCCAGAACGCGCCGGGGCTCGGGCCGGACCGCCGCCGGGCCCTGGTTGCGGCCGGCCTGATCGGCCTGCTGCTGCTATTGCGGCTGGCAGACGTGGCGGTCATCCAGTCGGCCCGCATCGCCACCTTCGATATGTGGCAGCAGGTCTGGCCGCGGTCGCCGGCCACCGTCCCGGTGACCATCGTCGATATCGACGAAGCCAGCCTGGCCGCCATCGGCCAGTGGCCCTGGCCGCGCGACCGGCTGGCCGCGCTGGTCGAGGCCCTGGCCGACCGCGGAGTGCGGGCGGTCGCCTTTGCCATGGTGTTCGCCGAGCCGGACCGGCTTTCGCCGCCACGGATTGCTGCCCGCTTCGCACCGCATGACGCGGCGACCGCCGGCGCGCTGACCTTCCTGCCCGACCATGATCGGATCTTCGCCGAGGCGTTGGATGCCGTGCCGGCGGTGCTGGGACTGTCCGTCGGCAACCGCCCGGGGGCCGGCGATCCGCCCCTGCCCGGCCGGGTGGCCATCCTGGGCGCCGACCCGGCCCCGGGCATGCCGCACTATCCCGGCCTCGTCCGCAACATTTCGGCGCTGCAGGAGGCGGCGGACGGGCAGGGCGTGCTGCTGTTCACGCCCGAGCGGGACGGCGTCGTCCGCCGGCTCCCCCTGATGTCGGTCGTCGACGGCAGGCTCTACCCCAATCTCGCGCTGGAGACGGCGCGGGTCGCCCGCGGGCTTGAGAGCTATCTCCTCCGCAGCGCCGGATCGGCAGGCGGGCTGGCGATGGTCAGCCTGGGCGGCCTCGACATCCCGACGAACACCGACGGCTCCGTCTGGCTGCACTTCGCGCCGCGCGACCGCATGCGCGGGGTCTCCGCCGCGTCCCTGCTCGAAGACGGCGGGGCGGTGCCGGACCTGTCGGGGCGCATCGTGCTGGTCGGCTCCTCGGCCGCCGGCCTGGGCGACTATGTCCGCAGCCCGCTCGGGGAGCCGCTGCCCAGCGTCGAAGTGCTGGCCCAGAGCGTCTCGGCCATCCTCGACAACGGCTTCCTGACCCGGCCGCTGACCATGCCGGTGGTCGAGATCATCGCCGCGACCTTCTGGGCCGGGGTTCTGGTGCTCATCGGCCTGCGGGTCTCCGGCAAGGTGGTGCTCGGCGCCACCTTCGTGCTCTGTCTCGGCTTTGTCGGCATTTCGCTGCTGTTCTTCGTCGCCCAGGGCAGCCTGTTCGACCCCAGCTTCCCGACCCTGATGCTTGCCGCCACCGGCACCTATCTCCTCTACGCGGCCTATCGCCGCGAGGAGGTCTGGCGCCGGGAGCAGGAAATCGCCTATCACGAGTACAATGCCCTGATGCGTCAGGTGGCCGAGAACCTGTTCGACGGCGTCATGGTGGTCGATACGGAGGGCCGGGTCCGCGCCTGCAATAATGCGGGCCTGAAAATGCTGCGGCTGGAGGAGCGGCGCCTTCTCGGCAGCCGCTTCCTCGACTGGGCCCGTCTGCCGGATGCCGGCGACGAGCAGGGCGGCAGCGGGGGGACCGGAGACGGCGAGGCCGCCGAGGCCATGACATCGGCCGGGACGCCGGCCGGCGACTGCGCCCGGCTGTCGGCACTGGTCGGCGGCAGCAGCCCGCGCGCGGCGCGGCTCACCCGCCGCGACGGCTCGGTGCTCGACGCCGACCTCGCGGTCACCGCCATCGAGCCCTATGGCCTGGAATGCTTCGTCGTCGTGCTGCGCGACGTCACGGAAAAGAAGCGGGCCGAACGGCAGGTCGAAACCGTCAGCAACCGGCTGCGCCAGGCGATCGGCAATGTCGACCAGGCCTTCGCCCTGTGGGATCCGGACGGCCGGCTGGCGGCCTTCAACGCCCAGTTCCGCTATCTCTTCCGGCCCTGTGCCGAGGCCATCGTGCCGGGGCTGGAGGCCGGGGCCTGGGTGGCGCTGGTCTCCGACCTGCTCGCCGAGCCCGAGCGTTCGGCCCGCGCGCACGACATCGGCGCCGCCTTCGCCGGCGGCGGCGCCCTCGAAATCGAGGTCGCCGAGGGGCACTGGATCCTGGCGACCTTCAAGAAGACCGACGATGTCGGCACGGTCGCCCTGTTCACCGACATCAGCGACCTGAAACTGCGCGAGATCGCCCTGATCGAGGCCAATCAGAGGATCGAGCGCCAGGCGCAGGACCTGACCCGGCTGGCCGACGAACTGGAAGCCGCCCGGCGCAAGGCCGAGGAGGACGGCCGCCGGGCCGAGGAGGCCCGCCGCGGCCAGGCCGATTTCCTCGCCATCATGAGCCACGAGATCCGGACGCCGCTCAACGCCATCATCGGCTTTTCGGAAGCCCTGGCGCAGGGCTATATCGGCCCGATCGATCCGATGCGCTATGCCGATGCCATGGATGCCATCCATCGCAGCGCCCGCATCCTGGAGACCAAGGTCAACGCCGTCATGCGCCTGTCCGGCGTCGACGGCGACGGGCCGGAGGCGGCGCCGGTGCGTCTCGACATCGCCGCGGTGGTGCGCGAGCGGCTCGGCCTGCTGGAGCCGTGGATCACCGAGCGCCGGCTGACCGTGCGGACCACGCTGGCGCCCGACCTGCCGCCGGTCCTCGCCGACCGGGGACTGATGGACCGGATCGTCGGGACGCTGCTGTCGCACGCGGTCAATGCGACGGCGCCGGAAGGGACGATCACGATCGAGGCCGGCTATGAAGCCGGCCGGGGCCTGACGCTCCGCGTCACCGACGGCGGCGTCGGTCTGGAACCCGGCCTCGCCTATGCCTTGACGCCCTTCGGCCGCATCAGGCGCCGGAGACGCAACGGCTCCGCCGGCGGCGACACCGCACCGACCCCACGCAGCACAGAGGCTGCCACCGCCATGCCCCGGACCGACCAGCCCGGCAACGACGCGGAGGGGGCGCGCTCGCACCTGGCGACGGTGGCCCGCGCCGCCGAAAGCCTCGGCGGCCAGGTCGAGCTGACGACCCGGCCGGGCATCGGCGCGACCGTCAACCTCCTGCTGCCCGATACCCGCATCGCCTTGGGCTGAGCCCGGTGCCGGCCTGGCGCCGACGGCCTGGGCAGGCTGCCATGGCTGTGCCATGGTTGCGGTCTGGTCTTTGCGCCGCGAACCGGAAAACCCTGAAGGACTCTGCCGTGTTGCCTGCCCGCCTCGTCCGGCTGCTGCTGGCGGCCTGCTGCGCCGGCCTGCTGGTCATTCTCGCTCCGACCACCCCTGCGCCGGCCCAGGCGCCCGAGCCCGTCGGGCACATCGTTCATGAGGAGGGCTCGGTGCTGGTCCTTCGCGAGGTCGGGGCGTCGGTGCTGGCCACCGGGGCGCCGGTCTATGCCGGCGACAGGATCGCCACCGGCGCCGGAGCCCGGGCCCGTGTCGACCTGACGGACGGCAGTTCCCTGGCCATCGGCCCCGGCAGCCTGGTGGTGGTGTCCGATTACCGGCCGGCCGAGACCGGGCCGCTGGAGGCGACCGTGTCGCTCTTCCTCGGGATCATTCGGGCGGCGGTCGCGCCGGCCGTCGCGGCTGAGGGGCGGTTTGACGTCGAAACCCAGGCGGCGGTGGCCTCGGCCCGCTCGACCCGCTTCGTCGTCGCGGTGGAAGACGGCGGCGGCCATGCGGCGGTGTTCGTCATCGCCGGACGGGTGGCCGTCCGCGCCACCGCGCCCGGCGGCGAGACGGCGCTGCTCGACCCGGGCCTGGGCGTCGACGTGGATCGCGGCCAAAGCGGCCTCGACCCGCAGCGCTGGGGCCGGGCGCGCGTGCAGCGGGTCCTCGGACTGACCGGAACCGGTCCATGAGCCGGCTCCGATGATCCGTGCCGCGCCGCGTCTGCGTCTGCGGCGGGTCCTGCCGGCGCTTGCGGTGATGGCGGCCTGCCTGCTGCTCTATGCGGCGCCCGGCGCGCTCCCCTGGCTCGACTGGCTGGAGGGACAGAGCCTGAGCGCCCGCTTCCGGCTGCGCGGGCCGGTGGCGCCCGGGCCCGACGTCGTCATGGTGGTCATCGACAATGAGAGCATCGCCGCGCGCGGCGCCTGGCCGCCGGCCCGCGGCGACCTGGCCCGGCTGGTCGATCTGCTGGCCGCCGACGGCGCCCGGGTCATCGCCTTCGACCTGTTGCTCGGCGCGCGGCCGCGGGATGTGCCGCGCGGTCTCGCCGCGGTGCTGCGCGAGGCCCGCACCGCCCTGGCCGAGACCGAGCCGGCCCTGGCGGCG
>JAAAOG010000194.1 GCA_009909005.1 Alphaproteobacteria bacterium | reverse complement strand
CCGGCTCCAGGACCGCCAGCCCGGCCAGGACCGCGGCCGCCTGCGCGGCCAGGCGGGTTGCCGGGCTCAGGCCGCGCCGGTCGTCGGTCCAGCCGATGACGGCCAGACCCGCCGCGGCCAACATCAGGACGGCGAGATCGATCCGTCCGAACAGCGCGGCCAGCCCGAGCCCGGCAGCGGCGATGATGCTCATCACGGCAAGGCCGCCGCCGACCGGAGTCGGGGCCGTGTGGCTGCTGCGCGCCTCCGGCTCGGCCAGCACCCGGGCGGCCTGCACCCAGCGCAGCACCCGGCCGGTCAGCAGACCGGCGAGACCGGCCGACAAAGCCGCAACCGAGAGGGCCAACAGACCGATTGTGACCGGCTCGTCCATTGTCACCTCGCCCGCGACGGCCTCCGCCCGACCAACCCTTCGGCATTCCAACCGGGCATTGGCGTCTGCGGTGCGGCATGGCAGAACAGCCGCGCCATCCATCGCCGCCCGCACCAAGGGGCTCCATCGTGCAGCTGTCCGTCGTCATTCCCGTCCATAACGAAGCCGAAAACATTGCCGCCGTCAGCGACGAGGTCGCGGCGGCGCTCGGCGACGACGTCGCCTTCGAACTGGTCTTCGTCGACGACGGCAGCACCGACGGCACGGCGGCGGCACTGCAGGCGGCGCGCCGGCGCCACCCGGGGCTCCGCGTCGTCCGCCATGCCGCCCGGACCGGCCAGAGCGCCGCCATCCGAACGGGCGTCCGGGCGGCGGCGGCGCCATGGATCGTCACGATGGACGGCGACGGCCAGAACGACCCGGCGGATATCCGGCCGCTGGTCGAGTTGGCCTGGCAGCAGGCCGCCGACGGGCCGGTGATGGTGGCCGGCCTGCGCCGCAAGCGCCAGGATTCGTGGTCGCGGAAGCTCGCCACCCGCGTCGCCAACGGCATCCGTCAGGCGCTGCTGAAAGACGGCTGCACCGATACCGGCTGCAGCCTGAAAGTCTTCCGCCGCGACGCCTTTCTCGACCTGCCCTATTTCAACGGCATGCATCGCTTTCTGCCCGCCTTGTTCCAGATGTACCGCCATCGCTGCCATTACCGCCCGGTCAATCACCGGCCGCGGCGCCATGGCGCCACCAAATACACCAACTGGCGGCGGGCCTTGATCGGCATTGCCGATCTGCGCGGCGTGCTGTGGCTGAAGCGGCGGACTGTCCTGCCGGACACGGTCGCCGAGGATTGAGCCCGCAAGAGGGATTTTTCCTTTATTTTTCGCCGCGTTCCTGTCATTGGAGAGTTCGTTTCCCGAAACGTCACACCTGACCGAAGCCGGATAGAGCCGAGACCCATGTGGTTGAACCAACTTGCCGCCTATTTTGACGGAATGAGCCCGACCGAGATTGCCTGGATTTCCATCGGCTTTTTCGGACAGCTGATGTTTTTCATGCGCTTCTTCTTCCAATGGCTCCATAGCGAACGGGCGCGGCGCAGCGTCCTGCCGGAAATCTTCTGGTATTTCAGCTTTGCCGGCGGCGCCACCCTCCTGACCTACGCGATCTACCGGGCCGATCCGGTCTTCATCCTGGGCCAGTCGATGGGCCTCTTCGTGTATTCCCGCAACATCTATTTCGTCTGGCGGGAGAAACGCCAGAAGCGCGAAGAGCCGGTTGAGGACGCGATCGCCAACCGCATCGCATCGTGAACCGCATCGTGATTCGGCACCCTTGACGCACGCCGGTCCCCCGGCGGCCGCGAGCGCCGGGCCGTCTGAGCGCAGGCGTCCGGTTCTTCGCGCAATATCGACCCGTCGGTCAGCAGAAAATCCGACGCCGCGTTGACGCCGCGCTGACGTCGGATCAGCTGATTTCTGCGGATATTCGGGTTGTCCGTGACGGAAATTCCGCCACGCCGTGGAGGAAAATCCGCCACACGCTGGCCGAAAATCCGCTGGTGGGTGGCTGAAAATGCACCGAAGCGCGGTTGCCCGGCCATCCGCGGCCGGCCTATGATCGGCCATGTTCATCGCGCGTCACCTTGCCGACCCTGTTATCGAGGCCTGCCGGGACAGCCCGGTGGTCCTGGTCAACGGCGCCCGGCAGACCGGCAAAAGCACGCTCGTCCAGTCGCTGTTTACCGGCGCCGACTCCCCCGACTACTTGACCTTTGACGACATCACGGTTCTCGCCGCGGCTGGATGATCTCGGAGTCGGGCGGTCGGCAACCTGATTGAGACCGGAGGGGCTGCCCCGCTGGAGGATTCCCATTGAGCGGTGGCAACATGAACATGACAGGAATCAAATTGATATCATGCTGAGTGCGGCCGGATATCAACCTGCCTTCTTGGCGATGGCGTCATCGGCGTCGCCATGCTAACCGTCCTCTATGGAAAGCCGCACGAAACAGATGGAAGGGGACGTCGCCACCCTAACCGTCCGGGTGCCGCGAGCGATCGTCAGCGACATCGATTGGAGGCGGACAGGCCGAGCGGTCAGGGTGCCCCGGAATGCCTGGATCTTGGAAGCCATCACCGAAAAGCTGCGACGTGAGCGCGCGAATGAGGCTCCAGTAAGCGCGGCAGGGGTCGGCGATGGCGCGCAGTGATCTTCTAGTCTCGCTCGTTAAGGCAGGGGCGGCGGGCAATCGTCCCGAACTCGAAAAGACCGTCGAAGCGATCATCGCCGAGGAGCGCAAGAAGTCGCACAACATTCTGGCGGATCGGTTGCAAAGGGCCATGAAGGTGAACGGGAGCCACGCCACGCCGCCGATGCCGATAGGCCGCCGGGCCGAGCGCGAGGCGGTCATGGAGCTCACGCCGCGCCGAACCCTGAATGAGCTGATGCTGCCCGAGCCGGCGCTTGCCGCCTGTCGTCAACTGATCGAGGAGCAGCACCGAGCCTCGCTGTTGCGGTCGCACGGCCTCGATCCTCGGCACCGGCTTCTGTTGGTGGGACCGCCCGGGAACGGCAAGACGACGCTGGCGGAGGCCATCGCCGAGGCCATCGCGGTCCCCTTTATCGTGGTCCGGTACGAGGCGATGATCGGCAGCTTTCTCGGAGAGACTGCCGGGCGGCTGAAGCGCATCTTTGACTATGTTCGAACCACGCCTTGCGTGCTGTTCTTCGATGAGTTTGACACTATAGGCAAGGAGCGAGGTGACACCCACGAAACCGGCGAGATCAAACGGGTCGTCTCGTCGTTGCTAATGCAGGTTGATATACTGCCAAGCTACGCCGTGGTTGTGGCGGCAACGAACCATCCGGAACTGCTGGACCGCGCCGTCTGGCGCCGATTCCAGCTGCGGCTTGATCTGCCGGCACCATCGCAAGCACAACTAAAGCGCTATGTACAGGCATTCCTAGATGGACTGAATGAGAAGCCGAACATCTCAGCAGATCGGATCGTGAAGGCCCTTGGGCTGGTCAGCTATGCTGAAATTGAAGAGTTCTGCCTCGACATAAAGCGACGTCATGTGCTCGGCATGGGCGAAGTCTCCTGGAAAGAGGCGATCGAAACACTGCTCCCGGTCTGGCGGGCGCGCGGGGAGGTGAGCGCAGCCCGGGGAGTTGACGCTTCGTGGCTTGCTAGCGCCGCATCGGACGAGACGGCTAATGGCTGACCTGCCGCTATTGCCGCTGCCCACGCCGGCGATCGAGCGACGCAAGCCGGGAAACCAGCCGCGCGAGAGCGTTTCCGCGCCATCGCGCGGGCGACAGTCGGAACGGCTCGGCCCGAAATTCGCCCGGTTGGAAGCGGTCTCTGGGACGCCGGAGCAGCTGGCGGCGCTACAAGCCGACCCGAACAGCATCGCGCCGGAGCGGGCGATTGTTTTCGAGGTCGTGAGCACTCTCGCCGATTTTATTGCCGCGACCCGGAAGGTGCCTGGCCTGGAACCCCTTGGGGAGGAGGAGATTGACGCAGCACCCGATGAGGACTTTGCGACCGACAAGCCGCAGAAGCCGGTCAGCGAGCGGCTTTATTTCGCGATGCCGGACCAACGTGCGCTTGGGGAGCTCTTGTCGCTTTGGCGGGGTTGGGAGCGGGACGGCTCGCTGCCGCGCGGATATTCTGTCTGGCGGCCCATCTTCGAGAGGCTGCGCGACGTCCGGCCCTGGGGCCCTGAGGACCGGCTGGAGGCCGAGACACGGGCGATTTGGCAGGAGCAACTCGCCGAAGCCCCCGCGGAACCGATACGGGCCGAGCTGGAGCTCTGGTTCCGTGAGCGACAGGAAGACCGTGAAGCGGCCCTGGCGAACGTTGAACAATCACTGACAGAGGTCGGCGGCGACGTCCTGCGTCGAGCCGAAATCCCACAGATCCGCTATGCAGCGGTTCTGGCCCGGCTGCCTGCAGCGGCGGTCAGAACAATGCTGGAGAACCCGGCGGTGTCGCTGGCGAAAACGGATGCTCTGATGTTCATCCGGCCGCAGTCGCTCGCCTCGACGCCGGAACCCGAGGTCGAACCCGAGACAGAGGCGGTCGACGCGTCGGCGCTGGAGCGGGCGAATGAACCGCTGGCAGCGCTTCTAGACGGTCTGCCAGTGACGGAGCATATCTTGCTGTCCGGGCGCCTTACGGTCGAAGACCCCGACGATCTTGCGGCGCAGTATGGCAGCGCGGCGGAGCAGCGCCACGGCACCGAGATGGCGTCGCTGATTTTGCATGGCGACCTGGATGCCGGGGAACCGCCGTTAACCCGGCGGCTCTATGTTCGGCCGGTCCTGCATGGCGACGGTCCCGGCCGACCCGAGGTGTTTCCCAACAAGGAGCTGCCGATCGATCTGATTTATCGAGCGGTTCGGCGGCTATTTGAAGGTGAAGAAAGCGCGCCGCCCAGCGCTCCTTCTGTAAAGCTGATCAATCTCTCGCTTGGCGACAAGAATCGACCGTTCACCGGGTTGATGAGCCCCTGGGCACGGCTGGTTGACTATCTATCCTATCGGTACGGCGCGCTGTTTCTGGTCAGCGCCGGGAACGTGCCTGAGCCGTTGGAATTGGATCAGATAGAGAGCTGGTCGGAGCTTGAACATGCCGCTTCCGAGCGGCGGCGTGATGCAGTGCTGAGGAGTGTCAGCATGACACGATCACAGCGCTCTCTTCTGGCGCCGGCCGAAAGCCTTAATGCGCTGACAGTCGGCGCACTCCACGAGAATGCGGGGATTGAAGCATCGGCTGGAACGATGAGCATTGATCCCTATGAGGATGGGAACCTTCCCAATGTCGCCTCGGCGCTCGGGCTCGGCTTCAGGCGGTCGATTAAACCGGACCTGCTGTTCCCCGGTGGACGGATCAAGCTGCAGATGCTGAGCAGCGCCTCTCCCGTGCGCGCCCGGTTGGCTCAGCCGCGGCCCGGATCGGGCGTGAAGGCGGCGACGATCGTCCGCCCTGGCGAGTTAGACCGCGCCGGCTATACCGATGGCACCAGCGCAGCGGCGGCGCTGGCGACGAGAGCCGCGCATCGTGTCCTCGACGCCTTTCTCGAAAGCGCCGAGGCTGAAGGACGGGAAGTCGATCCGCGCGATCTCGGGCTCATTGCGAAGGTTCTCTTGGTCCATGGAACGGGTTGGAGCGCCGCAGGGTCCGATCCGCTTGAGACAGTCATCGCGGCGACCCATGGCTATACGACACGCCAATGGGCGCTTCGGCGTGATGATGCGGCCCGCTTCCTGGGCTACGGCATCTGCGACGTCGAACGGTTGCTCGCCTGCACAGAGCAGCGGGCGACACTCGTCGGCGTCGGCGAAGTACGCAAGGATGAAACGGCGGTGTTCCGGTTTCCGCTGCCGATCAGTCTAAGCGATCAGAGTTGCTGGCGCGCGGTGACCACGACCATTGCTTGGTTCACGCCAGTGAGCAGCGGTCATCGATTTTATCGCGACGTCCGGCTAAAGTTGGAGGATGCGAGCGACGGCATCGGCGTCGTGGGTGTGGCGCGCAAGCAACGGCCGCAGCCAACGGACAATGCGACCTTCCGGGGCTCCGTAGTCCATGAACGCGGCGGTGGCCAGAAAGCGGTCACGATCGATGATGAGGGCCGGCTAGAGATACGGGTGGCCTGCACCTCGCCAACAGGTGCGCTGGAAAACGCTGATGTGATTCGCTTCGCTTTGGCGGTCAGCATCGAGGCCGGAATCGAGACCGGATTGCCGATTTTTGAGGAGGTTCGGTCAGCTATTGGCGCGCAGATCGGCGCCCAGATTCCGATTTGAGATCGGGGGAAAGAGAGCGGTCATCGGCAGGGGATGAGGAATAATCCAGACCGACCATATCGGGGATGACAATCTCGAGGCTGCCGGACGCATCACCGGTCGCAGCGATCGGCCATGAAAGCCAGCAAAGCTCACCGTTTCCGAACTTCGCGACCGACTTCGGGCCGGCGACTATTTCGAATCATCACATGGTCTCCTTCGGACCCAACCTGGAGGCGGTGCCGCTGCAGGCGCTCTGGAGCCTCTGAGGCGCCTTTATCGTGCAGCTGCGGTCATCAGATAGTTGATGCCGAGATCGCGGGGATCGAGCCGCCATCCTGCGTGGCGCGGATCGTAGACAAGGCCGGTGACGTCGGTGATCGTCAGGCCGGTGCGCCGCAGGCCGCGGGCCAGTTCATGCGGCTTCAGGAACTTGCGCCAGTCATGGGTGCCGCGCGCCACCCAGCCCAGGACGTATTCGGCCGCGACAATACCGAGGGTGAAGCTCCTGGCATTGCGGTTGAGGGTCGACAGGATGACGAGACCGCCCGGCCGGACGAGGTGCGCCAGGGCCTGCAGGAACGAGTCGGGGTTCGAGACGTGCTCCACCGTCTCCAGTGACAGCACGACGTCGAAGGATTCGCCTGTCGCCGCAACCCGTTCCGCCGTCTCGTTGCGATAGGCGATATCGAGGCCGAGCAATTCGGCATGGCGCGCGGCGACGGCAATCGCCTCGCTGCTCGGGTCGAGACCGGTGGTCGCGGCCCCGAGGCGCGCCATCGGCTCGGTCAAGAGGCCGCCGCCACAGCCGACATCGACCAGCGACAGGCCGGCCAGCGGCGTCGTACCGCCATCCGCCCGGCCGAAATGCGCCGCCACCCGCTCGCGGATATAGCCGATCCGCACCGGGTTCATCTTGTGGAGCTGGCGGAACTTGCCTTCGGGATCCCACCAGGCCTCCGCCAGGCGGTCGAACCGCGCGATTTCCCCATGATCCACGCTGGCCCGGTCGGTCATGCTACAGCCCCGATATGGTTAAGGTTTCCGATCGGGAGTATGGGTCTCCGCCTCCCGCCGGGCAATCGCGCTGTTGCGCGCGGCCTCCGGCGCGGTATCTGTGTGCCCGGCAGAGGCCACGGGCAGGCGTGACAGGACAGGCGGTTGATCGCAATGGCGCGGATCGTCCAGAAATTCGGCGGGACCTCGGTCCGGGACATCGCTCATATCCGGCGGGTGGCCGAACGGGTCGCAGCGGAGGCGCGGGCGGGCAACGAGGTGGCCGTCGTCGTCTCGGCCATGGCGGGGGAGACCAACAGGCTGGTCGACCTCTGCACGGAAATCTCGCCGCTGCACGACACCCGGGAATATGACAGTATCGTCGCCGCCGGCGAGCAGGTCAGCAGCGGCCTGCTGGCGCTGGCGCTGCAGCAGCTGGGGGTGACGGCCCGGTCCTGGCTCGGCTGGCAAATCCCGGTGCTGACCGACGAGATGCACGGCAAGGCGCGGATCACGTCGATCGACGCCACGGAGTTGCGCCAGCGCATGACCGCCGGCGAAGTGCCGGTCATCGCCGGTTTCCAGGGCCTGGCCTGCGGCGGCCCTTCGCGCCACGGCCGGATCGCGACCCTGGGGCGCGGCGGCTCGGACACCTCGGCCGTCGCCATGGCGGCGGCTTTGCAGGCGGACCGCTGCGATATCTACACCGATGTGGACGGAGTCTACACCGCCGACCCGCGGATTGTTCGCCGGGCCCGCAAGCTGCAGGCGATCACCTACGAGGAAATGTTGGAAATGGCCTCGCTGGGAGCCAAGGTTCTCCAGACGCGGTCGGTCGAAATGGCGATGAAGCACCGGGTGCGCCTGCAGGTTCTGTCGAGCTTTGCCGATGTTCCCGGCACCCTGATCGTGGACGAGGACGAGAAAGTGGAACAGGAAGTCGTCAGCGGGATCACCTACAGCCGCGACGAGGCCAAGGTCACGCTCATTGGCGTGCCCGACCGGCCGGGAATCGCCGCGACGATATTCGGGCCGCTGGCGGATGCCGGCATCAATGTCGACATGATCGTCCAGAATGTCTCCGAAGACGGACGCACCACCGACATGACCTTCACGGTACCGCACAGCGATCTCGCCCGGGCCACGGATGCGCTGACCGCGCTCTCCGAGACGATCGGTTATGCCCGTCTCGTTCCCGACGAAAATGTCGTGAAGATCTCCGTCATCGGCATGGGCATGCGCAGCCATGCCGGCGTCGCGCAACGCATGTTCAAGGCCCTGGCGGAGAACGCAATCAATATCCAGGTGATTTCCACATCCGAAATCAAGATCAGCGTGCTGGTGGCCGAGCAATATACCGAGCTGGCGGTTCGGACCTTGCATAGCGCCTACGGTCTCGACCATTTGTGAGGGCGATTGCCCATGACTTCGGTGCTCGATTATCCGACCGCGCCCGGCCTGACGGCCGGCCAGCCCGGCCCGGGCCAGCGGCTGCTGGCCCGGCTGCGCGACATCATGGCCGGAACCGGCAGCCCGCAGGCCTGTCTGGACAAGATCGTGCGGTCGATCGCCGAAGAGTTCCGGGTGGAAGTCTGCTCCTGCTATGTCCTGCGGCCCGGCGACGTCCTTGAGCTGTTCAGCACGCTCGGTCTGAACCCGGACGCGGTCCACCACACGCGTCTGCGGGTCGGCGAAGGCCTGGTCGGACTGATTGCCGCCACCGGCCGGCCGCTGGCCTTTGAGGATGCCCAGCATCACCCGAATTTCGCCTATCGGCCGGAAACCCAGGAAGACCCGTTCCGTTCATTGATGGGCGTGCCGATCGTCCGTGGCGGCAAGGTGCGCGGCGTGCTGGCCATGCAGAGTCGCGAGCGCCGGCGGCATGGCGAGGACGAGATCGAGACGCTGCAGACCGTTGCGATGATCCTCGCCGAACTGCTCACCAGCGGGCAGACGACCGAGGAAATGCATGGCGAGTACGGGGTCGGCAGCATGCTGCCGGCCCGGATCGAGGGCATCACCCTGAATGACGGCGTCGCCGAGGGCGTCGCCGTGCTGCACCGGCCGGAGCTGACCATCCGGCAATTGGTCGCCGACGACCCGCGCTGGGAAAAGGTTCGCCTGGAGCAGGCGCTCGACACGCTCTACAGCTCGCTGGATGCAATGCTGGCGCGGACGGCCGACGCCAATATCGGCGACAGCCACGAAATCCTGCAGACCTATCGGATGTTCGCCGAGGACCCCGGCTGGCTGTCGCGCATCCACGAGGCGATCCGCACCGGCCTGACGGCCGAGGCGGCGGTGCAGCGGGTGCAGAACGACATGGCGGCCCGCTTCTCCAGGGTCACGGACCCCTATCTGCGGGAACGCCTGATCGACTTCGACGACCTGGCCAATCGCCTGCTTGTGCACCTGTCCGGCCGCAGTTCGCTGGCCTCGGCCGGCACCATCCCGGATCGGACCATCCTGGTCGCCCGCTCCATGGGACCGGCCGAGCTGCTCGACTATGACCGCGAGCAGCTGTGC
>JAAAOG010000110.1 GCA_009909005.1 Alphaproteobacteria bacterium | reverse complement strand
TTTCGGCAATTCTGGGTCTGTCCGGGGCGCCACAGCGGCGGCGCCGGCAAGACATCCGGGCGGTTGCGGCCGCGCGGCGAGCTCCAGTGTCCCGGTTGGACCGAGACGGTCAAGGCCCGATCATGCTTCGTTCCGAGTTTTCTTCCCAAGCCAGGGCCGCCCGGGTCAGCCGTGCCAGGCTGTCCGTCCGCACGGTCATGATGGTGGCCACGGTCGTGTTGATTGCGCTGGTTACGGCGGCGATCGGCGGCATGGTGTATCGGAGCATCAACGACCGGGCGCAGCGGCTTTCGCATATGGCCGATGCCGAGGCCGGTCTCGCGATGGAACGGGGCCTGCAGACCCGCGTCGATGCGGCGCTCGAAGGCGGGGCGACGCTTGCCCGCCATTTCGACGCCGCCGATGGCGCCGATGCCGGCGATTTTGACGCCGAAGCGGCCGCCGGGCTGGAAACGGCGCTGCGGACCATGCTCGCCCTGTCGCCGCAGGTCCGGCGACTGACCTTTCGGCACGCCGGTGAGGGAACGGGAGCCGGCGCCGGTTGCCTGGTGCTGACACGGCAGCGCTCAGGCGATCCCTACGGTCCTTATGGCGGCGCCTCGCTGGCCTCCGCCAGCCTGGGCCGTGCCTGTCCGGCCGAGGAGACCGGCAGCGCGGCCGGCCAGAACGGCTTTGCCATCGCCCTGGTGCCGTTCGACCGGGTTCCGGAGGGCCATGCGTCCCTCCTGGAAATTGCGGTGCCGGTGATCGGCGCCGACAATCGGACATATGGTTCGCTCACGGTCACGACCGCGGTCCCGCCCGTGCCCGGCCTGACGGCTCCGCCGGACCCGGCCGCAAGCCGCCCCATCCTGTTTCTCCGGGGGCCGGCCCCGGCCGTCGGCGTGGATGGCGACCCGTTGCGGGAACCGCCGATTGCCGCGGAAAGCTTGCCGGTACGGCGGCTCGCCGCCGCCGCCATGGCGGCCTCGCAGGTGCGCGGGGCCGGTGCGGCGCGGGGCGCGGCGATCCGCTTCGCCTATGAAGGCGTGGCCCATGCGGCGCACCTGGTCCCGTTGCAGGGCCTGTCCCGCTCCTGGATCCTGGGCATCGTCCGCCCGCAAGCGCCTGCCGGTACGCCGGTCGGCGACCTGCTGCTGCCGGTGTCCGGCCTTGCCGCCACCCTGGCGGCACTCGCTGCGATGCTCGTGATGCGCTTCGCCGATCGGTTGTGCGTGCCGATGGACGTCCTGGCCTGCCGGCTCAAGGCCATGGTCCGCGGCGCCGGCGAACCGGAACCTGCCGTCCCGACCCGATTCGTCGAGCTGGACGGGCTGCAAAAGGCGGTGCGGGACCTGGATCGGGAGATCGCCTACCGCGAGAAGCGTCACAGCCTGGTGGCGCGCGGCCGCCATGACGGGCTGTTCGACTATGATTTCGCCTCGGCCCGCTGCTTCACCTCCTGCCGCCTGGCGGAGATTCTGGGCCGCTCGGAGGAGGTCTTGCTGGAAGACGGCCGGGCCTGGCTGAAGTTCCTGCACCGGGAAGACCATCCGACCGTATCCCGCGACTATGAGCGTTTCCTGGCCGGCCATGCCCCGCCCTTCGATACCGAGGCGCGGATTGTCCGGCCGGACGGAACGGCGCGCTGGGCCCATATCCGGGCCTGGGCCGTCCGCAATGAAACCGGCACTGCGGAGCGGGTGGTCGGCCTGATGGAGGACGTCACCGAGCGCAAGGAGACCGAGGCGCGGCTTCTCCACAATGCCTTTCACGACAGCCTGACCGGCCTCGCCAATCGCGTGCTGTTCATGGAGCAGCTCGACTGGGCGCTCAATCAGGTCAAGGCGAATGGCGCCCTGGCCAGCGCCGTGCTCTATCTCGACCTCGACCGCTTCAAGGCGGTCAACGACACGCTCGGCCAGGCGGCCGGCGACGATATGCTGATCACCATCGCCCGGCGCCTGGAAGAGGCGGTCGGCGAAAGGAGCTTCGTGGCGCGACTGGGCAGCGATCAGTTCGCCGCCCTCGACACCGAGGTACATGATCGCGATCGCGCGCTGACCTTCGCCCGGCGCGTGCGGACGGCGCTGATGGCACCGATCATGCTGTCCGGACAGGAAGTCTTCCCGACGGCCAGCATCGGCATCGCCCTGTGCACCGCCGGCTACAACCGCCCGGAATCGGTGCTGGCCGACGCCAGCCTTGCCATGACCCGGGCCAAGGCGCGAGGGACCGGCCAGACGCTGATGTTCGAGCGCGGCATGCGCGGCGCCGTCCTCGGCGATGCGCTGACGATGGAGACCGATCTTCGCCACGCACTCGAGCGCAATGAGATTTCGCTCGTCTATCAGCCGATCGTCTGTCTGCGGAGCGGTCGGACGGCGGGCTTCGAAGCACTGATGCGATGGACCCATCCCGAGCGCGGGCCGATCTCGCCGGGGCTGTTCATTCCGCTGGCCGAGGACACCGGCCTGATCCAGGGCCTCGGTGCCTGGGCGATCGACGAGGCGTGTCGGCAATGGGTGAAATGGCTGGGCGACCGCGGCGCCGGCTCAAGCGAGATGCCCTATATCAGCGTCAACGTATCGCTCCGCCAGCTCGAAGACGGGCTGCTGAGCGACCGCGTCGAGGAAGCCCTCTCGTCTCATCAGGTTCCGGCCGCCGCCTTGCATCTGGAAGTGACGGAATCGCTGATGATGGACGGGCAGGACCGCTTCGCGCGGCTCTTGAGCCGTCTCAAGGGAACCGGCGTGCACCTGTCGCTCGACGATTTCGGCATCGGCTATTCGTCGCTCAGCCGGCTGCACCGGCTGCCTTTCGACACTTTGAAAATCGACCGGTCCTTCGTTTCCGATATTCTGACCAACGGCAACAGTGAACTCGTCGTCGGCGCGATCGTCGACCTCGCCCATTCCCTCGGCATGGCGGTCATCGCCGAGGGTGCCGAGACCGACGGCGATGTCGAGGCGCTGAGCCGGGCGGGCTGCGATTTCTGTCAGGGCTTCGTGTTTTCCCGCCCGCTGCCGCAGCACGAAGCCGGCCGCTGCCTGGACCGGCTTTGGCAGCAGCCGTCGGCGCCGGCCCCGCATGGCCAGGCGCATTCAGCGGCGAGCCTCAAGCTTGTGGAGCCGGCCGAATGACCGACGGCCGGCCCTGAAGGGCGGCTACCAGCCGCGCCGGCCGTTTCCTCCCGCGTCGCGGATCTGCGGACCCTGGTCGCTGTCGGTCAGGCCGCTGCCCCAGCGGCCGCCGCCGGGCGGATCGGCCCACTGGCCGCCGTCGTTGTCGGTCAGGCCAGTGCGCACACCGCCGCGTCCCTGGCCGGCCGGATCGGCCCATTGCCCGCCATCGCTGTCGGTCGGACCGCCGCCACCCCCGCGCCCGCTGCTGCCGCGGCCGCGGCCGACCGGGTCGGCATAGGCCCCGGTATCGTTGTCGGTAATGCCGGTTCCGCCCCGGCCGCGCCCCACCGGATCCGCATAGGCCCCCGTATCGTTGTCGGTGATGCCGGTGCCGCCGCGCCCGCGCCCGACCGGGTCGGCATAGGGGCCGGAGTCGCTGTCGGTAATGCCGGTATTGCCACGGCCCCGCCCCGCCGGATCGGCATAGGGGCCGGTATCGCTGTCGGTGATGGCATGCGCCGGCCGGCTCCCGCCGAGCCCGGCGGCGGCTCCGGACAAGCCGGCCACGGCCGCGGCCAGCAGCGACCGCCGCCCCAGCCGCCGATGGGTCACGACCTCGCGGTCCTCCAGCGTCTTCTTCTCGATGGTCCGGGCGGCTGCGGTCTTTTCGCTGCCGGGCTTCCCGTTCTGGTCGTCCCCACCCATGACGTGTGTCCTCCTTGCCGAGACGAGCCGCGATGCGCGCCCGGCCCGTCCTCACCCCTCCTCGGATCAGGGACATTAACAGCCGCATTGCGGCGTCGAACAGTCTTGAAAGTCATACAATTGTGAAATCTTTTGGCATGATTGTAATTCTCCCGATTTCCTCCCGATCAGGGGCAAGCCATCCTGGCTTCAGCTGAGAGGACAGGCGGGATATCCCTTTTTGACCGGGTCGGGATGATTGACCAAGGGGTGTCGGCAAATTAACCAATGGACAATCGCCTGAAGGATAAGCCAAGAGGGGTTTGTCTCGCTGCCAAATCAGCGCCGGCATTTTGCAAGAGATTTTCTGAAAATTCTCGCAATATTCGCGTATGATTTTGACGGATGTATACATTTGTCTAGGAATGTTTGAGGTGTTTGGCTCTTGCCAATTCACGCCACCTCGACCACGTCTAGGAGTGTGGAATTAATGTGCGTTGGACTGGGTGGGTTGATGGTGCAAGGGAATGCGGGTTCGGGCCGGCAAATGGATATGCGGCTCCCGGCGGTTGCCGGCGAGACGGTCGCGGCACGGCTCGCGGCGTTGCGACACTGGCAGCGGCAGCTGCGTGCGGTTCAGGAGACCGGGTTACGGATTGACGATACCGACCGTTTCGAACGCACCAGGATTATGATCGAAGCCAACATCCTTCTCGCCCGGCATCAGCTGGAAAATGCCCCGCCGGAGGACCGCAACGGCGTCACCCTGCTGCTGCGCTACGGCCTGTCGGTCACCAATGACCCCTGTCTGGCCGCCATCATAAAATCCTGCCTCGTCACTTTACTCGACATGACGCCGCCGCCACATGCCGGGGATGCGGAGGAGATCCCGGACGAGGCGTTCGACGCCGCCGTGGACTGGCCGGATCCCATCCGTGCCCGCAACCACACCGGCCCGCTCGCGCGCTGATCGGGCGCGTTCCATGCCCGGCCCGCTTGGTCTGCGGAAAGACGGTCAAGACGAGGATCGGCGATGCGCAGCGAACGTTTCGATTTTCCGGGTGCGACCGGCGCGAGTCTGGCTGCCCGGCTCGACCTGCCGGACACCCCGCCCACGGCCTGTGCGGTCTTCGCGCACTGCTTCACCTGCGGCAAGGACGTCAAGGCGGCGGCCCGCATCGCCCAGGCCCTGACGCGCCTCGGCATTGCCGTGCTGCGCTTCGACTTTACCGGTATCGGATCGAGCGAAGGCGAGTTCGCCAACACCGATTTCAGCTCCAATGTCGAGGACCTGCTGGCCGCCGAGGCGCATCTGCGCAGCCGCGGCTACAGCGCCGACCTTCTGATCGGCCACAGCCTCGGCGGCGCGGCCGTCCTTGTGGCCGCCGATTCGCTGCCCGGGGTCAAAGCCGTGGCGACCATCGCCGCACCGGCCGATCCCGCGCATATCGCCCATCTCATGAAGGACAAGCTGGAGACGATCGCCGCCGATGGGGAGGCCGAGCTGCAGCTGGGCGGCCAAGTCTTCCGGGTGCGCAAGAGCTTCCTCGAGGACCTGAAGGCCCAGCGCCAGACCGAGCGGATCGCCCGGCTGCGGCGGGCGCTGCTCGTCATGCACTCGCCGATCGACAATGTCGTCGGCATCGACAATGCGACGGAAATCTTCACGGCCGCCAGGCATCCCAAGAGCTTCGTGTCGCTCGACATGATGGACCATCTGCTCGGCGGGGACGGGGAGGCGGCCTATGTCGCCGGCGTGATCGCCGCCTGGGCGGCCCGCTATGTCGATGCGCCGATCACGCAAGCGAGCGAGGAGCGGCGCCCTGCCGACCTGATTACCGTCGAGGAAACCGGCTACGGCAAGTTCCAGCAGGCCGTCGCCATGGGCCGGCATCGGCTGTTCGCCGACGAGCCGCAGGCCTATGGCGGCAATGACAGCGGCGGCAGCCCCTATGACCTGCTCCTGGCCGGGCTTGGCGCCTGCACCTCCATGACCATCCGCCTGTATGCCGACCGCAAGCAGTGGCCTTTGGAGAAAGTCCGGGTCGACCTTAAGCACGAAAAGGTGCACGCGGAGGATTGCGCACAGTGCGAAACGACCAGCGGCAAGATCGACCGGATCAGCCGGACGATTTCGCTGACCGGCGATCTCGACAGCGAGCAACGCGCCAAATTGATTGAAATATCCGAAA
The DNA here is from genome assembly GCA_009909005.1 of Alphaproteobacteria bacterium. Lineage (GTDB taxonomy): Bacteria > Pseudomonadota > Alphaproteobacteria > DSM-16000 > Inquilinaceae > JAAAOG01. Next base: position 3,747 of record JAAAOG010000110.1, on the reverse strand, counting down.
AATGCCCTGTTCATCGAACCTTGCATTCGGAAGTGAATATCCAGACCGAGGAGCAGACCGAATAGAACCTGTCGGGCAGGGGTGAACTTTCTCAAGTCCGGTTAAGGATCGCTTTCTTTTTCGCAGCTATCGTGACCCCGACGATCGGCGCGGAAAGGGAAGCGATCATGGAGCAGTTCATCGCGGCAACGCTGATCTGGCTGGCCGGCCAGATGGGCCAGCCGCCGCACCTCGAGGCCCCGCCGGTCGTCTATATGTCGCGCGGCGAGCTGCACCAGCTGACGGCACATAGTCATCAGCTGGGCAATCGCTATCTGGTGGGCGGCATGTACAATTCGCGAGACGATATGGTGTATTTGCCGAACACGTTTGATTTCGACAATCCCTATGAGCAATCCATTCTGGTACACGAGCTCGTTCACTACATCCAGGATGCCCGGCGCATTCGCTTCGACTGCCCGGCTCTTTACGAAGAACAGGCCTATCGCCTGCAGGCCGTCTGGCTGCAGCGCAACGGCCTGACCCCGAACCCGATCCCGCATTTCGTCCTCGATGAGATCCGGGCCTGCGACCGGCACGCCTTCGAAGGCTCGGTGCTGGCCACCGACCGGCCGCAGAATGGCGACCGCGTGCGTCGGCGGCAGGAGGAAACCACCGCACCCTCCGGCGTCCGGGTCTTTCGCGGCGGCTCGACGCGTTAGGGCGGAAAGGCAGGCGGGACAAGAAAAGCCGGAGCGGATACGGGCGACGCCCCGGACTCTCCTCTTGCGCCGTGACGGGCGGCTGATGTCAGCTCGAGGTCCGGCGCAATCGCCGGGAGGCGGTGGCCGGAGAGGCCGGGACGGACATCCATGCCGACACCTGACGGAGACGGGGCTGCGGGGGGCTCGGAGCCGCCGCGCGGCGATCCGCTGCGGGCCTGGCGGCGGGCCGACATCGACACCGCGCTGCTGCGCACCTTTTATGCGCTCGCCACCACGGGCAGCTTCACCCGGGCGGCGGAGAAGGTGTCACGCACCCAGTCGGCGGTCAGCCAGCAGATCCAGAAGCTGGAGGAGACGCTCGGCCAGCCCCTGTTCGTGCGCAGCCGCCGGCACGTCGCCCTGACCACGGCCGGCGAGCTGCTGCTCGGCTATGCCCGCCAGGTGCTGGAGCTGCTCGACCAGGCGCTCGACAAGCTGGCCCATCCCGATCCCTGGGGCGAGGTGCGCTTCGGCTCGCCGGAGGACTTCGCCACCTTCTTCCTGCCCGACATTCTGGCGCGCTATCTCGATCGGCACCCGCATGTGCTGCTGCGCACCAATTGCGAGCTGACCCTGCGGCTGATCGAGGGCTTCGAGCGCGACGCCTTCGACCTGGTGGTCATCAAGCAGGACGCCGGCCACCTGCATCCCGGCGCCCGGCCGCTCTGGGGCGAGAAGCTGGTGTGGGTCGGCAACGACCCGCGCCGGCCGCCTGCCGGCCTGGGCGGCGAAGGCGGCATGAAGCTGGTGCTGTCGCCCGAGCCCTGCGTCTATCGCCGCCGCGCCCTCCGGGCCCTCGACCGCGCCGGCATCGGCTGGACCATCGTCTACACCAGCCCCAGCCTTGCCGGTGCCGCCGCGGCGGTGCGGGCCGGGCTGGGCCTGACCGTTCTGCCGCGCAACATGATCCCGCCCGGCCTGGTGCCGCTGCCGCCGGACAGCGGCCTGCCCGATCTGGAGGAGACGCAGATGTGCCTGCTGGTGCGTGCGGCGCCCTCGGCGGCGGTCGCCACCTTCGCCCAGTATATCGAGGACCGGCTTAGTCATTAGCGGGGCTTATGTTAAATTCGTGAAAAACTAATTTTGGCTTATAACGCGGGTGCAATATCTCTCTCTTCCGAAACCGTCCGGGGACTGGAGGGAGAGAATGACAAGCATGGATCTGGCGGCCGCCCTGCCGGCCCTGATCGCCCTGGCCGGGGCCTGGCTCGCCGGGCACGGGCCGTTGGCCGGCCTGCGCCGCGCCGTGCGCCTGGCCCTGGGCGCACAGATCGCCGCGACGATCAGCGCCCTCGTGCTGGCGGTGTTCGTCTTCGCCGGCATTCCCGTGACCGGGCACTGGTTCGAGTTCGACCGGCTGTCGGCGGTGATCGTGCTGCTGACCGCCGGGATCAGCGTCACCATTCACGCCTTTTCCGAGCGCTACATGGACGGCGACGTCGATATCCGGCGGTTCTTCCGCAATATCGGCCTGCTCTCGGCGCTGATCCTGCTGATGGTCAGCCTCGACCATATCGTGCTGCTGGCGCTGGCCTGGCTGGGCGCCAGCTGGGTGCTGGCCGGGCTGGTCCGCCATCGCCGCAGCTGGCCGGCGGCGCGCGCGGCGGCGCGCCGGACGCTCGGCCTGCTGGCGATCGGCGACGTCGCCTTCGTCGCCGGGGCGATCCTGGCGGTGATCCTCTACGGCACCAGCGATGTCCATGAGATCGCCGCGGCCGCGGCGGCAAGCGCCGGGGAAACGGCGACCCAGATCTTTGCGGTGCTCGTGATTCTGGCCGCGCTGGCCAAATCGGCGCAGCTGCCGCTGCATGGCTGGCTACCCGACACCATGACCGCGCCGACGCCGGTCTCCGCCCTCATGCATGGCGGCTTCGTCAACGCCGCCGGCTATCTGCTCGCCCGCTTTTCGGAAATGTTCCTGGCCCAGCCGGGGCTGCTGTTCGTCGTCTTCGCCGTCGGCGCGGTCACCGCCCTGTTCGGCGCGGTGGTGATGCTGGTGCAGACCGACATCAAGCGGGCGCTGGGCTATTCGACCATCGGCCAGATGGGCTTCATGGTCATGCAGTGCGGGCTGGGCGCCTTCGCCGCCGCCGTCTACCACATGGTGGTGCACGGCCTGTTCAAGGCGACCCTGTTCCTCGGCGCCGGCTCGGTGGTCGGCCAGGCCCGGGCGCTGAAGAATGCGCCGGCCGCCCGCCTGGATGCCCGCCGGGCCGCCATCGCGCTGGCCGCCGCTCTGCCGGTCGCCGCGCTGCTGGTCGCCGCGGGCGTGGCGGTGCTGACCGCCGCCGGAGCCGGACCGACGGCGCTGCTGCTCTCCACCTTCGCGCTGATGGCGCTGGTTCAGGCGGTCGTGATCTGGGCCCGCCACCCGGAGGCGATGGCGACGAGCCTGGGGGCCGCGCTGATCGCCGGGGCGATCGGCTTTGCCCTCTATGTCGGCGGGCTGGCCGTCTTCGCAGTGCTGCTGGCGCCGGAGCTGGCCGTGGCCCCCTTCGCCCCGAGCCTGTGGCACTGGCTGGTCCCGGTTGTCTTTGCGCTCGCCCTGGCCTTGTCGCTGGTGCCCTGGCGGCGCACCGGCAGCGCCGTGCAGGGTCTGCGCGACCGGCTGTACGTGCGGCTGCTGTTCGTCGGCATCCGGCCGCTGGCGCGCGACGGGACCTACACCCATCGCGACCTCACCCTCTAGGGCCCGGCCGGCCCAGCCAGCTCCGCGAGTCAGGGACAAGAATCGATGACCATCCCCGCAGACCAGAGATATGACGCGGCGTCGGCCCGGGTGGCCGGGATCGTCTACAGCGCCGCCGACGTCGTCATGGCGATGTGGCCGCTCAGCAGCTTCATCGCCGCCAACCCCGCCCGGATTCTGGAACGGCAGCGCTTCGACGAGGCGGCGGCCGGCGCCCGGGCCCGGCTGGGCGGCCGCGGCCTGCTGCCGCCGGCCGCCTATCACGATCTCGCCCGCCAGGGGCTGATCGCCCTGCCGGCCCTCGGCGAGGCCTTC
>JAAAOG010000134.1 GCA_009909005.1 Alphaproteobacteria bacterium | reverse complement strand
CCGTCCATGCGCCGAGTCCGCTCAAAATTTGGGCGGACTCCTTGAATCACACGCCGATTCCGACCGTCAATAACCTTTCGTCAGAAACTGATGGATGCTGAGATGGCGGCATATATTCCGGTGGATCGGGTGGAGATTTCGAAATAGTTGACAGCACAATTAACAATAATTATAATAATCCGGCTTTGGAACTGAAATCATCCGCGGCCACGGTAACGCTGACCAACAGTACTGTCAATGACAATGGCGGAATCTTTGATGGTGGCGGGGTCATTGATGATGGCGGGATCATTGAAAATAATGGGGGAATTTATTTCGGCGGCTTTAGGTCAGAATTCTCCGTTAGAAATAGCACCATTTCTGGCAACTATGGGGGCATATATTTTGGCTCGAATAACGGGAGGCTAGAGCTAATAAATGCAACATTTACAGGAAACGGCAGTGGAGTTTATTCATCCGAGAGCGCTCCGACCCCCCTCTTGAACAATACGATCGTGGCCGGCAACTTATCCGACAATCAAATTATCGGTGGATACACAGGAAACAATAATCTTATCGTTAAAGATGCAGCCGGCATCTTTGACGGCGGGCTGCACGACAATGGCGGGCCGACCCGGACGATTGCGCTGTTGCCGTTTGACCCTGCCGTCAATGCCGGCAACAATGCCGCGGCGGTCGGTCTCGCCTACGACCAGCGCGGGCCGGGCTTTCCCCGCATCTTCGATGAAACCGTGGATATCGGTGCTTACGAACTGCAGTCCGCCGCCAACGCACCGCCGACCGCGGCCGACGACACGGCGAGCACCGACGAGGACACGGTGCTGAGCGGGGATGTCCTGGTCGACAACGGCAACGGCGCGGACAGCGATCCCGACGGCGATCTGCTGACGGTCACCGAGGTCAACGGCCAGGCCGGCGATGTCGACACCCCGTTGACCCTGGCTTCCGGGGCGCTACTGACGCTCAGAGTGGATGGCACCTTCACCTACGACCCGAACGGCAAGTTCGAAAGCCTAGGGGTTGGAGATACAGACACAGACAGCTTTAGTTATACCATTGGCGACGGAAACGGTGGCCTGGATACGGCCACCGTCGAAATCATCATTGACGGAGTCAACGATCCGCCGGTTGCCACGGATGAACTTCTTGACCCCACCGAAGATGATTTCATCATCGATTTGCACAGCTTACTTCTATCGAATGACACCGACCCCGATGAAAATGATAATAGAGATATTATTTCAGTCGATACAAGCGGGACAGTGGGTGCCGTTTTTTTTGAAGATTCCACCGATACTTTGACTTACATGGCAACGGGGTTCGATCATCTTGATTTGGGCGAGAAAGGCGCAGACAGCTTTACTTATACGATAAGAGATGGGAATGGGGCGACCGATACGGCCACGGTCAACATCATGGTATCCGGCCAACCCGATCCACCGGTTGCCGGTGACGACACGGTCAATGTCAACGAAGACGAAACGACTCTCAATCTGCATGCTTCGTTACTTGCCAATGATGTTGATCCGGACAACCCCAATTCCAAGAATATCATCGCGGTAAATTCGGTAAATACGACCGGAACGGTAAGCTTCGACGATGCCACGGACACTCTGACATATTCAGCAAATGACTTTAACAGCCTAGCCTTGGGCGAGACTACGACCGACAGCTTCACTTACACTTTTAGTGACAATCTCGGCCCACTCGACACAGCAGAAGCGACGGTTGTCGTCACGATCACCGGCATCAACGACGCGCCGGTCGCCAGCGACGATACCGCCTCAACCGACGAAGACACCCCCTGACCACAGGCAATGTCCTGGCCGACAACGGCGCCGGCGCGGACAGCGATCCCGACGGCGATGAACTGACCGTCACCGAAGTGAACGGCCAGGCCGGCGGTGTCGGCAGCCAGATGACCCTGGCTTCCGGGGCGTTGCTGAGGCTGAATGCCGATGGCACTTTCGACTACGACCCGAACGGCCAGTTCGAGGCACTCATTGACGGCCAGACCGACAACGACAGCTTCGACTACAAGATCTCTGACGGCAATGGCGGCACTGACACCGCCACCGTCACTGTAACGATCACCGGTGCGGATGAGGGGCCCGATGAAGGGCTTATTGTCACCATCCTGGAGGACAATACCAATCCCGACGGCGAGGTGACTTTGCGGGAGGCGCTGGCCTTTGCCGACGCCCAACCCGGTGCCGACACCATCACCTTCGCGCCCGGGCTCGCCGGCGGGGTGATCTCACTGCTGGATCAACTGGACGCCAACAGCGACGTCACCATCGACGGCGATACCGATAACGACGGGACTCCCGACATTACGCTGGACGCCAATGCCGACGGGGATGGAAACCCGGCAACCGCGCTTGCCCAAGCCGGGCCGGATTTTCAGCCACGGCGCGTCCTCGATTTCGGCGAAGACGTGGAAGCGACGGTGGAGGGGCTGGTCATTACCGGCGGTGCCACCATGGCCGACGCCTCGGACGGCAGAGGCGGCCGAGGCCCTGCCGCCACCGCCCGAGGAGCCGCCACCGGAGGAGCCCGCACCGGAGGAGCCCCCCGAGGCGTCTCCACCAGCGCCTCCCCCGGAAGATCCACCGCCCGAGGAGGACAACGATCCGCCGATCGCAGTCGATGACGGTTTTGTCATCGGAGGGGGCGGCAGTCTCAGCGGCAATCTTCTCACGAACAATGGCAGCGGGGTCGACAGGGATCCTGACGGCGATAGCCTTCGCGTTGTTCTCGTGCCGGGACGAGGGCCGCAGCACGGCACGGTCGTTCTCGACGAGGATGGCCAGTTCACCTATGTCCCCCAGCCCGGTTTCTCCGGAACCGACGGCTTCGACTACCGAATCGAGGACGGCAAGGGAGGGGCCGACATCGGCCGCGTCGACATCGTCGTCGAGGCTGTGAACGAAGCACCCGTCGCCGCCGATGACAATGTTGCCGGCTTCGAGGATCGGGCGCTCGACGGCTCCGTCCTGGCCGACAACGGCAATGGCGTCGATACCGATCCGGACGGCGACCCGCTGACCGCCGCGCTGATCGAGGGGCCCGGGAACGGCGCCCTCAACCTCTCCGCAGACGGCAGCTTCCGCTATGTGCCGCCCCCCGGCTTCCACGGGACCGACGGCTTCACCTACCGCATCGACGACGGCCGCGGCGGCAGCGACCAGGCCGTCGTGATCATCCGCGTCCGGTCGGTCAATGACGACCCGATTGCGAATGACGACACGACCGAGACCGACGAGGAGGTGCCGGTCACCGTCGATGTTCTGGGCAATGACCGCGATCCCGACGGCGATCCGCTGACGGCTTCGCTGCTCGACCCGCCCGTCGGCGGCACCGTGACGGGCGGCGATGACGGCCGCTTTACCTACACCCCGAACCCCGACTTCGCTGGCGCCGACCACTTCACCTACGCCCTGTCGGACGGCCAGGGCGGGCGGGACACGGCGATGGTGGCGATCACCGTCAACGGCCTCAACGACACGCCGGTTTCCGAAGACGATGGCGGGTTCATCGCCATCCAGACTGTACCGCTCACCATCGCCGTGGCGGCCCTTCTGGCCAACGACACCGATGTCGACGGCGACATGCTGGTCGTGACCGCCGCGGAAAGCATGACGCCGGGGGTGACGGTCGCCCTGGCCAACGACCCGCAGACCGGAGAGCCGGTGGTCCTTTTCACCGCGACCAAAGACTTCGACGGGGAGCGGGCCAGCTTCGCCTACACCGCCACCGACGGCAGCGAAGACAGCACGGCAACGGTCGAGGTGGTCATCGCCCTCAATTTCACCGACCGCTTCGGCGCCGGCAGCCCCGACCCGTCAGCCCTGTTCGCGGCGGCAGAACCCTTGGGAGCGGTGGTGCCCCGGCACGGCGTCGGCGGCGGCGGACCGAACGGCGAGATCGGCTTCATCCCTGGGGATTTCCTATATCCGCCCGACGACTTTTCCGGCCCGGCCATCCTGCCGCTGCCGCAGTCGGAAGCGGATCTCCTGTTCGGTGCCGGCTGAGCCGGTCGCCTTCTTCCCGCCGAGGTCCGGGCCGTCTCCTGATCAAGCGGCCCGGACCCTCACAAGGCCTGACCCGATGAATTTGCGCGAAATAAGACCAAGACGAACGCCGCTCCTCCTCACGCGCCTGTTCATCATGTGCCTGGTGGCCTTCCCCGCTTCGTCCCGGGCCCAGACGGTACCCCCCGGCATTCCGCCCGCCGCCCGGCCCGACGTCCGGCTGGAACAGGAACTGCCGCGGCCCGAACCCGGTCCGGGACCGCAGATCACCGTGCCGCGCGCCGCGCCCAGCCGGCCGCCGCCGGGGGCCGAAGCCATTCGTTTCACGCTTTCCGACGTCGTCGTGGAGGGTGCCACGGTCTACGACCGGGTCGCACTGGTTCCCGCCTTCGCGCCCTATCGGGGGGAGGAAATCGGCCTCGACGTGCTCTACGACATCGCGGCGGCGATCGAGGCGCAGTACCGCCGCGACGGGTATTTCCTGACGCGCGCGATCCTGCCGCCGCAGACGGTCGAAGACGGCGTCTTCCGGGTGCAGGTCATCGAAGGCTATGTCGGCGACATCGTGGTCGAGGGGACGCCGGGGCGCTCCGCCGACCTGATCCGGCGCATGCTGGCACCGATCACCCAGGCGCGACCGCTGACTCTCGCCGTGCTGGAGCGCCGCATGCTGCTGGTCAATGACGTGCCCGGCATTGCCGCGTCCGGCCTGCTGCGCCCTTCCGATGGCGAGACCGGCGCGGCGGTCCTGGACGTCACGGTCGAGGAGGAGCGGCTGGAAGGCTTCGCCGTCCTCGGCAACACCGCCCGGTCGGAATTCACCGGGCCCTGGGGAGCGACCCTGGGCGGCGCGGTGAACGGGCTGGCCGGCCTGGGCGACCGCCTCCTCGGCATTGCCAGTGTCGGTGCGTCGGACGGCCGGCTGGGCGAAGCGGTGGGCCAGATCAATTACGAAACCAGGATCGGCAGCGACGGCGCCTGGGCGCGGGGGCTGTTGTCCTATGGCGCCTCGGAGCCCGGCTTCACCCTCGACGATTTCGACCTGGAGACCGATACGCTGTTCGCGCAGGTCGCGGTCGGCTACCCACTCATTCGGTCGCGCCGGACCAATCTCATGCTGGAAGGCGGCTTCGATTTCGTTGTCGAGGATACGGACGGCCTGGGCGAGGATTTCAGCCGCGACCGGCTGCGGGTGGTGCACGTCACCGCCACCGCCGAGCATATCGACGGCTGGCGCGGCGCCAATCTGGCATCGCTGTCGCTGCGGCAGGGCCTGCCGCTGCTCGATGCCAGCGACACCGGCGATCCGGACAATTCCCGCCTGGACGCCACCGGGCGGTTCACTCTGGTGCGCGGCCGCGCTTCCCGCCTTCAGGGCCTGGCCTACGGTTTCACCGCCTATGTCGAGCTGGCCGGTCAGTATTCCGCCGACAATCTGCTGCCTTTCGAGCAGTTCTCGGTCGGCGGCCGGGAATTCGGCCGCGGCTACGATCCGTCGGAGCTGAACGGCGACCACGGCGTCGGCGTGACTGTCGAGATGCAGTATAACGGCAGCCGGGACGGCGATTTCTTCGAAAACTACCAAGCCTTCGCCTTCTATGATTTCGGGCAGGTCTGGGTCAACGATGACGGCCGTTCGGGCCTGTCGCTGGCCTCGACCGGCCTCGGCATCCGGACCAACGTGACCGACTGGCTGGACGCCGAGCTGACCGTCGCCAAGCCGCTGACCCGTGACAGCCGCCGCTCGGACGGCGGCACCACCAATGACCCCGAGGTGCTGTTCCGCCTCGTGGCGCGGTTTTAGCGCCGGACCAGAGAGGAGGGTGCCGACATGAGCGGATTGCGCGCGGAGAGCCGCCGGGCCGCGAGCCGCTTGGTCGGCCTCGCCGCGGGAGCCCTGGTGGGCGGACTCGCCCTGGCTCTCTCGAGTACGCCGGCCGGCGCCGGACCGGGCGGCGGCCGCGTGGTGGCCGGAGAGGCCGAGATCGCCCGGGAGCCCGGCGGTGTGACCCGCATCGACCAGGCGACCCGCCGGGCCGTCATCACCTGGCAGGACTTCAGCATCGGCGCCGGCGAGACGACGATTATCAACCAGCCGGATGCCGGCTCGATTTCGCTCAACCGGGTGGTCGGCAGCCGGCGCTCGGCCCTGGAGGGCCGTCTCGAAAGCAATGGCCGGGTCTGGCTGGTCAATCCGCAAGGCGTGCTGGTCGGGCCGGATGCCCGGATCGACGTCGGCGGTTTCCTGGCGACCACCGCCGACATCGCCGACCGCGATTTTCTGGAGGACCGCTTCGTCTTCGACCGGCCCTCGTCCGACCCGGATGCCCGGGTGGTCAATCAGGGCCGGGTCTCCGTCGGCGAGCGCGGACTGGCGGCGCTGGTGGCACCGGGCGTCGAGAACAGCGGCGTCATCGAAGGCCGCCTGGCCCAGGTGGTGATCGCGGGGTCCGAAACCTTCGCCATCGATTTTCATGGGGACGGGCTGGTGCGCTTCGCCGCCAGCGGGCCCGTCACCGGCGCTCCGGAGGGGGCGGAGGCCCTGGTCGCGCACAGCGGCGCCGTCCACGCACCCGGCGGCCGGGTGCTGATCACCGCCGAGGCCGCCGACGGCGTCATCGACCGGGTGATCAATCTCGACGGCGTGGTCGAGGCACGGACGGTTTCGGCGCAGGACGGGGTCATCACGCTTGACGGCGGCCTGCGGGGCGAGGTCGCGCTGGCCGGCCGGCTGGATGCCGGCAGCAGCGCTCCGGACGGGCGCGGCGGCTCGGTGACGGTCCTCGGGCGCCACATCACCCTTGAAGACGGTGCCGCGATCAACGTCGTTGGCGCAGCCGGCGGTGGTCGGGTCGCGGTCGGTGGCAGCCGCGGCGGTGCCGGCCCGCTGCCTAATGCCGCGCGCGTTGACATGGCACCGGGCGCGCGCATCGCCGCCGACGCCACCGGCGATGGAGATGGCGGTGCGGTCGTCCTCTGGTCGGACAGCGGCACCCGCTTTGCCGGCACGATCACCGCCCGCGGCGGCCCGGCCGGCGGCGATGGCGGGTTTGTCGAGACCTCGGCGGCGGCCGGCCTGCTGGCCTTCGGCACCGTCAGCGCCGGCGCGCCCGCCGGGGCGCCGGGGCGCTGGCTGATCGATCCGGCGTCGGTGCGGATCGACGATCTCGACCCCGAGCAGTTTCCCGTCGCGCCGCCCATCGGCTTTGATGACGCCCCGGACATCGCCACGATCTCGACCGCCGCCATCAATAACGCCGGACAGGACGTCATCATCCAGGCCACGACAGACATCACTGTCGCCGCGCCGATCGACATCGCCGAGCCCGGCGTCGGTCTCACTTTCCAGGCCGGCCGCAACATCACCATCGATGCCCCAGTGACCACCAATAATGGGCCGCTGCACCTGGAAGCGCATTCGCCCCATGCGCCGGCGGGTTTCGACGACGGCGCCATCAACTTCTTCGCCGATGTGGCGACCGGGACCGGCACCATCACGCTGATCTCCGGCGGCATCAATGCCCTGGCGAGCGTCTCGATCCGCAACCGGGCGCCAGGCCAGATTGTGGACGGACCGTCGCGCCCTGGAAACGACCTGGAGATCATCCTGCCGCTCGACCGCATCTTCGACGTCGACGCCTATGCTCTCGGCCGGGCGACCACGGCCGGTCCGGACGGCTCGGGCGAGAGCGGGACCATCACGCTGCTCGAGGACTCGATCGCCATCGGCGCGCCGCTCTCCTTCGAGACCCTTGCCTTCCAAGCGGCGGAGACCGTCACGCAAGGCGAGGGCGCCGCGCTCGCCGCCTCCCGGCTGGTGCTCGAGGCCGGGGGCAATGTCAGCCTTCCCGAAGGGAATGCCGTCGCAGAGCTGGCCGCGGATATCGGCGGGTCCCTGTCGTTCCGCACCGTCGGCGACCTGTCGCCCGCCGCGGCCGGCGAATTCGCCGGCATTCTGGCCGGTGAAGACCTGAGCCTCGCGGTGGGCGGAAGCCTGCTGCAGGGGCCGGACAGCGTGATCGCCGCCGGCAACGACCTTTCGCTGACCATCGGCGGCGATTTCGCCCAGCAGGCCGGGGCCGTGCTGACCGCCGGCAACCGTTTGACGCTCGATATCGGCGCCGACGCGGTACAGGATCCCGCGGGCGCAATCGCGGGGCGCACTTTCGCTCTCGCCTTCTCCGGCCCGGATGCGGCCGGCCTGTTTTTCGGCGCCAATGATGTCGATGTGCTGGAGTTGCAGGACCTGAGCGGGAGCGGCGCGAGCGTCGGACAGCTGGAGTTCCGCGATGCCGATGATCTCGGCCTCGGCGGCACGGGGGCGCCCTGGGTCCTGGGAACGACAACCGTGATCGCCGACGGTGCTCTGGTCCTGCAGCAGCCGGTCACAGCCACGTCGGACATCGTGCTGGTGACGCGCGAGGCGTTCGACAATGCTGCCGGGGCCGGGCTGACCGCAGAGGACGGCCGCTTTCTGGTCTATTCGGTCGACCCACGCCGCGACGTGCGCGGCGGCCTGCCCGGCGGCCGGCAGTATGGCCGGGACTTCGCCGCCGACCCGCCGCCGACCATCGTGCCCGGCATCGCCTTCCTCTATGAGGTCGAGCCGGTCCTGACCGTCGCCGGCCCGACCCTCAGCCGCTTTGCCGGCGACCCCAACCCGCCGCTGGAACCGGTCACCGTCACCGGCTTCATCGACGGCGACACCGCCGCCACCGCACTGACCGGCGCCCCGGCTTTGTCGACCCCGGCAAGCCCGGAGAGCCCGGCCGGCAGCTTCCCGATCCTCGTCGAGGCGGGCACGCTCGCCTCGCCCGCCGGCTATGGCCTCTCCTTCGTCGCCGGCCGCCTGGATATCGAGCCGCTCCCGGCCGAGAGGGTATTGCGCGCCAGCCCCGATCTTCCCGCAGTCCTTGCCGAGCCGGCTGGAGAGATGGAAGACGCCGAGATGGTGCTGGCCGATCCGGGCGAACCCGGGGCCCGCCCGAACGCCCCGATCCGCCTCGACCTCGCCGAACAGGCCCCTGCCGAAACGCAGCCGGCCGTTCGCCGCACCGGCACCGGCACCTACCGCTATCAGGACGATCCGCACGATGAGACCTGGCTCCTTGCAACGCCGGGGGATGAGTGATGGCGGCAGGACGGGAGACCAAGGCAATGGCCGGAACGACGCGTGCAACCGTGACCCGACGGGGCCGGCAGCGGTCATGGCGATGGAGGCTGGTCCTTGCCGCCCTGGCCTGCCTTTCGCTCCCGGGGGGCTGCACGATCGCTCCGGGCGAAGATGCGAATGCCCCGGTCCGCACGATTGGCGTCGGCGACAATCTGATCGGCGAGGCCTGCCGGATGCAGCCTGCCCCCATCCCCGACGGCGCCCCGGCCGGCACCGCGGCCTACGCGATACGCTGCGGCGACTGGGAGGAGCCCAGCGGCACCGTCTACCGCGCGCCTGCCGGGACGGGCAGCGCGGTAACGGGCGACCCCGCGGCCGCGGCTCGCGCCGGCTGGTGGCGCGCGGCGCTGGACCACCGGGTGGTCTGCGCCGAGGGCACGCCATCCGAGATCCTCGACAGCCTGCCGGCCCACCTCTTCGCCGAATGCGCCTTCCGCGAGGGCGGCTGGCCCTATGTCGCGGTGGCGGCCGCAAGCGACGGGGCCTTGCTGCTCGGCGACGGCATCCCGGCGGCCCTGCCGGCGCTCGAGGCGGCCATCGGCATCGCCGCGGGACGGACGCGCCCGGCCGCCGAAGCCGGCACCCCGCAGGATTATTCCGCCGCCATCCGCCAGGTCGAGGCGGAGCTGGGCGGGACTCTCTTCAGTACCGGCGACCTTCAGGATTACAGCCGCCTCCTGCGCCTGGCGCAGTACCACAACTATACGAAGGACTTCGCCTCATCAGAGCGGGCCTATCGGGACGCGCTCCGGCTGCACCGGCGCCTGGTGCCGGACGGCGCCGCCGGCCGCGCCTTCGTCCTGATGCACATCGCCCTGCAACTCAGCAATCAGGGCCGTTTCGCCGAGGCCGGCCCGCTGTTCGAGCAGGCCGGCAGCCTGCTCGGCGCCTCCCTCGATCCTGCCGAGCGGCCGCGGTTCGACAGTTACCTGGCCATCCATGCGGCCAATCAGGGTCAGCCGGAGCATGCCCTGGAGCTGGCCCGCGCGGCCACCCGGCAACGGCTCGACCTGGCGGGCGAAGGCGCCGGCCAGTCGCCGCACCCCGCCGCCGGCCCGGCGGCGATCGGCGATGCCGTCCGCAGCCTCTATACCGAGGCAATCATGCAATTCGTCCTCGGCGATCGGGAGGGGGCCGGGGCCAGCCTGGCCCGGGCGGAGCGCATTGCCCGGCGCGATCCGGATCTGCCGCCGCACTGGCAGCCGGAGCTCTATCTCCAGCAGGCCCGTTTCGCCGAGGCCGCCGGCCGGCCCGCCGAGGCAATCGACCTGGTGCGCCGCAGTATCGAGGCGCAGGCGGGCCTGTATGCGCAGTCGCGCACCGAGGGGCTGGCCTGGCTGCTGCTCGGCAAGCTGCTCTGGCAGCAGGGTGAGGCCGCCGACGCCTTCAACGCCTTCCGCGCCGGCTTTGCCATCATCGAAGCGCAGGGCGGCGGGCTCAGCTTCGAGCAGGCCCTGCCCTATTTCGAGGCGGTGCTCGCGACTGTGGCGCAGCAGCCCGGCCGGGCGGATGCCCTGCTGCAGGAGCTGTTCGCGGTCAGCCAGACCATCCGCGGCAGCCTCACCGCGCAGACCATCGGGCTCGCCGCCGCCCGCCTGGCCGATGGCGAACAGGAGATCAGCGGACTGATCCGGGCCCTGCAGGATGCCCGCATGGAGCGCGACACGCTCAACACGACGCTGCTGCACCTGCAGGCGCAGCCCAATGTCCTGCCCGAGCAGCTGCGACAGCTGGACCGCGAGCTGGAGGCGGCCGGGGCGCGCATCGCCGCGCTGGAGCTTCAGGTGCAGTCGGTCTCGCCGCGCTACAACCAGCTGGTCGACCTGCCGATTGATGCCGGGACCGTGCAGGCCCAGCTGCAGCCCGACGAGGCGCTGGTGCAAATCCTGGTCGGGGGCGATCGCACCCTGGTGGTGCTGGTGGCGCCGGAGGGCCTGGAGGCCCGGCTGATCGCCCTGAACCGGGCCCTGGCCCTGCAGATCGTCCGCGGCCTGCGGCGGCCGGTCGACGAGGGCGCCGGCCGCGAGGCCTTCAACCTGCCACTGGCGCACGCCCTCTACCGGCTGCTCTTCGCCGAGATCGATGGCCGGATGGCTGCGGCCCGGCACGTGGTGATCGTGCCCTCCGAGCCGCTGCTCAGCCTGCCTTTCGGCATGCTGCTGACCGAGCCGCCCCGCGAAGCGGGCTATGAAGACGCGGCCTGGCTGCTCCGCCGCCACGCCCTGACGCTGGCGCCTTCGGTGCGCGCCTTCGTCCATATCCGCGACGTTGCGACCCCCTCGCAAGCCTCACGCCCCTTTATCGGCTTTGGGGATTTCCAGCCCGCCGGCGACACCGCGGCGATCCTGGCGGCACGCGCGCTGCCCGAGACCTGCCGGGACGATGCCGCCGCCGTGGCCAATGCCACCCCCCTGCCGGCCACCGCGGCGGAATTGCGGGCGGCCGCCTCCGCGCTGGACGCCGGCGCCGGCGATCTGATCCTGGGCGCGGCCTTTACCGAACGCACGGTCCGCGAGCAGCGATTGGCCGAGTTCCGGGTGGTGCACTTCGCCACCCACGGCCTGCTGCCCGGCGAGCTGGACTGCTGGTCGGAACCGGGGCTGGTCGTCTCCCGGCCGGCCGACGCGCAGCCGGCGGAGGACGGTATCCTCGATGCCGCCGAGATCCTCGACCTCGAACTCGATGCCGACCTCGTCGTCCTCTCGGCCTGCAATACCGCCGGGGCCGGGGCGAATACCGGCGGCGAGAGCCTGACCGGACTGGCCCGCGCTTTCTTTTATGCCGGCGCGCGATCACTGCTCGCCTCGCACTGGCATGTGCCCGACCGGCCGACGGCTACCCTTCTGGCCGGGCTTTTCCGCGAGGGCGTGGCCGGCGGGCGCAGCACGGCGGAAGCTCTGAGGCAGAGCCAGCTGCGTCTGATCGACGACCCGGCGACCGCTCATCCCTATAATTGGGCAGGCTTCACCCTGGTCGGCGACGGCGGCCGGCAGCTTTGACATGACAGCGCGATTGCACCATTGAACCATCAAAAAGGGAGACATGAGGATGGACAGGACGCGGTTCGCGAAGGGGGCCGGCAGGCTTCTCCCGGCCCTCGCCATTCTGCTGGCCGGGCTCGGCATGGCAGCGGCTGCGAAGGCCGACTCCATCGTCCTCGAATCGAGCGCCGCCGGCCTGGTGCCGGGGGTCCTCGTCGCCGCCGGCACGGCCATCGACGTGCCGGCCGGCGGTACGGCGGTGTTCCTGACCCAGGCCGGGATTCAGGTGGCGGTGGAAGGGCCTTACTCCGGCCCGGTTCCGGAGGGCGACGGCGACCTCCCGGCCGGCTGGGAGTCGCTGATCGGCGGCAATGCCGTCGACATGCGCGATGTCGGCGCATCACGAGCGATCGAAACCGAGTGACCGCGTTACCGCCTTGTCCAACCGGGCTATTTTTCGGTCAAGACGATGCGGCGGCCCGGCATGCCGTGGCGCAGGCGGTGAAGGTGAAGGGCGACCGGTGGGTCATCCGGTGCCTCGGCGGCCAGACGTTCGAAGGCCGCCTGCGCAGCCTCGGGGTCCTCATCGAGCAGGCGGAAGGCGTCGTCATAGGCATCGAGGAAGGCGGCCGGGAACCCGCCCGGCACCACCGGCTGCAGGGTGGAGACCGGCTCCTGGCGTCCCTTGACCAGGAGATCGCCGATCGGGCGAAAGCGTCGCCCGGGGCAACGCGTCGCGGTCGCCGCGCTGACGATGAGCCGGGTCCCGAGATGGCGGTTGGCGCTCTCCAGGCGGGAGCACGTATTGACCGTATCCCCGATCGCCGTATAGTTGAACCGGGCCTTGCCCCCGAAATTGCCGACCAGCGCCTCGCCCGAATGTACGCCGATCCGGGTCCGGCCCAGCGGCCGCCCGGCTGCCACCTGATCGCTGCGGAAGGCTTCGGCGAAGCGGTCCATGGCAAGCGCGCAGGCGACGGCCCGCTCGGCATGGTCGGCCTGGGCTTCCGGCGCACCGAAGAAGGCCAGGATGGCGTCGCCGACGAACTTGTCCAGCGTGCCTTCGTGTTTCATGACGGTGTCGAACATGCCGTCCAGATATTCGTTCAGCATGTCCGCAAGAACGTTCGGCTGCAGCTGCCGGGCGGTGACCGTGAAGCCCTCAAGGTCGGTGAAGAGGACCGTGATCTCCCGCCAGGTGCCCCCGATGCGTAGCGTCTCAGGCTTCTGTTCCAGCCGGGCGACCACGGTCGGCGAAACATAGCGGGAAAAGGCTTCCCGGATGGTGCGGCTCTTGCGCCGGTGGCGACCGCTCAGCACCCCGCTCTCGATACCGGCCGCCAGGACGAAGGCGAGGCTGGGCAGGATCAGCGGTGCCATCGGCGCGCCCCAGGAATAGCCGGCAAAGCCGGCAACCCAGAAGCCGCATAGAACCCCGAGGCTGGGCATGAGCATCACCCAGAATGAGGTGCGCAGCATGGCCAGCCCAGCGCCGGCGGCGGCGAGGATGAGGACGATCGCGACCTCCGGCCAGAGCCCGACGGCTGGGATGGCCTGGCGCCCGGAGAGCAGCTGGGCCAGGCTGTGGGCGTGCACCTCGACGCCGGGCAGGGCGCCGCGGAGGATGGAGAGCGGCGTGCGGTGCTCGTCGATGCCGGGCGCCACCATGCCGATTAATGCTACCCGATCCTCGATCCATGCGCTCGGCAGATAGGAAAGCGTGTGGGCGGGGTAGACCGGGAAGGGTGGCGTCGCGGCGTCGGGGGTGCCATGCCAGTCGATGCGCAGCGGCTCGAAGGGGATGCGGTGTCCCAGGACCAGCGCCAGCCGGGCCGAAAAGCTGGGCACCACGCCGCCACCTTCGGTCAGCAGCGGGATATGCCGCCGGACAACGCCGTCCATGGCGTCCTTGGCAAGGTTGACGAAGCCGGTTGTCGCCTGCCGGACATAGGCCTCGTGATAGGCGCGCTGGCGTTCGGTCAGCGGGAACGGGTCGAGCACCGTGGCGGCGACGATCGGCACCGGGCTGTCGATCAGCAGGCGGCGCAGGCGTTCGTCTTTTTCGGGCTCGGTCGGCTGGTCGATCAGGATATCCAGGCCGATCGCCCGCACCCCTCTCTCCTCCAGAAGACGGATGAGGTCGGCGAGAAAGCCGCGATCGATCGGCGAGCGATAGGGAAAGGTGGCGAGCGTCTCTTCGGTGATGGCGATGATCACGATCTCGTCGCGCTGGGGTTCCGCGGGTGCGAAAAAGCTCACCCTGACATCGTCGACCACCGTTTCCAGCGCGGCCGCCGGGGCGAAAACCCGAGGCAGCACCACGATCACCGCAGTGACCAGCAGGACCGCTATGGCCGAGATCAGCCATTCTGCCGGCTGCAGACGCATGGGACTGCGGCGCGGGGCGGCTGCCGCGCTGCCCGGCCCATCGGCAGCCGGGTCATGCTCCCGGCCGGCCGGGTCGCCTTCGGTTGTCATCCGGTCGTCCCCTGCAGAAACCGGCCGCTCACCCGCCCCGCCCGCTCTGCTCGCGCAGCCGCTCCCGATACGCGGCACTGTCGAGCGCGCGGCGGGCCACCCCGCTTCGCATCGCGGCCTCCGCCACCGCTGACGCGACCTCCGGCAGAAGGCGGCGGTCGAAGGGCTTCGGTACCAAGTAATCGCGCGAGAAACCGAGCCCCTCGGCATCGAAGCCGGCATCGGCGGTGATCGGCTGTCGGGCCAGGGCAGCGATAGCGCCGGCCGCCGCAAGCTTCATCTCTTCGTTGATTGCCCTGGCTTGCACGTCAAGCGCGCCTCGAAAGATGTAGGGAAAGGCGATAACATTGTTGATCTGGTTGGGATAGTCGCTGCGCCCGGTACCCATGATGACGTCATTGCGGGTCCGTCGGGCGAGGCCAACGTCGATCTCGGGAACCGGATTGGCCATCGCAAAGACGATGGGATCGTCCTGCATTGCCATCAGCATCTCCGGCCGCAGGACGCCGGCGGCCGAGACGCCGATGAAGACGCCGGCCTGCTCAATCGCTTCGGCGAGCGTGCGGTGCGGCGTGTCGGCGGCGAGTTCGTCCAGATAATTGTTGTCGCCCCGTCCGCGGAAGACGACGCCGTCAATATCCGTGAGGATGAGCTGCTCGCGCCGCGCGCCGAGTGAGAGCAGGAATTTCGCGCAGGCGAACCCGGCGGCCCCGGCTCCCGAAAAGACCACCCGGATATCCGCGATGCGTTTGCCGACCAGGTCGAGGGCGTTGAGCAGCGCGGCACCGGCGACGATGGCCGTGCCGTGCTGGTCGTCATGGAAGACCGGGATGTCGAGGCGCTGCTGGCAGGCTTCCTCGACATGGAAGCATTCGGGGGCACACACGTCTTCGAGATTGATCCCACCAAAGGTCGGCGCCAGGGCGCAGACGATGTCGATGAAGCGTTCGGGATCGCGTTCATCGACTTCGATATCGAAGGCGTCGACATCGGCAAACGTCTTGAACAGTACCGCCTTGCCTTCCATGACGGGTTTGGCGGCGGCGGCACCAATATTGCCGAGGCCGAGGACGGCAGTGCCGTTGGTGACCACACCGACCAGATGCGACTTGCCGGTGTAATCATAGGCCTTTTCGACGTCTGCCCTGATCTTCAGGCACGGTTCGGCAACGCCGGGTGAATAGGCGACCGAAAGATAGGCGGCATCGATTGCCGGCTTGGTGCTGACAATTCCCAGTTTTCCCGGCTTGCCGATGGCATGGTACTTCAGTGCCCAGTCGGCCATCAGCTGTTTCTTAAGCGGCGCGAAGAATTCCGCCAGAGCAGCGGCCTTTTCATCACTGGCAGCAATCCGGCTCATCATGGCTGCGTCTTCGCGCTGCAAGCGCTCTGCCATGATGTGCCCCAGCCATTCCATGAGCTTGACCGCGCCGGGCTCGTTCTGCAGGACCTGGCGGGCGAAGGTTTCGATGTCGATCTCGATCAGCCGCGCGGGTTCGAGTGCCGCGACCTCGGCGACCCGCACCTGTTCGTTGAACAGGCACATCTCTCCGAAAACGGTGCCCGGCCGATCCAAAGCAGCGATTTTCACGCCGCCTTTGCGTATCTCGACGACACCGCTGTCGAGCACGAAGAAGCTGGTGCCGCGGCTGCCCTCCGGGATGATGACCGTGCCGGCCTCGACCAAGCGTTCGCACCCATCCTTGCAAAAGGTCTGAAACTCGACTTCATCGAGACCAACCAGGCGCCGGGCCTCTTCGAGAAATATCGTCTTCATGGGGAGCCTCCCTTTTCTGCAAATAATTATCAATGACAAGGCGTACTGGTGATGTGACTTGTGTTTGAATAATAACTTAACGGCTCAAATCGTGAAAGCCTATATTGCACGCAAAAAAGGCAAACGAACCTTTGAGATCAAAAAGCATTGGTGATGGGTTCTGAGTCCGTTTCATTCGTATGGGAATCGATCCATGCACAGCTGCAGCCCCGTCATGCACAACCGAACCGGGCGTTCGCAAATGGCTGAAGAGATGATGGCGATTCGCGCACTGCGTGAGAGGAACAAGGGGCCGGCTCACATCGTGGGGTGGAAGCCGGCCTCCGTCAGCAGGCCGTAGGTCTCCGGCCGGCGGTGCTGGGCGAAATCGAATATGTGGGCGCGGATCTCGCGCACGCGGTCGAGGTCGATTTCGGCGAACACCACCTCGTCGCCGGCCGTGGTCGCGCGGGCACGGATTTCGCCGGTCGGCGCGATGACGCAGGAGCCGGCGATCAACTCGCAGCCCTCCTCGACCCCGGCCTTGGCCACCCCGACCACCCAGCAGCCATTCTGATAGGCCCCGGCCTGCATGCACAGGTGGTTGTGGAAGTCCTGAAGATGGTCGTGCTCCGGCACCGGCGGATAGTGGCGCGGCGTGTTGTAGCCGAGCACGATCAGCTCGGCGCCCGCCAGCGCCAGCATGCGATAGGCTTCCGGCCAGCGGCGGTCATTGCAGATCAGCATGCCGATGCGGCCGCCGAAGGCCTCGAACACCGGGAAGCCGAGATCGCCCGGCTGGAAATAGCGCTTCTCCAGATGCTGGAAGGGCCGCCAGGGCTGGTGATCGGCATGGCCCGGCAGGTGGATCTTGCGGTACTTGCCGACGATCCGCCCGTCCCTGTCGACCAGGATCGCGGTGTTGAAGTGCCGGCCGTCCGGCGCCAGCTCGGCATAGCCGAGATGGAAGCCGCAGCCGAGCCGGGCGGCCGCTTCGAACAAAGGCCTCGTCTCGGCCGACGGCATCTCGGTTTCGAAGAAGGCGTCGATCTCGGCCGGGTCCTCCATCCACCAGCGCGGGAAGAAGGTGGTCAGCGCCAGCTCGGGGAAGATCACCAGCCCGGCCCCACGGGACGCCGCCTCTTCGAGCAGGGCAATCAGACGGCGCACCACGGCCGGCCGGGCCTCGTCACGCGCGATCGGGCCGAGTTGAGCGGTCGCCAGCGGCAGCAATCGGGTCATGGCACGGGCTCCAGGGTCGGCGGGGCTGGCCTTGGCCGAGGCACCTCATGAATGTGCCGCATCAGCCTTCGACAGACGCTTCCCAGGGATTCAGCACGTCGAGATCGAACCGCTCGAAATCCTTTACGTTGCGGGTATCGGCAGCCGCAAGGTGCTCGTATCGAGCAGGTATGCCATCAGGAGAACTCGGCTGAGCGGCCCGTCGATGTGTCGCGCTCTATGTGCAGGTCATCGCCAACGAGCGGCGCCGTGCGGAGGAACGCGACCAACTCTGATCCGGTCTTTGCCTTCGATGAAGAGACGATCGGTTGAACGGAGTCTCGAATACGCTGCGCATCCTTGCCGCCTGCGCGCAATGCGCCCGCAATCGCCTTGACCAGACCTGCGTCACGGCCGGGCACTGTGACCTCAATCCGCTTGGAACCGGAAGCCGCGACTTTGGTGCGATGACGCACCACGCGGGCCTTCGTTCGATTGGCTGATTTCGCCTGATCCACAGTCATCCGCCTTTTCCGGATACATTTCCGGAAACTGGGCTTGACCGGCATTCTTGTCAACGACAGGGATGCGGCAAAGCAGGGCCCGCATGACCGACCAGCCGGCGATAGAGGTCCGGGTCGGTCGCGCCTTCGGTCCCGAAGACCAGGACCCGGCTGTCGGGACCGAGGCGGAAGGCAGACGCGATCTCCGGCACCGCCATCGCCGCGGCCAGGCCGCCCACCCCGGCGACGGCGCTCTCGCCGGCCACGATGGCGGGCTCGCCGGGCGGCGGGTCGGCGAGCCGGCGCATCAGGGGGGCCACGGCATGGTCGGGCAGCGCGATATAGCCCGAGGCCGCGGCGGCCAGCACCCGCCAGGCCAGCATGGAGGGCTCGCCACAGGCCAGCCCGGCCATCAGCGAGTGGCACGCGCCGGACAGCGCGACGGCCCGGCCGGCTTCGGCGCTCGCCAGCAGGCAGGCGGCGTTCTCCGGTTCCGCCACGATCAGGAGCGGGCGGCGCGGGCCCCAGCGGTGGTGCGCGGCGGCAGCGACGGCAGCGGCCAGGCCGCCGACGCCGCCCTGGACGAAGACATGGCTCGGCGGCGCACCCATCGTTTCGAACGCCTCGTCGGCCATCAGCATGTAGCCGGCCATCACCAGCCGCGGAATCTCGTCATAGCCCGGCCAGCTGGTATCGGAAACGATCGTCCAGCCCGCGCCACCGGCATCCTCGGCGGCCCGGCGGACGCTGTCGTTATAGCCACCGGTTACAACGCGCACCTCGGCGCCGAAGACCGCGATGGCGTCGCGCCGCGCCCGGCTGACCTCTTCATGGACGTAGATGACGCAGCGGCAGCCGACCCGCCGGGCGCCCCAGGCGACGGACCGGCCGTGATTGCCGTCGGTCGCGCAACAGACGGTCAGGCCGCGGATATCTTCGGCATGGCGTCCGGCTTCGATCTCCGTCACGGACGGCCGAACGCCGGTCCGGGCTGCGACCCGCTCGGCGGCGACCCGGAAGACGGCATAGGCGCCGCCCAGCGCCTTGAACGAGGCCAGGCCGAAGCGGGTGCTCTCGTCCTTGTAGAGCAGCGTGCCGACGCCGATCTCGCCGGCAAGCGCCGACAGGCGGTGCAGCGGCGTCGGGTCATACCTGTCCCAGGAGGTGATCACATCCCGCGCCTCGTCCAACATCGTCGCCGGCAACACCGCGTCGATGGCAGCGGCGACGCCGGCCGGGTCGGACTCCGGGACAGCCAGCCAGCGGGCTTCAGCCGGGCGGCAGGCGGGCGGGATCAAGGTCATGCTCATTGGATAAGGGCCCGTTTAAGAAAAAGTGCCTCCGGCGGGCAAAGGGCCGGGGGCCCTTTGCAATCCCATTCCATCAAGAGAGCGGGAGTCCAGAGGGACCGAGTCCCTCTGGCCGCCGGAGGCTTCTTTTACTCCTGCGCCTCTTCGATGGCCGTCATCAAGGCGTCAAGCATGGCCGTGCCCTCCTCGCCGAAGCGCTCCTCGATCAGCGCCACCACGGCCGGCTGGCTGGCTTCGGCAAAGCGGGCCAGCTCCTCGGGCGCGACCGCGTTGACTTCCATAGAGGCGGCGAGCGCCGGCAGGCCGTTCTCCGAGGCCTCGATCACCCGGCTGACGCCGCGGCCGGCATCGACCGCCACCCGGGCGGCATAGTCGACGACATAGCGCTCTTCTTCGGTCAGGTTGTCGTAGAAGTCGCCGTTCATCAGCCAGACATAGGGCGTGATGATGTGATTGGTGAGCGACAGATAACCCTGCACCTCGTCGAAATTGGCGAAGGCGATGATCGGGATCGGGTTCATCTGGCCGTCGGCCACGCCGGTCTGCAGCGCCGTGTAGACTTCCGCCCAGGGCAGCGGGGTCGGCTGGCCGCCGAGCGAGGAAATGATCGCCTCATGGGTCGGCAGGGTCATGGTGCGGATGCGCAGGCCCTCCATGTCGTCGACGCTCTCGATCGGCCGCTCGGAGTTGGTCAGCGCGAAGAATCCGCCGCTGTCCAGCAGGCCGATCACCTTCATGCCGGTCTCCTCCTCGACATCGGCGGCGAAGGTCTGGCCGAAGCTGCTCGACAGGTCCATCACCTCGTGCGCCACCGCGATGTTCGGGAAGGCGAACGGCACGTCGAACACGCCGACCAGCGGATAATGCTGGGCGACCCCGCCGGCGGAGGAGATCGTGGCTTCGACCAGGCCGTCGCGCACCTGGCCGATGACGTCGGCATCCTGGCCGAGCTGGCCGTTCGGGAACAGCTGCACCTCGATGCTGCCATTGGTGCCGGCCTCGACCAGCGATTTGAACACCGCAGCCATGGCGCCGGAATGGCTTTCGAAGGGATCGGCCGGGTTCAGGTGCGCCAGGCGGAGGACGGTGTCCTGCGCGGCGGCCGGGCCGGGGCCGGCCAGAAGCGCGAGGGCCGAAACGGCGCCGGCCAGCGTGGCGGTTAGCGTACGGGTCATGGTCAAAGGACTCCTTCTTGTTGAACCAGTCCTGTCATTCCCGCGGAAGCGGGAATCCAGGGCCATCGGTTGATTTTCTGGATCCCCGCTTACGCGGGGATGACAGATGAGGGGGCGGTTGGGCCTGCTCAGTGTGGCGTTCTCCTTCATTCCCGCTACAGCCCGAGCAGTCTCGGGATGGTCAGGGTGAGGTCCGGCCAATAGGCGATGGCGATCAGGATCAGAACCTCCACCGCAAGAAAGGGAATGAGCGCGCCGGCGATGCGCTCGACCCGTTCGCCGGTGACCGAGGCCAGAACGAACAGGCAGGCGCCGACCGGCGGCGTCATCAGCGAAATGTTGAGCGCCAGAATGATCATCACGCCGGCA
Source organism: Alphaproteobacteria bacterium (assembly GCA_009909005.1). Taxonomy (GTDB): domain Bacteria; phylum Pseudomonadota; class Alphaproteobacteria; order DSM-16000; family Inquilinaceae; genus JAAAOG01. The sequence goes on along the minus strand of JAAAOG010000134.1, from coordinate 15,418 downwards.
TGAACCGGATCGAGCCCGATCGCCACGGTCAGCGGCGCCAGGACCGGCGCCAGGATGATCAGCGCGGCGTTGATGTCCATGAACATGCCGATCAGAAGGAGCAGCAGCAGGACCATCGCAATGATGATCCCGGGCTCGTTCGATACGGCCAGGAACCCTTCGGCGATCGCCTGCGGCACCTGGTTGAAGGTCATCCACCAGCCGAGGATCGAGGCGGTCGCGATGATGAAGAAGATGATGCCGGTGATCCGGGCGGTGCGCACCAGCATCTCCAGCAGGTCGCGCCAGGTCAGCCGGCGATAGAGCAGGCCGCCGACCACCAGCGCATAGAGCACCGCGATCGACGCCGCCTCCGTCGGCGTGGTCACGCCGCCCAGAATGGCGCCCAGGATGAACACCGGCAGCACCAGCGCCGGCAGACTGCGCCGGAAGGAACGGAGGACCAGAGCCGTCTGGAAGCCGGCCTCGCTCTTCGGCAGGCCGAGCCGGGCGCCCAGCAAGGCGATCACCAGCATGCAGGCGATACAGATCAGGAGCCCCGGCAGGATGCCCGCGGCGAACAGCCCGGCGATCGACACGCCCATGATCGAGCCGTAGATCACCATCAACGTCGAGGGCGGGATGGTCGGCCCGATGATCGAGCCGGCGGCCGTGACCGCGCAGGCGAAGGGCCGGCTATAGCCCTGGCGCACCATCGCCGGCACCATGGTGTTGCCGAAGGCGGCGGCATCGGCGGTGGCCGCGCCGGTGATGCCGGCGAAGAAGACGCTCGCCACCATGTTGGTATGGGCGAGCCCGCCGCGCAGGAAGCCGACCAGCGCCCGGGCGAATTCGATCAGCCGCTCGGTGATGCCGGTGCGGTTCATGATCTCGCCCGCAAGGATGAAGAACGGCATGGCCAGGAAGGGGAACAGGTCCAGTCCGCCGAACAGCCGGTCCGGCGCCATGGCCAGATAGCGCGGGCCGATGCCGGCCAGCCCGATCAGCCCGGCGATGCCCAGCACATAGGCCACCGGCAGGCTGGTGACGAGCAGCAGAAAGAAGGACAGCCCGACGGCCAGCATCAGCGCAGCTCCAGATGGCTCTCGGCGAGGTCGGAGGGCGGCTCGGGTGCCGTGGCGTCGCGGACGAGCACCAGCAGGCCCTGCACCATGGCCAGAGCCGCGGCCACCGGCACCGCCAGATAGGGCAGGAATTTCGATGCGCCGTAGATCATGGTGAGGCGCGTCTGGCCCTTCTCGGCAAAGCCGATGCCGAACCACAGGATGACCGCGAAAAAGCCGATGACGACGAGGTCAAGCGTCACCACGCCCGGGCGCCGCAGGCGCTGCGGCAGACGGTCGAACAGCAGCGTCACGCCGATATGCTCGCGCCGCGCGACCCCGCAGGAGACCGCCAGCAGCGCCATCCAGATCATCAGATAGCGTGCCGCCTCTTCGGTGAAGGTGATCGGGAGCGGCCAGACATAGCGCACGAACACGCCCAGCCAGACCGTCAGCACGAGCACCACCGCCAGGGCCGCACAGGCATACTCGACCCAGCGGTTGAGGTGCCGGCTGGCGCTCCCGGCGACCAGCCCCAGGCGCTGCAACCGCGGACCCCCGTTTCTCTCTGCCACCTACGGGTCCACCCTATCGCGTGTCGGGGGCCGCATCGGCGGCATTGGCACGCGCCAGCACCGCCTGCAGCAGCACATTGGCGCCGGCGGCGCAGTGCGCGGCCGTGGCGTCCTCCAGCTCGTTATGGCTGAGGCCGTCCTTGCACGGCACGAAGATCATCGCGGTCGGCGCGACATAGGCGGCATAGCCGGCATCATGGCCGGCGCCGCTCAGCATCTCGCGATGGCTGTAGCCGAGCGAGTCGGCAGAGGCCCGCACCGCGTCGATCGCGGCACCGTCGAAGGTCACCGGCGGGCTGTCGCTCACCTTCTGGACGTCGATGCCCAGACCGTGCTCCGCCGTGACGGCATCGGCCACCTCGCGGAACCCGGCCTCCATCGCGTCGAGGATGGCGGCATCGGGCGAGCGGAAATCGACGGTGAAGAACACGTCGCCCGGCACGACATTGGGCGACCCCGGGCGGATCTCGATGCGCCCGACGGTGCCGACCGCGCGGCCCTCATAGGATCGGGCGATCTCGTTGACCGCCAGGGTCAGCCTGGCCGCGCCGACCATGGCGTCCTGGCGCAGATGCATGGGCGTGGTGCCGGCATGGTTCTCCTTGCCGGTCAGAAACACCTTGTACCAGCGCATGCCCTGAATGCCGGTCACGACACCGATGGTCCTGTCCTCGGCTTCCAGGATCGGGCCCTGCTCGATATGCAGCTCGAACATGCCGGCAAAGCCGGGCGCCCCCGTCTCAGGGCCCGCCGGCGTCTCGCCCTTGTAGCCGATGGCCTCCAGCGCGTCCTCGAAGCGCACGCCGTCGCCGTCGGTCTGGTCGTAGCATCGCTCCCGGGTCAGCGCGCCGGCATAGACGGCGGAGCCCATCATGCTCGGCTGGTAGCGCGCGCCCTCCTCGTTCGTCCAGTTGACCAGCATCAGCGGGGTGTCTGGTTCGTAGCCGGCATCGTGCAGCGTGCGCAGCACCTCCAGCCCGGCGAGGACGCCGAGCACGCCGTCGAACTTGCCGCCGGTCGGCTGGGTGTCGAGATGCGAGCCCATGGCGATCGGCAACCGGTCGGGATGCTTGCCGGGATAGACGGCATACATGTTGCCCATGTCGTCCCAGCTGACGGTGCAGCCGATCGCCTCGCACGCCGCCTTGAACCAGTCGCGAACCGCCTTGTCCTCTTCGCTCAGGGTCAGCCGGCGGATGCCGCCCTTGGCTGTCGCGCCGATCCTGGCGGTCTCCATCAGGCTGTCCCACAGCCGCTCGGCATCGATACGCAGATTGTGCATGGTTGGTGGCTCGGTCTTTCTCGTGTTTCACACGTTGCGGGCGGCGCGCAGGGCGGCGGTTGCGGTCTCGTCCACCCGGCCGTTGTCGATCACGACGCCGAAGGCAGCGCGGGCGGTTTGAATTCAGCTCCGTTGCTCGAGTGCATGCTCAACTCCCCTCACCCCAGCTCGAATGACATGACGCCGAACAGGCGGTCCAGCGCCAGAGCCGGGACCGGGCCGGTGTACATGCGCGCGGTCTCGAACACCGGCTGCAAACCATGGCGCGTGACAAGGGCGATGGCGGCCGGGTTGGGCTCCGGCACGTCCATCGCCAGCGGCGCCCCGCCGGCCGCGCTTGCAAGACCGAGGAAAAGCGCCTCCGCCGCCGGCTCGTCAGGCGCGATCAGGGGGGCGAGCTTGTACCCTGTCCGACACGGTCGCAGCACGCCGAAGCCCGCAAGTGCGCCGTCCCGCTCCAGGCCCAGGCCGATATGGCCCGGTGCGGACACCCAGGCGTCGAGGAATGCCGGGCGCGCCACGGGAAACACCGCGGCGTCAAGCGAAGCGATCGCGTCGATCGGCACCCCGGTCAAGGGAACCAGCGTCCCGGCCGGCGTCCCGGCCCGCGGCCCGGCATCCGGCACGGCGACGGCGCCGCTGTAGCGGATATTGCGATAGGCCAGCCGGAACCCGGATTTGCGGTAGCTGTCCTGCTCGGCGACGACGCCGTCCAGGCCGATCAGGCGGTCGCCGGCATCGGCAATCCCGGCCTGCCAGGTGCGCCAGCCGAAGCCGCGGCCGCGCGTCTCCGGATGGGCGATGTACAAGCCCAGAAAGGCAAAGTCGGCGGTGTAGTTGACGACGGAGATCACGGCGGCCGGCTGCCCGTCGGCAAGCCCGATGAGGAAGCCGTCCGGATCGACGGCATGGAACAGCGCGGCATCGTGATGGCCCGGGTTCCAGCCTTCGGCCGCGGCCCAGTCGACGGCCAGCGCGACCTCCGCCGCCGTCATCGGGCGGACGGTGAACCCGCCCGGCGCCTCGTTCACGGTCATAGCGCCTCTCCGCCCGGCCCGCTCAGGCTGGCAGAGATCCGACTGGACGGGTCTTGAGTCATGGTCGGACCACTCAATCCTTTCCTGTCATTCCCGCGAAAGCGGGAATCCAGTTCTCTCCGTTGACTTTCTGGACCCCCGCTTCCGCGGGGGTGACCGACGAAGTACTCATGGCGATGGTTCATCAACCCGAATAGACATCGCAGTCACCTTTGTGATCGGGTAGCGGCGCAGCGGGCGGATGGGTGGCGTGCCAGTGCCGGGCGATGTCGGCCCGGCGGCAGACCCAGACCCGGTCATGCGAGAGCACATGGTCGAGGAAGCGGGCCAGCCCGACGATCCGCCCGGGCCGCCCCACCAACCGGCAATGCAGCCCGATGCTGAGCATCTTCGGCGCCTCCGCCCCCTCCGCATAGAGGGCGTCGAAGGCATCGCGGAGATAGGCGAAGAACTGCTCGCCGGTGTTGAAGCCCTGGGCCATGGCGAAGCGCATGTCGTTGGTGTCGAGCGTGTAGGGGATGATCAGGTGCGGCCGGCCATGGCTGTGGTCCCAGTAGGGCAGATCGTCGGCATAGCTGTCCGAGTCATAGAGAAAGCCGCCATGCGCGACGACCAGCCGCCGCGTGTTGGGGCTGATCCGGCCGGTGTACCAGCCGACCGGCGTCTCGCCCGTCGCCGCCGCGATCGCCTCGACCGACAGGCGGATATGGTCGCGCTCAACAGCCTCGGGCACGTCCTGATAGTCGATCCAGCGCCAGCCATGGCTCGCCACCTCCCAGCCCGCCTCGGCCATGGCGGCGCCGGCCTCCGGGTTGCGGGCGAGCGCCATGCCGACGGCGTAGACGGTGACCGGCACCTGCCGCGAGGCGAACAGGCGGTGGAGGCGCCAGAAGCCGGCGCGGCTGCCATATTCGTAGATCGATTCCATGTTCAGGTTGCGCTGGCCGGGCAGCGGGGCCGCGCCGATGATCTCGGACAGAAAGGCCTCCGAGGCCGGGTCGCCATGCAGAATGGTGTTCTCCCCGCCCTCCTCGTAATTGATCACGAACTGCACCGCGACCCGCGCGCTCGCGGGCCAGCGCGGGTCCGGCGGTGTGCGGCCATAGCCGATCATGTCGCGGGGGTAGGGGCCGAGAGGCACGGTCATGGCCACACCCCCTATTCGGCTGCGCGCGCCGCGGCAGGCGCACCCGGAGCCATGGCGGCATAGCGGCCCGCATAGGGCTTCGCCCGCGGCGCGGCGAAACTGCCGGCCTTGCTGGTCTTCAGCCCGAGGCCGACCAGCCCCTCGGCCAGCTTGACCGCCGCGGCCACCCCGTCGATCACCGGCGCCCCGACCTCCTCGGTAAAGCGGCGGGCCAGATCGGCCATGCCGGCGCACCCCAGAAGCACGGCCTCGGCACCGTCTTCCTCCAGCGCCCGCCTGACCTCGGCCTTCACCTTGTCGGCCGCATCGCTGCCCGGCTCTTCCAACGCCAGCACCGGCACCTCGGCGGCGCGGATGCTGCGGCAATGCCGCTCCATGCCATAGCGGAGCGCCAGGGCCCCGATGATCGGGGTGGCACGCTTCAGCGTCGTCACCACCGAAAAGGAGCCGGCGGTCATGGCGGCGGCATACATGGCCGCCTCGCAGATGCCGAGGACCGGGACGTCCATCAGCTCGCGGCAGGCGCCCAGGCCCGGATCGTCGAAGCAGGCGACGATGGCGGCATCCACCCCGGCAGCCTTGCCCCTGGCCATTTCCTCCAACAGGCCGGGGACGCAATACGCCTCGTCATAATGGCCTTCGATACTGACCGGGCCGCTGTCCGGGTTGACGGCCAGGATGTCGGTGCCGGGCGCGGCAACGGAGCGTGCGGCATCGCCAATCTTGTCGGTCATGCCGGCGGTGGTGTTGGGATTGACGATCAGCAGCTTCATGCCCTCACACTCCCTGGCCGGCGTCGGAGCCATGGCGGCGGCGGCGCGCCCGCATGATCAGCACGGTGCTGACGCAGGTGGCGATCACCGCCATGGAGATCAGCGTGGTCAGCGTGCCCAGCGCGTAGATGACCGGCGTCACCGTGTTGGTCTGCAGCGCCTGCAGCTCTTTCGGCATGGTGTTCAGATCGCCGGTCACCTGGCTGCTGCGGGCCAGCTCGTCGAAGCTGAGGGTGAAGCCGAACAGCGCCACCCCGATCAGGCTGGGGGCGATGATCGGCAGCACGACATGGCGGATGGTCTGCCAGCCCGTGGCCCCCTGGTCGCGCGCGGCCTCCTCATAGGCGGGGCTGAACCGGTTGAACACCGCGAACATGATCAGCAGGCCGAAGGGCAGCGTCCAGGTCAGATGCGCGCCCAGGGTGGAGCCGTACCAGGTGCGCGTCCAGCCCAGCAGCTCGTACCCGGCGCCGATGCCGATGCTGATCACGATCGACGGCATGATCAGGCTGGCCACCGCGGTGTAGAACAGGGCCGTGGCGCCGATGAACCGCCGCCGATAGGCCAGCCCCGCCAGCACCGACACCAGCACCGTCAGCACCATGACCATGAGCGCCAGGCGGATCGAGCGGCCGAAGGCGCCGTGGATGTCGCCGATCGGCTGATCCGTGAACAGCTCGCGAAACCAGTGCAGCGAAAAGCCGTTCATCGGGAAGACCAGGTTCCCCTGCGGCCCCTGGAACGACAGGATCACGATGGTGATGATCGGGCCGTACAGGAAGATGACGAACATCCCGAAAAAGGCCGCGAGGATGTAGAAGGTCGGTCCGCGCTGCTCCCCCATCTCCGATCACAGCTCCTTGCGGATGTTGACGATGCGCATCAGCGCGACGATCAGCAGAATGGTGACAATGGTCAGCACCACCGCATTGGCGGCGGCCGGGGGGTATTGCAGATAGCCGAGCTCATTGACGATGGTCTTGCCGACCGAGGCGACCTTGGCGCCGCCCAGGACGTCGACGGTGAAGAAATCGCCCATCACCAGCGCCACGACGAAGATCGTGCCGATCGCCATGCCCGGCTTGCTCAGGGGCAGCAGGATGTGGCGCAGGATCTGGAAGCCGCTGGCGCCGGCATCGCGCGCCGCCTCGATCACCGCGCGGTCGATCCGCAGCATCGAGTTGAAGATCGGCACGATCATGAACAGCGTGTACAGGTGCACATAGCCGAGGATGACGGCGAATTCGGAATAGAGCAGCCACTCCACCGGCTCCGAGACGATCCCGACGCCCATCAGCCCCTGATTGACCAGCCCCTCGCGGCCCAGAAGCGGGATCCAGCTGATCGTCCGGATGATGTTGGAGGTCCAGAACGGGATCGTGCACAGGAGGAACAGCCCGATCTGCAGCGGCACCGAGCGGACGTGAAAGGCAAGGAAATAGGCGATGGTGAAACCGATCGTCAAAGTAAAGAACCAGGCAAGCAAACAAAGCTTGGCCGTATTCAAATAGGTCCGGTACGTCGTTTCGCTGCCGAGCAGGATCTCATAATTGTAGAGGATGAAATCGGGGATCAGAATGTCCCAGGTTTGGTAATCGAAGAAACTGACCGCGACGACCAGCAACACCGGCCCCACAAAGAAGGCAATCAATATGGCAGCCAGCGGCAGCGCCTGGAGGAGCGGCACGGCCTTGGTCACGGCAGTCTGGCGAAGGGCGGTCATGGGCGATGGCCGAGGCTGGAATCACGTCAGTGGATCGAGGGATTGCACTTTTTTGTCATCCCCGCGCAAGCGGGGATCCATTTTCCTGGATGCCCGCTTTCGCGGGCATGACAAAGCCCCCTTGGGGCAAGCGCCGAGGTTATGCCGCGATGAACTCGTTCCACTTGCGGACCATGTAGCGATCCTCGTCCATCACCGAGTTCCAGCAGGCGACCGCGCCCATCCGCTCCCAGAAGGACCCGCCGTCGCGCACCGCGCCCGGCTCCTCGATCACCGTGCCGGTCGGGCTGACGATCGGTTCCGCCGCAGGCTCGCCCTCCATCCAGAAGTTCCACTCATTCTCGGTCATGTTCTCGCGGGCGGTCGACAGGACCGCGGTGTAATAGCCCTGACGGTTGAGGAAGGCGCCGACCCAGCCGGACAGGTACCAGTTGATGAACTCATAAGCGGCGTCGAGCTGACGGCCGCTCAGATGCGACGGAATGCCGAGACCGGAGGCCCAGGCGCGATAGCCTTCCCGCAATGGCTGGTAGACACAGGGCACGCCCTGCTGGCGGACCGCCGTCACGGCCGGCGACCACATGGACTGGATCACCACCTCGCCGGAGGCCATCAGCGTCACGCTCTCGTTGAACTCCTTCCAGAACGCCCGGAACTGACCGTCGCGCTTGGCCTGGGTGAGGATGGCCATGGTCCGGTCGATCTCGTCACGGGTCATGTTGCCCTTGTCGCCATACTGGATCTCGCCCAGCGACTCGCAGACCATGGCGGCGTCCATGATGCCGATCGACGGGATGTCGAGGATCGCGGTCTTGCCGGCGAATTCCGGGTTCAGCAGCTCGGCCCAGCTCTCGATCGGGCGGTTGATCAGGTCCGGCCGGATCCCGAGCGTGTCGGCATTGTAGACCGTCGGGATCAGGGTCATGAAATTGGTCGGCTCCTCGGCGAAGGTCGAGGACTCTTCGGCCGTCAGATAGCTGACCTTGATCGGCGCCGTGCCCTGCCGGGCCATCTGGGTGCCGTCCGGCAGCTCGCCCCGGGTGAAGATCGGCACAATGTCGTCGTAATACTGGATGCGGGAGACATCCATCCCCTTCAGGTTCCCCGACGGGACGATCTTGGCCAGCATCCAGTATTCGCTGTCGATCATGTCGAACGATGTCGGCTGGGTAATCGCCCGCGTGACGACATCGTCGGAGGTCAGGACGATGTATTCGATATTTATGCCCAGTTCTTCCAGCGCGCGTTCCGCCAGCTCGTTGAAGGCATTCACGCCGGTGCCGGCAATCCGGAGCGTGACCGCCTCCTGGGCATGAACGAACGGCGCGGGAAAGCTGGACACGGCAGCGGCAGTCCCCGCCAGGGCCGTCGTTTTCACAAAGTCCCGACGGGTGTAGACGGTCGAGAATGGGCTGCGCTTCCTATAGGACATGGCTAGACTGCCTCCTGTTGTCGCGGTTCTACTTGCTCCTCTGCCGCTTGCGGCCGACCCGCTTCGGGCAGGGCATGGACGTCGCGCGCGTTCCAGCGCGCGGTGACGCGGTCGCCTTCCTGTAGCGGCGCGTCGAAAAAGGTTCGCTCCGGCACCGTCGCGAGGAGAAGCTCGGCCTGCTCCGGCAAGGCCAGCCGCACCTCGACATGGGTGCCCTGATACTGGATAGAGGAAACGCGGCCGGTGATCTCGCCATGGCCGTCGGGCCCGGCATCCGGCGACGGCGCCACCGGCTTGACGGCGGCGGCCGGCGACAGCGAAAGCCGGTCGGCGCGCACGGTGAAGGCAAGACTGTCCCCCGGCGAAGCGCCGCATGCGGGCAGGCCGATCCGGTGGCCATCCGCCAGCGCGACCAGCGCATGGCCGGACGTCGCCGACACCACCTCTCCCGACAGCACATTGTGCCCGCCGATGAAACGCGCGACGAACGCCGTGGCCGGCTGGTTGAAGACGTCCCGCGGCGTGCCGACCTGCTCGATGCGGCCCCTGTCCATCACGACGACGAGGTCGGCCAGGGCCATCGCCTCGTCCTGACTGTGCGTGACGTGAATGAAGGTGATGCCAAGTTCGGTCTGCAGGCGCTTGAGTTCCGCCCGCATCCGGACCCGCAGGAACGGGTCGAGGGCCGAGAGCGGCTCATCCAGCAGCAGGACGCCGGGATCGGTGATCAGCGCCCGCGCCAGAGCGATGCGCTGCTGCTGCCCACCGGACAGCTGCGCCGGGAGCCGCTTTTCGTAATCCTCCATGTGCACAAGCCGGAGCAGCGCGCGCGCCTTCGCATGGCGCGCGGCCTTGGGCACCCCCTTCATCCGCAGGCTGAACGCGACATTGTCCAGGCAGTTCAGGTGCGGGAAGAGGGCGTAATGCTGGAACATCATGGCGGTGCGGCGACCGGCCGGCGGCAGGTCGTTGGAATAGGTGTCGCCGATCAGCAGGTCGCCGTCGGTCACGCCCTCATGGCCCGCCATCATCCGCAGCAAGGAGGACTTGCCGCAGCCGGACGGGCCGAGGAGGCAGCAATAGGTGCCGGCCGGGATCTTGAGGTCGACGCAGTCCACGGCCAAGGTGCTGCCATAGCGCTTGGTCGCCTTGATCAGCTCGACATCGACGGCCGGAAGATCTTGCGAGGCCGGCATGGCCACTCCCCGATAGACTCGCTGCGGTCCCGGCTGTGGGTCCTGCGACCCGGAGTCAGGACTGGTAGCGGGCCGCCTGCCTTCCGCGGCCACAGCCCCGTTTCAGCAAACGCTATGCCAGCCGCCGCAGCCGTCTTCGGTGGGTGATCAATGAGCAGGAGTGCGTCTTTGCCGGTGATCCGGAGAGGGCGGCGCCGGCCTTGTTTGCCGCCTTTCTGGGCAGTTCGGGGCAGGAAGGCTCACGTCGAAAGCAACACGGTGAGAATCTGGGCGAGATACCAAGTCCCTCCTGCCGCGGACCCGAATGCTGCGTCAGCGCCCTTCTGATCGATCAAAGACCGCCGCGACAAAGACCGAGATCACAGCTCTGGCTATTGCAAGTCCCGAGAGCCGCCGGATCAAGGCATGCGCATGAGTGTATGCGATTTATTAGGATTTTCGGATCGAGAAACTCTACCCCTGAGTCTCTGACACCCGCTCGTCTATGGAGACGACCCGGGGGTGGTCCCTTGCCCGCCTCGCCGGCGGTCCGGCCGGAGGGCGGGGCGGTCATTCGAACGCAAATCTGATGTCGTGCGCGCCTTTCCAAAGGACCGCGGTGCCCAGCGCCGACAGATGCTCAAGCCCCGATGTCAGGGTGATGAAGTGGTTGCCGGCGAGCTGCCCCATCTTCGATGCGAAGTGGACACCGCCATAGGCGAGCAGGATCTCGGTCTCGCTGATTCCGCCGGGGTAAAGAATGATCTGGCCCGGCGCCGGGTAGCTGGTGTGGTTCTCATAGCCCACGCCGAAATCGCGATCGCCAAGGGGTATCCAGACCCCTTCACCGCTCCAGCGGACATGCACCACCTGCCCGGTGAAAGGCATGGCCTTTTTGAAGGCCGCGCAGGTCTGCGGCGCCGCCGCCTCCTCGAACCGGGCCTCAAAAGCGAACGGCCCGGCCTCGACAATCAGCCTGGTCATGATGGGTCACCCTCGCGTGTCCGTCAGCACGATAGTGTGACATTAACCCAGCCAGGCAGCGGACCGGTCTACGGAAATCGGTGGCGCCCGAGGAAATTGCGCGCACACGCTTTGCGTTCGATCCCGATGGCGGCGCGAGCAACGCGTGTTGCGGCGTAAATCCTCCCGTCTCGGAAGAATACGCTCCGGTTTCGGGGCCGCCATGGCCTATTATCATGGGGCTTCAACACATCCAGGGAGCGAATAAGATGACGGAATACATCATCAACGCCCGGCGTGCCGGGCGGCTGGCCGCCCTGGCCGGCGGTGTCTGGCTGCTGGGCATGGCGGCGGCCGGGACGGCGCAGGCGCAGGCCGAGGAGGCGGCGTCGCCCTGCGCCCCGTCGCTCGACTATCTGGCCGAGGAGTACGAAAACGACCCGCGGACCCGGGCGGCGTTCGACGCGGTCTATGACGGCCTGCAGCCGCTGCCGCCCGGCTATGCCTATGACGGCTCGACCGACAACCCCTGGGCGGCGGCCGGCAGCGGCGAAGGTCTGTTCGCGGCCGTCCAAGAGTTCTATGCCGAAGTCTGCACTCTGCTTCCGCAGATCGTCGGCACCAACGACAACGCGCTCGATTCCATTCAGTACTTCGCCTGGCTTTATTATCACAACGAGGCCGGTGTCCGGCTGGTCTCCGGCATCGACCCCAATGATCCCGACCAGCCGCTGGAGACGGTGGCGAACTTCCTCATCCTGTTCAATGACGACTATCTCGCCTACATGAACAGTCCGGAGTCGACGACCTATGTGCCGGAATGGGTGGCCGACCCGCGGATCGAGATCGAGGACTATGTCATTCAGGATCCGGAAGGCTATGACAACTGGAACGCCTTTTTCGCCCGCAACCTGATTTTCGATCCGGAGACCGGGACCTATCCGTCGCGCCCCGTCACCATGCCGGACCGCGACTATGTCATCGTCTCGCCGACCGACTGCATCATGAACCCGCTGGTCCAGGTGGTGGAGCGGGACCCCGGACCGGTCACCCGGCAGCTTCTGGAAAACCCGCTGCAACAGGACACGGTGCTCGACGTCAAGGGCATCCCGATGTCGGTCGAGGCCCTGCTGGCCAATGCGCCGCAGGACCTCAAGGACGCGTTCACCGGCGGCACCGGCCTGTCCTGCGTGCTGATGCCCAACACCTATCACCATTTCCACAGCCCGGTGGACGGGGTGATCGAATATGCCGAGATCGTCGAGGCTGGGACCGACGGCGCCAACCCCTATGCCTATGGCACCTTCGGCTATAGCGACTGGCCGAACTGGGTGCCGCTCGACGGCAATGTCGGCCGGCCGGGCACGGATTTCAGTCAGTTCCAGGGCTTCCAACGCGGCGTCATCATCATCCGGGTGACCTATGCCAACCTGCCGGGCGAGGAGCCGGCGGAGCTTACCGGCTATGTCGCCTCGATCCCCGTCGGGCTGGATACGGTCGGCTCGGTGGTGTTCGCAGACGACGTCATGGAAGGCGCGGAGGTGACAAAGGGCGTCACGCCGTTCGGCAACTTCCTCTTCGGCGGGTCGCTGAACATCCTGCTGTTCTCGCCGATCCAGGGCACGAACGGGGCGGAGATGATCAGCCCGGCGGTCCAGACCCGCATGGGCAACCAGATCGGCATCCTCAACACCCCCTATCCGGCGCCGGAGACCCCCTGGACCCCGGATTGACCCTCGAAAGGCGACATTTCTACCGCGATTGCGCGCCCGGCCTTTCGGCCGGGCGAAGCAATCCAGGTTCGCGGTCCGGTTTCGCGGCCGCAGGAACCATGGATTGCTTCAATCGCTTCGCGCCTTCGCAAGGACGAGTGAGGCGTAGCGTCCTCGCTGACCGTTATTGCGAAGGCGCGAAGCGCCTGAAGCAACCCATGTATTTGTTTTTCTGCAAACCGTTATTGCGAAGGCGCGAAGTGCCTGAAGCAACCCATGTTTTTGTTTTCCTGCCGCCGGAAAACATGGGTTGTTTCGTCGGGCCCTTGGCCCTCCTCGCAATGACGGCGGATTTTATGGTTCTTGGGTGTTTTTCATCCGTGGAATCCGCGTAATCTGTGGATGAATTCTTTCGACGATGGTCGGCAGGGATGCCGACCCTCCAGTGCCGTGCACCAAGGAGCGGCGGCATCCTGCCGCCGTCAAAAAGTACATATCCACAGATTGCACGAATTGCGCAGATTAAAAAGCCCGTCCTCGACACCTCTCTCTTGGTTCAGCGAAGAGTGGCCTGGCGATCCATTTGTTCCAAAAACATGGGTTGCTTCGTCCGGCCTTTGGCCCTCCTCGCAAGGACGAACACCGGGGCTGCGCGGAGCAACCCGGCGGGCGGAGCGCCGCCTCCGCCTACACCGCCTTGCCGGCCAGCTGGCGATGCACCGCCGGCAGGGACAGGTGCGTCAGGTCCTTGGGGATTTCCGCCTGCACCAGCGACCGCACGCGGTCCGGCAGCACGCCGCGCAAATCGCCCAGCGTCTGCGGCGGCGCCACCAGGACCAACCGGCGAAAGGCGCGGGTCTCCGCCCCCTTCACCAGTTCGTCGGCCAGGGCGCGGGCGAATTGCAGCTTGTCGTACCGGTGCGCGTCATTGCGTGGCGCCATGGCGTGGCTGGCATAGCCGCGCCGGTCATAGACGACGCCCGGCCGGTCGCTGACGCTGTCCCGCGTCGGCAGGTTGCGGCCGATCAGCCCGAAGGGCACGGCGGGATGCAGCCCGTTGCCCTTGCGGTTCTGCTGGAGGATTTGCGCGCGGGCGCCATTGGCGACCACGATCCATGTCACGATCTTGGGATATCGCATGGTTGAGGCCATTTGCTGCTGCGCCGAGGGGAGATGGCGGGATGGCAACGATAGTCCCCCTAATTTGCATGTGGTCTCGCCGGGCCGCCGCGTGAAGGCAGCGCGCCGGCCCGGGCCGAACAAAGCCGGCGCCGCGACGCATGGCGCGCTGCAGCACGGTTTCCCGCCCCGCCGCCGGGCGCTATAGTCCCGGCGCACCGAGGGAGTAGCCCTGCCCATGGGACCGACCGCCGAGATCCGCGAAGCCCTCACCTTCGACGACGTGCTGCTCGCCCCGGCCGAATCGTCGGTCATGCCCAATGCGGCGGAAACGCGCACCCGGCTCACGCGCTCGATCGAGCTCGGCATTCCGGTGATCTCCTCGGCCATGGACACGGTGACCGAAGCGGCGCTGGCCATTGCCATGGCCCAGGCCGGCGGCATCGGCGTCGTCCACCGCAATCTCGACATCGAGGCGCAGGCGGCCGAGGTCCGCCGGGTCAAGCGGTTCGAATCGGGCATGGTGGTCAATCCGGTGACCATCGCCCCGGACGCCACGCTCTCCCAGGCGCTCGGCCTGATGGAGCGCAACCGCATTTCCGGCGTGCCGGTGGTGGAGGGGTCGGGCCGGCTGGTCGGCATCCTGACCAATCGCGATGTCCGTTTCGCCTCCGACCCCGGACAGCCGGTCTCCGAGCTGATGACCCGCGACCGGCTGATCACCGTGCGCGAGGGGGTGGAGCTCGATGAGGCGAAGCGGCTCTTGCACCAGCACCGGATCGAAAAGCTGCTGGTGGTTGACGACGACTATCGCTGCATCGGCCTGATCACCGTCAAGGACATCGAAAAGGCGCAGCTGCACCCGAACGCCGCCAAGGACGAGCACGGACGGCTGCGGGTGGCGGCCGCCACCGGCACCGGCGACAAGGGGCTGGAGCGCGCCGCCGCGCTCTTCGACGCCGGGGTCGACGTGCTGGTCGTCGACACCGCGCACGGCCATTCCGAAGCGGTGCTGGACACCCTGAAACGCGCCCGGCGGCTCAGCAATTACAGCCAGATCATCGGCGGCAATGTCGCCACCGCCGACGGCGCCCGGGCCCTGATCGACGCCGGCGCCGACGCCGTCAAGGTGGGCATCGGCCCGGGCTCGATCTGCACCACCCGGGTGGTCGCCGGGGTGGGCGTGCCGCAGCTGACCGCCATTCTCGACACCGTGGCCGTCTGCCGCGCACAAGGCGTGCCGGTGATCGCCGATGGCGGCATCAAATATTCCGGCGACCTCGCCAAGGCGGTCGCCGCCGGGGCGGACTGCGTGATGATCGGCTCGCTGTTCGCCGGCACCGACGAGGCGCCTGGGGAGGTGGTGCTGTACCAGGGCCGCTCCTACAAGACCTATCGCGGCATGGGCTCGCTGGGCGCGATGGCGCGCGGCTCGGC
>JAAAOG010000219.1 GCA_009909005.1 Alphaproteobacteria bacterium | reverse complement strand
GGCTTCCTCCCCACCCCGCCTCGCGGCGACGCAGTTGCCCTTGGCTATCGGTTCCCGTCATCAGGGCCCGAAGAGGACTTCCACCTCCAAAATCAGCGCCATGCCTGGCACACAACGTTCGGGTCGGGAGTAGAACTCCCGACCCGCAAAAGCGGACCCATTCTTGCCGCGGCGGCTGACGCCGCTCCGGCGCCGGCGGCATTCAACTGTCTGGGGTCGCGGCGGGCGACCCGGCGCCGCGGCCGCCCTCGCCGGCCGTTTCCCGGACGATCGTCAGTTTTTCGCCGCCCTCGCCCAGCCACAGGATTTGCTGCGGGAAGGGGATGACGATGCCCTCGGCCCGGAACTGGCGGGTGATGCGGTAGCGGATGTCGCTGGCGATCACCAGCTTGTTGACCACGTCGCCCGTGAAGCAGCGCAGCTCGATCTCCAGGCTGCTCGGGTTGAAGTCCATGAACAGCACAAAGGCTTCCGGTTCGATCAGCACCAGGGGGTGTTCGTTGGCCGCCTGCAGCATGATGTCCCGGACCCGCGCGACGTCGCATTCGCGCGAAACATGCACCCGCACCTCGATCCGCCCACGAGTGTTGGTCAGCGTCAGGTTTGTGACGGCGTTGTTGATGAACTCGGAATTCGGGATGAGGACGGAGGCCAGTTCCCAGGTCTCGATCTCGGTCGCCCGAATGGCGATGCGCTTCACGAAGCCTTCGTGCTGCCCGACAACAACCCAGTCGCCGACGTTCACCGGCCGCTCGATCAGCATGATCAAGCCGCAGACGAAATTGTTGACGACGCTCTGCAGGCCGATGCCGACACCCAGCGACAGGCCGCCGGCGATGATCGCCAGGCTGGTCAGATCGAAGCCGGCGACACCGACGGCGACGGCAAAGGCGATGATGACGCCGACATAGCCGGCGCCGGCCGACAGCGAGTGCTGGACGCCCGGCTGCAGCTCCATTTCGGGCAGCACCCGATCCGACAGGGTGCGCTGGAATGCCCGGGACAGCACCAGCGCCACGAGGAAGGCCAGCAGACCCAGGAGGATGTCGACGATCGAGATCGTGACATTGCCGACCGTGAAGCCTTCCAGAAAGCCGCCGGCCCAGCGACGGATATCGTTCAGCGGCACGCCCCAGACCGGCGCGATCAGGGCGACGCCGAGCAGCAGCATCAACGGGTCGAGCGCCGCGCGCAGCCAGAACTTGACGGTCCGGCGGGTGCCATGGCCGAGGTCCAGCCGGTCCAGGATGAAATGGGAGCGCATCATCAGGCCGATCGATTCCCGGAACAGCGCTCGCAAGAGGATCAGGAACCCGGCGATCAGACCGCTGGAGATCACCGAGCTGATCAGATAGACGCCCAGCTGGATGTAACCGGCCGCCATGGCACCGATTCCGCCGACGCTGAGCAGCAGCACCATCAGCCGGACGGCAACCCATAACCGGCTGGGCCCGCCGCCCACCGCCATGCTCGATCCCGGCATCTCCTTGACCGAGGGCGTCGCGGCCTCCGGCGCGGCACCGGGTGCCGCGGCCGGCAGCGGCTCGTCCCGATAGAGGTAGCCGCGCGCCAGCAGGATCGCCCAGACGGCCTGCAGCGACTTCATGACGAATTGATAGGCTGACTCGAGCTGGTCGGAGACCTGCAAATCACGGGCGATCAGCAGAAAGAACGCATCGATGGCGATCAGGGTCGCCAGGACCACGATGCGGCGGCTGAGCATCCGGGACTTGACCGGCGACAGGTCGATCAGCCGCCAGTTCGGCTGTTCCGGCGACAGGACGGCGCGCTGCGCCTCCAGGATGATGAGGTAGAAGAACATGACCTGGCTGATGCCGGTCAGGACCGTTCCGAACAGGCCCTGATTGACGACCTGTATCCAGGCGGCATCGCTGTATTCCAGCCGCAGATGGACGACGCCGAAGACCGAGGCCGGCACGATCCCCCTGGCCACACCCTCGGAGATCGCCGCAACGAAGCGCCGGGCGTAGGTGGGGACCTCCTCGGTGTCGTAGCGGCAGAACCGCCGCAGCAGCATGTAGCGGAGCAGCGTCGCCAGCAGCAGGGTGCCGGCGGCCAGCAGAAACTCGGTGACCAAACCCGGCGTCGCCCGCTCGCGCTCCGTCAGGTCCGCGTACCAGCTGGCCGGCGCCTCGATCAGCCGGGCCATATGGCCGAGGAACTCCGGCACGGCGACGGCCAGCGTGTCCGGCACCAGCGGGACCGGGTCGCGCCTTTCGAGCCTTTCGATCAGTTCCGAGCGGGCCAGCTCGGACAGGTCGCTGAGCAGCTCCTCGGCCCGGGCGATGGTGAGTTCCGTCAGCGACAGCCGGGCCTGCAATACGGCCAGCTGCTCGCGAAATTCCTGCCGCTGCTCGGTGACGGCCGGCGGCTCGGGCAGCGCATCTTCGGACGGGACCGCCGGCTCGCCGAGGGCCGTCAGCAGGCGGGTGGTCGTTTCGATCCGCTGGACCGTCTCGGCCCGAACCTCGGCCGCCTCGCCGCGGACCCGCCGGACCTCACTGGTGATCTCCGGCAATCGCTCCCGGGCCCGTGCTGCGCTTTGCAGATACTGCTCGGCATTGTCGAGCGTCCGGGTCCATTGCTCCTGCGTATAGCGGAACGGCTGTGATGGCTCGGTTGTCTGCGACCATGCCGCCTGGCCCGGCAGAGCGGGAAGGAGAAGGGTCAGCAATGCCGCGATCAGGGCGGCCCAAAGCGGGTATCGCACGGGTTTTCAATCCAGCCGCTTGCCGGTCATCCGGCTCAATACCGCCCCAGCAGGCCCTTGGCCATCAGGCTGAGCTGCTGGCGAACCCCGAGGCGCTGCACGGCCGGATCAAACACGTCGTGCCGGGCCCGGCGCAAGGTCTTCAGATGGCCGTGCGCAAGAACCGCCAGCAGCAGTGCCGGCGTCGCCGCAGCCGGGACCCGGGTCCCCAGCGCCCGGCCCGCCTGAAGATGCCCGCGCGCCGCGGCGGCGAGCCGTTCCACCGCCTTGGCGAGGCCGGCATGCGGTCGCAGCTCGAACAGCTCGCCCATATCGGCGGCGACCTCCTCGACCACCGCGGTCGGCAGGAAGACGCGGCGCTGGCGAGCATGAAACGGCACCGCCCGGATCAGCCCGGTCAGCGCCCAGGCGGTCCCGACCTTCTCGGCCGCTTCATGCGCCGGCCCGTCGCGCACACCCAGCACCTCCAGCGACAGCCTGATCAGGGGCGCGGCCGTCCCGGCGGCATAGCGCTCCAGCGCCGGAAGGTCGGGCGGCGCTCCCTCCTCCAGGTCGGCCTCGCGCGCCGACAGAAGCGTTTCGAAATGCGCCCGGCTGAGGCCGTGGGTCTGCACCGCCTCGCCCAGCGGCTTCAGGACCTCGTGCGCCTTGGGCTGGCCTTCGTACAGCTCGGCGATACTGTCCCGCCACCATTGCAGCCGCATCTGGCCGAGCAGGGCCTCGCTGACCACCTCGCGGGTCTTGGCGATTTCGATGTTGAACGCGTGCACCGCGAACAGCGCCTCCCGCCTCTCCGCCGGCGCATAGAGCAGCGTCAGGAAGCGCTCGCGGTCGAACCGGCGTACCTGCTCGCCGCAATAGGACAGGTCTTCGGCCGAGGGCATGGGGGTATCCGTTACATATCCAGGAAACACAAGGGCCTGCGGCGGTGTTCGCACCTCAAACGCAGAAGGAAGACGTCCGGAGGCCGGAGGCCTCACCGGCGACGGGTTTCCTTCACCCGGCTTTCGGCTTATGTCTTGCGACTAAGTCCGATTCTCAACACGCCGGACGATGACAACGTCGACAGAGGGGACACAAGAGATGGCATTCGAGCTTCCGCCGCTTCCGTACGCCGAGGACGCGCTCGAACCCTATATGGGTCGGGAGACACTGCAGTTCCATTACGGCAAGCACCACAATACCTATGTCACGACGCTGAACAGCCTGGTTCAGGACACCGACATGGCGGCGCTGGACCTGGAAAGCATCGTCAAGAAGAGCTTCGGCAATCCCGACACGCAGAAGATCTTCAACAACGCCGGCCAGGCCTGGAACCATAATCATTTCTGGCACTGGATGAAGCCGAATGGCGGCGGTGCCATCCCCGGCGAGCTGGAGAAGAAGATTGTCGAGGACTTCGGCAGCGTCGACAAGATGAAGGATGAGTTCATCCAGGCCGGCGTCGGTCAGTTCGGCAGCGGCTGGTGCTGGCTGGTGGTCGACGGCGGCAAACTGAAGGTGACCAAGACGCCGAACGGCGAGAACCCGCTGGCCCACGGCGCCGGCACCGCCATTCTCGGCTGCGACGTCTGGGAGCACAGCTACTACCTGGACTATCGCAACCGCCGGCCGGACTACCTCAAGGCCTTCGTCGACAATCTGGTGAACTGGGACTACGTCGCCGAACTTTATGGCAAGGCGTCGTAGTCGGTAGGATGCGGCCGGGGGAAACTGCCCCCGGCCGGCGTACGCCAGCGGCATGCACATGTGCATGCCACTTCAAGTGACAGGCACGGGATGCGGCATGCACATGTGCATGCCCTACATTCGCATGCTCGATTGACCCTTCAAAGCGCGATGAGGGCGGCGGCGACGCGGCGTTCTTCGGCCAGCAGGACGTTGAAGGTGCGGCACGCGGCCCCGGTGTCCATCGGGTCGGCGCCGACGCCGCTTTCCCGGAGCGCCTTTTTCAGCCGCACCAGCGGCGCCATGCGCACCCCGCAGCCGATCAGAAGGACCTCGACGCCCGAGCCTTCCGCCGTCACCGGCTCCAGCGCGTCCACGGAAAGGTCGTCGACCGACGCGACCGGCCAGGGCACGACGCGATCGGGAAAGACGATCACCGATCCCTGGTACTCGGCGCCGCTGACCTTGAAGCCGCCGGGCCGGTAGGCGGTGATGATCTGCTTTCCGGTCGGGATCAGCGGTGTCATGTCCATGGGTGTTACCCCGTCTGTTCGGCCTGCCCGCCGGTTCCGCCGCCCTCGGTATCTTCCGGTGCCTGCAGGGCGGTGCGGCGCAGGCCCATGGTGGTCAGCAGCGGCACCGCGACGAAGATCGAGGAGTAGGTGCCGATCAGCACGCCCCAGATCAAGGCGAAGGCGAAGTCGCGGATGATCGCGCCGCCGAAGATATAGAGCGACAGCAAAGCCAGCAGCGTCGTGATGCTGGTCATCAAGGTGCGGGAGAGGGTCTCGTTGACGCTGCGGTTCAGCACTTCCAGCAGCGTCGCCTTCTTGTAGCGCCGCAAATTCTCCCGCACACGGTCGAACACCACCACGGTGTCGTTGATCGAATAGCCGGCGATGGTCAGCAGCGCCGCCACGGTGGCCAGGTTGAATTCGTGCTGGATGAGCGCGAACAGCCCGATGGTGGAAATCACGTCATGGACCAGCGCCATCACCGCGCAGACGCCGAACTGCCATTCGAAGCGAAACCAGATGTAGATCAGCATCGCCCCGATCGCCAGGACGACCGCCAGCGTCCCCGCCTCGATCAGCTCCTGCCCGACGGTCGGCCCGACGAATTCGGTCCGGCGGACCTGCACGTCTTCGCCGAGCGCGTTGCGGATCGCCTCGATGGCGGCGATCTGCTCTTCCTCCGCCCCCTCCTGGCGCTGCACCCGGATCAGCACGTCGCGCTCGCTGCCGAATTCCTGCAGCGACACCTCTCCCAGGCCGAGCTGGTTCAGCTGGCTGCGCATCTCGGCGATATTGGCCGGCGCGGGCGTGCGCACTTCCATCAGGATGCCGCCGCGGAAGTCGATGCCGAAATTCAGCCCGAGCACCGCGGTGACGCCGATCGAGGCGATCACCAGAAGGGCCGAAAAGGCGAAGGCGACCCGCCGCCAGCCGAGGAAGTCGATGCGGGTATTCGGCGGGATGAGACGCAAGGGGCGCATGGGCTCGGGTCCAACTCGTCGGGGGAAAGCGGGCCCCGGCCGGCGGCGGCAGCGCGCGGCCGGGCCGGCTCGTCCTCAGATCGGCACGGTTTTCGGCCGCGTCCGCCACAGCCAGGTCACCACCATCAGCCGCGTCACCATGAAGGCGGTGAACATCGAGGTCAGGATACCGATCGACAGGGTAACGGCGAAGCCCTTGATCGGCCCGGCCCCCAGGAAGAACAGCAGCACGGCGGCGATCAGCGTGGTGATATTGCTGTCGATGATGGTGGTCAGGGCCCGGCTGTAGCCGGCGTCGATGGCCGAGATCGGCGAGCGGCCATTGCGCTGCTCCTCGCGAATGCGCTCGAAGATCAGCACATTGGCGTCCACCGCCATCCCAAGGGTCAGCACGATGCCGGCAATGCCCGGCAGGGTCAGCGTCGCCTGCAGGATCGACAGAACCGCCAGCAGTAGCGCGAGATTGAAGACCAAGGCGAGGTCGGCCATCAGTCCGAAACGGCCATAGATCAGCGCCATGAAAACCACCACCAGCACGAAGCCGATGGCCGCCGCGATCTGCCCGGCTTCGATGCTGTCGGCACCCAGGCCGGGCCCCACCGTGCGCTCCTCCAGCACGACCAGCTCGGCCGGCAGGGCGCCGGCCCGCAGCAGCAGCGCCAGGTCATTGGCCGTTTGAACGGTAAAGCCGCCCTCGATGATGCCGCGGCCGCCGAGGATCGGGCTGTTGATGCGCGGGGCGCTGATCACCTCGCCGTCGAGGACGATCGAGAGGAAGCGCCCGACATTCTCCGCCGTGACATCGCCGAAGCGCCGCCCCCCCACCGTGTCGAAGGTGAAGCTCACCACCGGCTGGCCCTGCTGGAAAGTTGCCTGGGCGTCGGTGAGGTGCTCGCCGCTGACCGAGATGCGCCGCCGGACGACGTAATGCTGCTCCGGCTCGCCTTGCGGCCCGGTTTCCGACGACGGCAAGAGCATTGAGCCCGGCGGCACGTCGCCCTGCAGGGCTGCCTGGACGCTGGCCGTCTCGTCGAGCATGTGGAAGGTCAGCCGGGCCGTGCGGCCGAGCAGGTCCTTGACCCGCTGCGGGTCCTCCAGCCCCGGCACCTGGACGAGAATCCGGTTCGCGCCCTGGCGCTGGATGATCGGTTCCGTCGTGCCGAGCTCGTCGATGCGGCGGCGGACGATCTCGATTGACTGGTTGACGGCGTTGTTGCGGATCTCGGTGTAGGCGTCTTCGGTCAGTGCCGCGACGACCCGGCCGTCCTCCGCCAGCGTCACCGAAACGCTCTCGTCCAGCTCGTTGATAATCTCCCGCGCCCGCTCGTAATCATCGGGATTGCGCAGGGTGAAGGCGACCGCTTCGTCGACCACGCCGCGACCGGTATAGCCGATATCCGCCTCGCGGAATTCGCGCGGCAGGCTGTCGGCCAAGGCCTGCAGGCGCTCTTCCGCCACCGCCTGCCACTCGACCCGGAGCAGCAGGTGCGAGCCGCCCTGCAGGTCGAGCCCGAGATTGACCTGGCGGGTCGGCAGCCAGCCGGGGAGGTCCTCGTTCCACGACCGCACCGTCTCCCGGTCGAAGGCGTTGGGGGCGGCATAGAGCACCCCCAGCGCACAGATCGCCAGGATCAGGATGACCTTCCACTTCTCGATATTGACCATGACGGGTCCCGATCGGCGCCGGACAAGGGGCGGAGCCGGCTGCGCTCAGCGCCGGCCCTTGCCGCCGCTGGCGGCCGTCTCGCTGCCGGAGTCGCCTTCGCTCTCTTCGGCCTCATCCTCGTCCTCGTCGCGGCGGCGTCCCCGCCCGCCGCGCGGTTCCGGCTTCGACAGCACCGACTGGATGGTCGAGCGGACCACCTTGACCCGCATGCCCTCGCCGATCTCGACGGTCGCCTCGTCGTCCGCGACCTTGACGACCTGGCCGATGATGCCGCCGCCGGTCACCACCCGGTCGCCGCGGCGCAGGGCGCCCAGCATCTCCTTGTGCTCCTTCATCCGCTTCTGCTGTGGCCGGATCAGAAGGAAGTAGAAAACCACGAAGATAAGGATGAGAGGCAGCAGGCTGATAAGAAATTCGCCGGTGCCGGCCTCCCCGCCGGCTTGCGCAAAGGCCTCGGAGATGAACATAAAGGACGCTCCTTCGATCCGGATTCTGGTGCCGCGGCAGAGATTGCCGGCGCGCCCGCGACTATAGCCGGGATGACCGGTCACGCAACGGCCGGGACGGGATGGCCATGATCGGGGATTGCCGGGCGGCCTTGCACCGCCCGATCCGCCCGGATGCCGCCCGGCCTCGGCGACCCTTGTGCCTGTCTGTATGGTGACCCGTGTGAGCGAAAGCAACCACGACCTCGCGCCGCTCCTGGAGAGGATCGCCGCAGCCCTGGACCGCCTTGCCCCTCCGGCGCCCGCCCCGCCGGACTTCGCGGCAGCCGATGCTTTTGTCTGGCATCCGGAGGGCCGCCGGCTCGATCCTGTGCCCGCTGTCTCCCGCCTGCCGCTCGCCCTCCTCCAGGGCATCGCCCTGCAACGCGACCAGCTGCTGGCCAATACCCGCCGCTTTGCCGCCGGCCTGCCCGCCAACAACGCCCTGCTCTGGGGGGCGCGGGGCATGGGCAAGAGCTCGCTGGTCAAGGCGGTCCACGGCGCTTTGGCGGCAGAGATGCCCGGACGGCTGAAGCTGGTCGAGATCAACCGCGAGGACATCGGCTCCCTGCCCGTTCTCCTCAACCTGCTGCGCCGGGCGCCGGTGCGGGTCATTCTGTTCTGCGACGACCTCTCCTTCGATCAGGCCGACGCCAGCTACAAATCGCTGAAGGCGGTGCTGGAAGGCGGCATCGAGGGCCGGCCCGACACCGTCGTGTTCTATGCCACATCGAATCGCCGGCATTTGATGCCGCGCGACATGATCGACAATGAACGCTCCAGCGCCATCATCCCCGGCGAATCGGTCGAGGAAAAGGTCTCGCTCTCCGACCGGTTCGGGCTCTGGCTGGGGTTCCACCCCTGCAATCAGGAAATTTTTCTGGCGATCGTCGAGGGCTATGCCGATGCCTACGGCCTCGACTTGCCGCGCCCGCGCCTGAGGGCCGAGGCGCATGAATGGGCGATCACCCGCGGTGCGCGCTCGGGCCGCGTCGCCTGGCAGTTCATCCAGGATCTCGCCGGCCGCCTGGGCGTGGCGATCGGATAATTTCCGGGAAGGACGTCATAAATTTTCCACCACGTCCGCGGCGGGGCCGATGGTATAAATGGCCGGCGGGCAGGCAGGCCCGGCACTAAGGGGGCGCGGACAAGGCGCTGCCAGGGGGGTCCGGTGAACGACGAAGCAGGTTACGCGTCGGAATCGATTTCCGTCGGGTTCGAAGTTCATGCGGTCGAGCGGGTAAATGCCGGCAAGCTGGTCGCCCTGGCCGAGGTCGGCATCACCGTCGAGGGCGTCGAGTTCCGCATTCAGGGCGTCCGCGTCATGCGACTGCCGACCGGCCTGCTGGCGGTCGAGGCGCCGCGCTTCCGCCGGCCCGGCGGCGAATGGGTGCCCGCCGTCACCCTGCCGGAGGAGCTCAAGCAGGCGATCGCCGACGAAATCCTGTCGATGGTCGAGCAGAAGGGCTGATCCGGCGGGCCAAAGCGAGCGCGGCTATCCTGGCCGCTCTGGCGGGCGAGGACGCCCGCGCTCCAGCACCCGGACAGAAGAAGGGCGGCCGAAGCCGCCCTTCCCCGAAGAAACGTCCAAAGGGCGAATCAGGTGCCGATGGGGCCGCCGCCGTCCTTGGTGATGGCCACGACCGACGGCCGCGGCGGGATGCTGTCGTCGAAGTCCGGCCAGCGGGTCGCCGGGTCCTCGAAGGTCGAGGGACGACCCTCGCGGCCGGGATAGGCCTCGGTGCCGTCGGTGGCGACATGCTGCACGGCGACGAACAGCGTGGTGTCGTCCGGGGTGAAGACCGGGCCGCACATCTCGGCGCCGAGCGGCACCCGGAAGAACATCTTGCCGGTGCCGCGGAGATCGCCCTCGGTCTCAGA
>JAAAOG010000119.1 GCA_009909005.1 Alphaproteobacteria bacterium | reverse complement strand
CTCCCGACCCCGAACCGGAACCGCAGCCCCCCGCGCCGCCGCCTCCGCCCCCGCCTTCAGACGAGTTCGACCGCCGGGTCGAGCGCGAAGGCGGCCAGCGCGGCGAAGTGCAGATCACCCTTCTGTGGGATAATGGCAACGACCTCGACCTGCACGTCCATTGCCCGGACGGCAGCCATATCTGGTATGCCGGCATGTGGGGGTGCGGCGGTCAGCTCGACGTCGACGCCAATGCCGGCGGCCCGCAGACGCGCTCCCCGGTCGAGAACGTCACCTGGCCGGGCGGCGCGCCCTCCGGCCCCTATCGCATCGAAATCGACCATTTCGCCAATCACGGCGGGCCGGAGCCGACGCGCTACCGGGTGCGGGTGCGGATCGGCGAGGAAGTGCGGATATACGAGGGCGCCCTCGCGCCCGGCCAGCCCAACCGGGTGATCCCGATCTTCGTGCCGTAAAGGCAAAGAGCCGACCGTCAGCCGCCCGCGCGCTCGCCGTGCCGGACGGTCTCCAGCGCCTCGGCGAAGGCCGGCGAGGCCATCAGGGCCCGGCAGCGCTCGACGCGGGCCATGGCGGTGCCGTGCGGGTCGTGGGCGAGGCCGTCACCCGCCGCGTCCAGGGCGGCATCGACCGTCTCCCCGGCCGGCCGCAGGAATCCCCAGACCGCCCAGAGGATGTCGCCGGCCGCCTTGTAGAGCACCGTCCGGGCCCGCGCCGTCTCCGGCACCGCAGCGCCGAAATAGGCGCGCAGCATCGCCTCCTCGCATTCGGGGTCGAAGCCGCTCTCCAGCGACAGGCAGGCGAGATCCCACATCGGGTCGCCCATGCCGGCCTGCTCCCAGTCGACCACATACATCTGCTCGCCGGTGTCGAGGAAATGCTCGGGCAGCGGCTGGCCGTGACAGGCGACCGGCGGCACTGAGGCCGCCCACAGGGCGTCGCGCACCATCTCAAGCGAGCCGAGGGCGTTGGTGAGCGCGTCCGGCAGGCGGATGCCGCGATGCGCGGCCAGGGACCGGTAGGTGGCGATCTTCACGAACGGATCGAGCCGCGTCAGAAACTCCCGCCGCGAGCCGTGCAGGCGCTGCAGCACGGCGGTGGCCCGGGCCACCGCCGCAGGGTCCTGGAACAGCGCGGGCGACATGCGGACCGACCGCGTGATGTAGAGCGTCAGCATCAGCCCGTCGCTCTCGTCGAAGAACAGCAGCTGCGCCGCCACCCCGACGCTGGCGGCAATCCGGGCATTGCGCTTTTCGTGGACGCGGTCGACCAGGGTCGGGTTGTCCGCGGCCGGCACCCGCAGCACGTACGAGCCCTCCTCCGCCCGGATCCGGTAGACCCGGTTGGTGTCGCCGCCCAGCGGCTCGACGGCAATGGCATCGTCCGGCCGCCCGGCGAAGAGCGGGATCCGCGCCAGCGCCTCTTCAAGCGCAGCGGGCAAGGCGGCCTGGGGGTCGGGATCGGGGGGCGTGGCGGCACTCCAATAGGGCTGGTCAAGCATGGCGGCGGGCGTCTTGGGCGCTGGGGCTGCGGGCGGCATTCTTGTTGCCCGGGCGTCGGCATAACCGAACCCCGGGATGTCTGCACAATGGTCCGATTTTGTCATTCGTGCAAATGATACCGATCATTTCACAACCAAATCGTAACCGCCGGGCCGCATCCGACGCCCCGGCCTTGCATTCGCTGCCGCGGCACCGCATGACTCCGGACCATCGGTGAGGACGCGGCTGCGGGGCACGCATGGGCTTCAAATGCGGGATCGTCGGGCTGCCGAATGTCGGCAAGTCCACTCTCTTCAACGCCTTGACCGCCACCCAGGCGGCCGAGAGCGCCAATTACCCATTTTGCACCATCGAGCCGAATACCGGCCGGGTCGGCGTCCCGGACCCGCGGCTGGACCGCCTGGCGGCGATCGCCGGGTCGGCCAAGGTGATCCCCACCCAGCTGGAATTCGTCGACATTGCCGGGCTGGTGCGCGGCGCCTCGCGCGGCGAGGGGCTGGGCAACCAGTTTCTCGCCAATATCCGCGAGTGCGACGCCGTCGCCCATGTGCTGCGCTGCTTCGGCGGCGAGGTCACCCATGTCGAGGGGTCGATCGACGCCGTCCGCGACGCCGAGACGGTCGAGACCGAGCTGATGCTGGCCGACATGCAGAGCCTGGAGCGCCGGCTCGAGACCGCGATCAAAAAGGTGCGTGGCGGCGACAAGGAGGCCAAGGCCGAGTTCGACCTGATGGAACGGGCGCTGGCTCTGCTGCAGGCGGGCAGGCCGGCCCGCGATGTCGCTTTGACGGCGGAGGAAAGGCCGGTCTTTCGCCGCCTGCAGCTGCTGACCGACAAGCCTGTGCTCTATGTCTGCAACGTCGCCGAGTCCGAGGCGGCCGCCGGCAATGACCAGTCCCGCGGGGTGGCGGAGAAGGCGGCCGCCGAGGAGGCCGAGGCGGTGACCATCGCCGCGGCCATCGAATCCGAGGTGGCGCAGCTGACAGACCCCGGGGAAAAGCGCGAGTTCCTTGCTGCGCTGGACCTGGAGGAGCCCGGGCTGCACAAGGTGATCCGCGCCGGCTACCGGCTCCTCGGCCTGATCACCTTCTTCACGGTCGGGCCGAAGGAGGCGCGCGCCTGGACCGTGCCCAAGGGTGCCACCGCCTGGGAGGCGGCCGGCTGCATCCATTCCGATTTTCAGCGCGGCTTCATCCGGGCCGAGACCATCGACTACGACACCTTCGTTGCCATGGGTGGCGAGCAGGCCTGCAAGGATGCCGGCAAAATGCGCCAGGAGGGGAAAGAGTACATCGTTCAGGACGGCGATGTGTTCCACTTCCGCTTCAATGTTTGAGACCGCGCGCCTCAGTCGATTGTCGCGATGCCGACCAGCCCGTTCTCGCCGATCTCGACATTGAAGCATGCGCGGCCTTCCTGTCGCGCCCGGCTGTCGCAGCCGAACGCCTCCCGCTCATAGGTGCTGCGGGTCGGCCGGCGGATCGGCACGCCCGACGGGTCGCGGCGGAACAGAAAGTCGTCGAAGGTGATCTGCTGAAACCGGTCCGACGGGAAGCGGTAGCCGGTCAGGAAGAAATCGCCGTCGCGGC
The DNA here is from genome assembly GCA_009909005.1 of Alphaproteobacteria bacterium. GTDB lineage: Bacteria > Pseudomonadota > Alphaproteobacteria > DSM-16000 > Inquilinaceae > JAAAOG01. The sequence continues at coordinate 6,847 of JAAAOG010000119.1, read as the reverse complement.
AGCCGCTGACGATCCAGTAGAATTGCCGCGCATTCAGCCGCAATCCGACCGGCGGCGGGGCGAAGGCGCCGCTCTCGCTGAGCCGCTCTTCAAGTGCGGCCACCTCTTCCGGTGACAGCCGTACCGCCGACCGGTCCGGCACGCCGAGCTGCAACACCTCGTCCAGCTGCACGCGGTCGATGACCAAACCGCGGTCGACCTGCACGCGCAGCACCGCGCCGCCACCCGGCAGCGGGATGACGTCGTAACCGCGCGCCTGGTCATCGTAATCGGCATTGTAGACCAGGCGGTAGCGGTCGGGCGCGCCGGGCCCGCAGGCCTCGCGGATATCCTCCCCGTCAAGATAGCTCAGCCAGGTCAGCCGCTGGCTGAGGAAATTGCCGGCCGGCCCCTCATATTCGCAGCCGGTGAGAAGGACGACACAGGCAAGCAGAAGGGCGAGGCAGCGGAGTCGGGTCATCGGGCGCCTTCCTTTCCGGGCAGGAATTGCTGCGAAAGCAATAGCTTGAAAGGATTTCTTAAGGTCACGTCACGAAAATGTGGACAAACCGGCCCTGTTGTGGAAAATTGTCCCGCGACGAGGCCGGGCAGGCATCGCGCGTTGGCGGAGTCCCGTTATGCGCCATCAGGCTGATTTCAGGGCAGCGCTTCCTCGGGCCGGTGTCCCGAAAGCTCTCCTTTTTCTCCTCATCGCCATCCTGATTCTGACCGCCTGGGCCGGCAATCCGGCCCGGGCCAATCCGCGCTATGCCGGCCTGGTGATCGACGCGGTGAGCGGCGAGGTCTTCTACGAGGACGGTGCCGACGCCCTGCGCTATCCGGCGTCGCTTACCAAGATGATGACGCTTTACATGGCGTTTCAAGCCCTGGATGCCGGCCGCCTGCGGCTCGACCAGCAGATCGGCATATCGCGGCATGCGGACTCGCAGCCGCCCTCGCATCTCGGCCTGCCGGCCGGCGCCAGCATCAGTGTCGAGCAGGCGATCTACGCCCTGGTGACCAAATCGGCCAATGACATCGCCGCGGCCCTGGGCGAGGCGATCGGCCGGACGGAATGGCGCTTCGCGCGGCTGATGACCGAACAGGCGCGGCGGCTGGGCATGACCCGCACCACCTTCCGCAATGCCTCGGGCCTGCCGAACAGCGGCCAGCGGTCGACGGCGCGCGACATGGCGCGGCTGGGCCAGGCGCTGCTGCGCGACTTCCCGCACTATTACGAGTATTTCGCCACCCGGCACTGGCAGTATCGCGGCACGACCTACCGCAATCACAACGGCCTGCTCGGCAATTACGCGGGCGTCGACGGCATCAAGACCGGCTATATCCGCGCCTCCGGCTTCAATCTGGTTGCCTCGGCCCGGCGCGGCCGGCTGCGCCTGATCGCGGTCGTTTTCGGCGGCCGGACCTCCAGCTCGCGCAACGCCCATGTCGCCGACCTCCTCGACCGCGCCTTCGACAGCGCGCGCGGGCAATATCTCATCGCCCACGGCTCGATGCCGTTCGAGCCGCCGATCCCGGCGCGCCATCCCGGCACCCGGATCGCGCCGAGCGTGCAGTTGGCGGGGCTGAGCGACGCGATCAGCGTCATCACCGTGCCGCCGCAACCGCCGGGCCGGGCGGGCCAGACGGGCCGGTCGGGCGATCCGGCGCCGCGCACGGCGCCCGCAGGCACCGCGGCACTGCCGGCCCGGGTCGGGCGGGCGGTACCGGACAGCCTGGCCGACATCCCGATGCCGCCGCGGCCCTCCGCCCGCCTGCGCCCGACTCTGGCGCTGCTGGCCGAGCGCGTGGCTTCAGCGCCGGTCACGCGGGAGGCCGGCGGCGATTTTCCTGCCGGCGACAATGCCGGCTGGGCCATCCAGCTCGGCGCCTATGTCGATCCGATGGTCGGCGACGCCGCGCTGACCCGCGCCGCCGGTCTCGTCCCCGGGCTGCTGGGGCAGGCGCCGCACCGCATCATCGCCGTCGAGGATGCCAACCGGGGGCCGTTGTTCCGTGCCCGGTTCACGGGCCTCAGCTATGAGACGGCCGACGCCGCCTGTACCCAACTGATCGCTGCCGGGCAAAGCTGCCTCGCCATCGCGCCGTCCCGCTGAACGGCATTCCGCACCGGCTTGCACCCGGGGCCCGGCTCGGCTACAGGATCGGCCAGGGCCGGAATAACCGGCATGCCGGGAGATCGGGTCATGCGTGCTGCCATCCTTGCCATCCTCGCTGCCTCTGCGGCGACGGTCCTGCCGACCGCCGGCCCGCTTTTCGCGCAGAGCGAGGGCGCGTGGCAGAGCAGTGGCGGGCGGGCCGAAATCTCCAATGGCGGCGGCACCTTCACGGTGGCCTGCGTGGACGATGCCGCCGGCCGCCCGGCTCTGGTGATGTCCCTGGAGCCGGAGCCGGCCGGCGAGGCCTTGCCGGCGGCCGACACGCTGCTTCTGCAGGTCAGCAGCCGGGCGGATGCCTATGTCATCGCCGCCGGCACCGATATTTCCACCTGGTTCCTGCCGGTGACCGCCGCGCCCGACGGCCGTCTGGTCAGCGCCGCCGCCCCGCTCGATCCCGTCCCCGCCGGCGATGCCGGGCAGACGCACCAGGTTCGGGAGATCATCGCCGACCTTCAGGCCGGCATGAACCTGGTGGTGGGGGGCGGCGGCTTTGCGCGGGCCGAGCGCTTCACCCTGCGCGGCTCCCGCCGGGCGATCGACGCGGTCGCCGCCGCCTGCCGCGCGCAACGCTGATTGCGCTCCGGCGGCTTCTCGGGCGTCGATCCCCTCGTCCGGCCGTTGCCGGGCCGGCAGGACGCGTGCCGTGCGCCCGCCCGCATCCGGGAATCCGTCGCATTTGTGACCGACGTCAAACCAGCCCCGCCCTTTGGGTTGTTCCGGGCTGTCTGAGCGTGGATAATCCGGGCTCGTGTGAAAGGCCTCCGGCGGCGGGGTCCGATAAATGCCGCCGACAATCAAATCCGGCCATCAAGCATCCTGATCTTGGGGGAAGCTGTCCATGACTGCCAGCACAACGCATTTTCCGGTTTCGGAAGAGTGGAAAAAGACCGCGCACATCGACGAAGAAAAATACCAGGCGATGTATAAGCGGTCACTCGACGACCCGAATGGCTTCTGGGGCGAACACGGCAAGCGAATCGACTGGATGAAGCCCTACACCCAGGTAATGGAGGGCGGCTTTAACGGCGACGTCCGCTTTACCTGGTATGCCGACGGCACGCTGAATGCCTGCTACAACTGCGTCGACCGCCATCTGGAGACCAAGGCCGACCAGCCGGCCATCATCTGGGAAGGCGACAGCCCGCACGACACCAAGACCATCACCTACAAAGAGGTGCATGATGCGGTGTCGCGGCTCGCCAATGTCCTGAAGGCCCGTGGCGTCAAGAAGGGCGACGTGGTCACCATCTACATGCCGATGGTGCCGGAGGCGGCCTATGCCATGCTCGCCTGCGCCCGCATCGGCGCCATGCACTCGGTGGTGTTCGGCGGCTTTTCGCCGGACAGCCTGAAGGACCGGGTGCAGGGTGCGGATTCCGTCTGCGTCATCACCGCCGACGAGGGCCTGCGCGGCGGCCGCCCCGTGCCGCTCAAGGCGAATACCGACAAGGCGATGATCGAATGCCCGACGGTCCACACGGTGGTCGTGGTCCAGCGCACCAAAGGCGAGATCGGCTGGGTCGACGGCCGCGACGTCTGGTACCATGAAGAGTGTGACAAGGCCTCGCCCGACTGCCCCTGCGAAGAGATGAAGGCCGAGGATCCGCTGTTCATCCTCTATACCTCCGGGTCGACCGGCAAGCCGAAGGGCGTGCTGCACACGACCGGCGGCTATATGGTCTATACCTCGATCACCCATGAATACGTCTTCGACTACAAGCCGGGCGACGTCTACTGGTGCACCGCCGATGTCGGCTGGGTGACCGGCCACAGCTATATCGTCTACGGCCCGCTGGCGAATGGGGCGACGACGCTGATCTTCGAGGGCGTGCCGAACTATCCCGATGCCGGGCGCTTCTGGCAGGTGGTCGACAAGCACAAGGTCAACATCTTCTACACCGCCCCCACCGCCATCCGCGCCCTGATGCGCGAGGGCGAGCACCCGGTCAAGGCCACCAGCCGCAAGACCCTGCGCCTGCTGGGCTCGGTCGGCGAGCCGATCAATCCGGAAGCCTGGCTGTGGTACTACAACGTCGTCGGCGACGGCCGCTGCCCGATCGTCGACACCTGGTGGCAGACCGAGACCGGCGGTATCCTCATCACTCCGCTGCCGGGGGCGACGGAGCTGAAGCCGGGCTCGGCGACGCGGCCGTTCTTCGGCGTCAAGCCGGTGATCGTCGATGCCGAGGGCAAGCACCTGGAAGGAGCCACCGAGGGCAATCTCTGCCTCGCGCAGTCCTGGCCCGGCCAGATGCGGACGGTCTTCGGCGATCATGAACGCTTCGTCCTGACCTATTTCAGCACCTATCCCGGCATGTACTTCACCGGCGACGGCTGCCGCCGCGACGAGGACGGCTATTACTGGATCACCGGCCGCGTCGACGACGTCATCAACGTCTCCGGCCACCGCATGGGCACGGCCGAGGTGGAAAGCGCCCTGGTCGCCCATTCCAAGGTCGCCGAGGCGGCCGTGGTGGGCTATCCGCACGATCTGAAGGGCCAGGGCATCTATGCCTATGTCACCCTGAATGCCGGCGAGACGCCGACCGAGGAGCTGCGCAAGGAGCTGGTCAAGTGGGTGCGGCAGGAGATCGGGCCGATCGCCTCCCCCGACCTCATCCAGTTCGCCCCGGGCCTGCCCAAGACCCGCTCGGGCAAGATCATGCGGCGTATCCTGCGCAAGATCGCCGCGAACGAGTACGACCAGCTCGGCGACACCTCGACCCTGGCCGACCCGGCCGTGGTCGAAGACCTCGTCGACAACCGCATGAACCGGTGACGGTCACTCCGCTCATTGTTCTGCGTGGCGGGGCCTTCGGGCCCCGCTTTTCATTCGTGCCCGGCCCGCGCTGCAGCCGCGCCCCTGATGACGCCGGCCCGCAAAGGGCTTAAGCTCCGGGATATCCGCCGGCTGACAGGCCCTTCGGCCGGGGCCGGGCGGTTCTCTGTCCCCGGCCGGAGCGTGCCATGACCGACCAAGCCTGCCGCCTTTACCTGGTGACGCCGCCGCGCTTCGACCCCGAGGTCTTTGCCGGGCTGCTGGAGGCCGTGCTGGCGGCGCTCGACATCGCCTCCCTGGAAATCCGGCTGGAAGACGCCGGGCCCGATGACTGGCTGGCGGCGGTCAATGCCCTGATGCCCCTGACCCTGGCACACGACGTCGCGCTGCTGCTGGCGGACCGCCCGCAGATTGCCGCGGGAACCGGATGCGACGGTGTCTGTCTTTCCTTTCTGGAAAGCTACGCCGAGGCGCGGCGGTTCCTGGGCGAAGACGCGATCATCGGTGTCGCCGCCCGGGGCAGCCGCCACGAGGCGATGGAGGCGGGCGAGCGGGGCGCCGCGTTCGTCGGCATCGGCCCGGCGGCCGAGGGCGGTGTCGATGCCGACCTGGTCTCCTGGTGGGCCGACCTCATGGAAGTGCCCTGCGTCGCCTTCGGCGTCCGCACGCCGGAGGACGCGGTGCTGGCGGTCGAGGCGGGCGCCGATTTCCTCTGCCCCGACCCGGCCTTCTGGGAGGCGGCGGAGGGCCCCGTCGCCGCGCTCACCCGTCTGCTCGCCGGCGTCGCCTTCGACGATGATGACGACGCCCCGGCATAGCCGGCGGCGAAGCGAAAGGAGGCCCCATGTTTCCGCCCGAGCGTATCGAGATCGTCACCGGCGATATCACCCGGCAGGCTGTCGATGCCATCGTCAATGCCGCGAATGAGAGCCTTCTGGGCGGGGGCGGCGTCGACGGGGCCATCCACCGCGCCGCCGGGCCCGAACTGCTGGCCGAATGCCGGGCGCTGAACGGCTGCCCGACCGGCGAATGCAAGATGACCCGGGGTTATCAGCTGCCGGCGAAGCACGTCATTCACTGCGTCGGCCCGGTCTGGCACGGCGGCGAGCGGGGCGAGGATGAGCTGCTGGCCGGCTGCTACCGCGCCGCCCTGTCCCTTGCCAAGGCGCATGGGCTGAAGTCCCTGGCCTTTCCGGCGATCAGCACCGGCGTCTACGCCTTTCCGCTGGAGCGGGCGACGCGCATCGCGCGCGACACCGTGCGTGCGGAGGCGGATGAGAGCCTCGATCTCGTCCGCTTCGTCTGCTTCGACGAAAGCACGGCCGAGACCTATCGCCGGGTCTTCGCGACGCTGACGGCGTGAGACGGCCCCGGAGGGTCGGCGTCCCGCCGACCACCGGCGGCAGGATGCCGCCGCTCCAGGGAGAGGACCCGGAGGGTCGGTGTCCCGCCGACCGCCGGCGGCAGGATGCCGCCGCTCCAGGGAGAGGACCCGGGAGGGTCGGCGTCCCCCCGACCACCGGCGGCAGGATGCCGCCGCTCCAGGGAGAGGACCCGGGAGGGTCGGCGTCCCGCCGACCGCCGGCGGCAGGATGCCGCCGCTCCAGGGAGAGGACCCGGAGGGTCGGCGTCCCGCCGACCACCGGCGGCAGGATGCCGCCGCTCCGGGGAGCGGCCCCGGAGGGTCGGCGTCCCGCCGACCACCGGCGGCAGGATGCCGCCGCTCCGGGGAGCGGCCCCGGAGGGTCGGCGTCCCGCCGACCGCCGGCGGCAGGATGCCGCCGCTCCAAGGAGAGGCCCCGGGAGGGTCGGCGTCCCGCCGACCGCCGGCGGCAGGATGCCGCCGCTCCGGGGAGAGGACCCGGAGGGTCGGCGTCCCGCCGACCACCGGCGGCAGGATGCCGCCGCT
>JAAAOG010000016.1 GCA_009909005.1 Alphaproteobacteria bacterium | reverse complement strand
TCGAGGAGGAGGAGCTGGTTGAGATCGCGCTCGGCATCTTTCACCTGCGCGAGCGCCAGCGCACCGCCCTGTTCCTGCGCCAGGATCCGTTCGAGCGCTTCGTCTCCTGCCTCGTCTTCATCCCGCGCGACCGCTACAATACCGAGCTGCGCACGCGCATCCAGAACATCCTTGAGCGCGCCTTCGACGGCCGGACCACGGCCTTCTACACGCTGCTGGCGGAGCACGTGCACGCGCGCATCCAGTTCTACATCAAGACCACGCCCGGCAAGGTCCCGACCTACGACCCCAAGGATGTCGAGGCGGCTTTGGTCGAGGCCAGCCGCTCCTGGTCCGACCATCTCCACGATGCCCTGGTCGAGGCGAAGGGCGAGGAGCGCGGGCTCGCCCTGGTGCGGCGCTATCGCGAGGCGTTCCCAGCCAGCTATCGCGAGCGCACCATCGCCCCCGCGGCGATCTTCGATATCGACCGCGTCGAGGAGGTGATCGCCAAGGGCGGCATCGCCCTCAACCTGTACCGGCCGATCGAGGCCGAGCCGCATGCCCTGTTCCTGAAGCTGTACCAGGCCGGCGCGCCGATGACCCTGTCGGCGATCCTGCCGATCCTCGAGCATCTCGGCGTCCAGGTGATCGGCGAGCACCCCCACGAAATCCTGCCGCGCGACCGCGACGCCCCGGTCTGGGTGCATGATTTCGTCCTGCAGTCCGGCGACGGGTCGGCGATCGACCTCGACAGCGTCAAGGAGCCCTTTCAGACCGCCTTCGCCCGCATCTGGGACGGCGAGATGGAGGACGACCGGTTCAACCGCCTGGTCCTGATCGCCCGGTTGGCGTGGCGCGAGGTCGTGGTGCTGCGCGCCTATGCCCGCTATCTCCGCCAGGCGCGGGTGCCGTTCAGCCAGGATGCCCTGGCCGCCACGCTCGCCGCCTATCCGCGGATCGCCGGGGACATCCTGGCGCTGTTCCACGCCCGCTTCGATCCCGAGGTGACGGACCGGGACAGCCGCATCGCCGCCACCGAAGAGCGGCTGGACGCGGCGCTGGAGGCGGTGGAGAACCTCGACGAAGACCGCATGCTCCGCCGCTTCATCAACGCCGTCAGCGCCACCGTCCGCACCAACTATTTTCAGCCGGCGGCTGACGGGCAGCCCAAGCCCTATCTCGCCGTGAAGCTGCGCAGCGCCGACATCATCGATCTGCCGCAGCCGCACCCCTGGCGGGAGGTCTTCGTCTACGCGCCTCGGATGGAAGGCGTGCACCTGCGCGGCGGGCCGGTGGCGCGCGGCGGCATCCGCTGGTCGGACCGGCGGGAGGATTTCCGGACCGAAATCCTCGACCTGATGAAGGCGCAGATGGTCAAGAACGGCGTCATCGTGCCGGTCGGCTCGAAGGGCGGCTTCGTGGTCAAGCGCCCGCCCCCGGCGGCGGCCGGGCGGGAGGCGGTCCAGGAGGAGGGAGTCGCCTGCTATCGCTGGCTGATGCAGGGCATGCTCGACCTGACCGACACCCGCGACCAGGAGACGATCCTGCCGCCGGCCCAGATTGTCCGCCATGACGAGGACGACCCCTATCTGGTGGTCGCGGCCGACAAGGGCACCGCCACCTTCTCCGACACCGCCAATGGCATCGCCCGCGATTACGGCTTCTGGCTGGACGACGCCTTCGCCTCGGGCGGCTCGGCCGGCTACGACCACAAGAAGATGGGCATCACCGCCCGCGGCGCCTGGGAATCGGTGAAACGGCATTTCCGCGAGGTCGGGGTCGACATCCAGACCGAGGACGTCACGGTGATCGGCGTCGGCGACATGTCGGGCGACGTCTTCGGCAACGGCATGCTGCTGTCGCGCCATATCCGGCTGCTGGCCGCCTTCAACCATCTGCACATTTTCGTCGACCCCGATCCCGACCCGGAGACCTCCTGGGCCGAGCGGCAGCGTCTGTTCGAACTCGGCCGCGGCTCCTGGGACCAGTATGACCGGGCGCTGCTGTCGGAGGGCGGCGGCGTCTTCGACCGGCGGGCCAAGGCGGTGCGGCCGACCGCCCGCATGCGCCAGCGCTTCGGCATCAGCCGCGACAGCCTGACCCCGAACGAGCTGATCGCGGCCCTGCTGAAGGCGGAGGTCGACCTGCTCTGGTTCGGCGGTATCGGCACCTATGTCAAGGCGCGCTCCGAGAGCCACGCCGCGGTCGGCGACAAGGCGAACGACCCGCTGCGCGTCGACGGGGCGGAGCTGCGCGCCCGGGTGGTCGGCGAGGGCGCCAATCTGGCGCTCACCCAGCTGGGCCGGATCGAGGCGGCGCAGCGCGGCTGCCGGCTCAACACCGATTTCATCGACAATTCGGCCGGCGTCGACTGCTCCGACCATGAGGTCAACATCAAGATCCTGCTGGGCGCGGTGGTGCGGGCCGGCGACCTGACCATGAAGCAGCGCAATCAGGTGCTGGAAGAGATGACCGACGAGGTCGCGGCGCTGGTCCTGCGCGACAATTATCTGCAGTCGCAGGCGATCAGCCTGGTCATGGCCGAGGGACCGGAGGCGCTGGAGCGCTTTGCCCGGATGATCCGGGCGCTGGAAAAGGCCGGGCGGCTGAACCGGGCGCTGGAAAACCTGCCGGACGAGGAAGAGATCGGCGACCGGCTGAGCCGGCGGGAGGGCCTGACCCGGCCGGAGCAGGCGGTGCTGCTCTCCTATGGCAAGATCGGGCTGTTCGACGATCTGATGGCCAGCGCGCTGCCGGACGAGCCGGGCATGGAAAAGGCGCTCGCCGAATACTTCCCCTCGGCCATCCGCCGGCGCTTCCCGGAGGCCATGGCGGCCCACCCGCTGCGCCGTGAGATCATCGCCACCGCCGCGACCAACGCGCTGGTCAACCGCATGGGGCCCAGCTTCGTCGGCGAGGTCGGGGAGAGCACCGGCATGGCCCCGGCCGATATCGCCCGCTGCTATGTCATCGCCCGCGACAGCTTCGCCATGCGCGATCTCTGGCAGGCGATCGAGGCGCTCGATACGAGGGTCACGGCCGATGTGCAGCTGTCCATGCTGCTCGCCACCCGCCGGCTGATGGAGCGGGCGATCGAATGGCTGTTCCGCTATGGCGGCGAGCGGCCGTCCATTGCCGCCGCCATCGAGCGCTACGCTCCGGCTATTCACACCTTTGAAGAGCAGATGGACAGCCTGCTGCCCGAGGATGCCCGGGCCGACCTCGCCGACCGCGCGGCGCATTGGCGCGGGCTGGGGGTGCCGGAGGACCTCGCCCGCCGCATCGCCGGGCTCGCCGCCATGGCTGCGGCACTCGACCTGATCCGGGTGGCGAGTGCCTGCGAGGTCACGCCGGCCGCGGTGGCGCCGCTTTATTTCGAGCTGGGCAGCGTGCTGGGCGTCGCCTGGCTGCGCGAGCGGGCGCAGCGCCTGCCGGCGACCGGGCACTGGCAGAAGCAGGCGGCCGCCGCCGTGGTCGACGAGCTGTTCGCGCTGCAGGCCGATCTCGCCGCGGCGGTGCTGCGCTGCCGGGCGGAAAGCGACCGGCCGGACTACGGCGTCGGCGACTGGCTGGAGGCGCGGCGGCCGTCGGTGGAGCGGATCTACCAGCTGATCGCCGACCTGAAGAGCGCCGATACGCTCGACCTCGCCATGCTGGCCGTCGCCGCCCGCCGCCTGCGGGCGCTGGTGGTCTAGTCGGCTGCGGGCGGACCCGGAGCTATGCGCTCAGCGACTGTGCGGTGCGAAAGGATGTCGCTTTTGGAATCGTTCCGGATAGGGTCAAATGTGGTGGGGTGATTGTGACAAGGCGGTCCGACGCATGAGGGGGCCCGCCAGGCAGCCACGAAACGGGATACAGCTCATGGCTCTGGTTTGGCGTCAGGATATCAGCGTCGGCGACGATCGCATCGACAGCGATCATAAGACGTTGATATCCATCATCAATACGGCCGAGGACGTGATCAATGGCAGCGGCAGCCGGCGCGATCTGGAGCGCGTCCTGGCCCGCCTCGACCAGTACACGAAGGAGCATTTCGCGCGTGAGGAGGAGACGCAGCGCCGCGTCGGCTATCCCTTCCACGAGGCCCATAAGCTCGAGCACAAGAATCTCATCCGCACCCTGACGGAAATCCGCGAGCGGGTCGCGCAGGCCAAGGACGCCTATTCGTACGAAAAGGTGTTGCAGGGGCTGGTCGATCTGTTGGAAGACTGGCTGATGAACCACGTCATGCTGCATGATCTGCGCATGCGCACCTTTGTCGGCCGCGAAAAGGCCGCACCCGCATCGGCGGCGCCACCGGCGCCGGTTCGGTTGGCCCGCGCCGGCCGTTGACACGGCGGCGGGGCGGGGCCGGGTGACCCGGCGCGCGCGGCGAAGCGGAGCAGGGACCCTCTGATGAGCCTGGAAAGCCTGACCGAGGCCGTGCGCGCCACGGCCCGTGCCAAGCCCGATTTTCCCTATTGCGTGCTGCTGCGGGTGACCGATTACGGCCATATCCGCTGGGACGGCACGGCGACGCCGCCCGCCATCTCCAATGACGAGGGGCCGGCCGAGACGGTGATCGGGCTGGAGGCCGGGACGCTGGAGGCGATCCTCGCCGGCCGGCTGGACCCCGGCGAAGCCTGGATGGACGGCCTGTTCGAGGTCGAGGGCTCGACCACCGCCGCCATCGCCCTCGGCCAGCTTTTCCTCCCCGAGGGCCCGGAAACGGCCTGACCGGGAACACCCGGATCGTCGGCTTCCAGCCGAAGTTTTGGAGCGTCGGCTTCCAGCCGACGTCTTCGGAGCATCGGCTTCCAGCCGACGCCGGCGGCAAGGATGCCGCCGCTCCGGGAGCAAGTTGAAGAACGGCGCGAGCCTTGACAGCGCGCCGTGGAAACGGCTTATTGAGCGCTTATATATCCCTTCGGGGCGGAGTAGCTCAGTCGGTTAGAGCAGCGGAATCATAATCCGCGTGTCGGGGGTTCGAGTCCCTCCTCCGCTACCAGACTCCCGGCGTGTCGGTGCTTTCAACCGACCACAACCACATCTTTCTTCGCTTTCAAACTGAGAACTACCGAGCGGCGGGATCTTGCCGGTCGGCGTCGGCGTTCAATCGAGACTCCTTGATCTCCGGAGCCTGCAGCATGGCGGCCGGGCCGCGCGCCGGGCTATGCCGGCCGGCGGGTCTGGGATACCAGATAGACGGCGAGGAGCGCGGCCGCCAGGGCGAACCAGGTCAGCGCGTATTGCAGATGGTCGTTGGGGATGTCGACCCGGACTTCGACGGGCACCGGCAGGTCCGCGCCGGGCGCGGCGGGCCGGGCCGTCAGGAGCAGCGGCAGCGGGTCGGTCGTCAGGCCGGCCGCCTCGGCCATGGCCGGAATGTCGACCCGCAGCCATTCATTGCCGGCCGGGTCGTTGCCGGGGGCGAACCAGCCGGGCTCGGGCGGCTGTCGGAGCAGGCCGGTCACGGTCACCGGGCCGGCCGGCCTGTCGATGTCGGCGTCGGCCTCGCCCGCCCTGTCGCCGAGCATCTCAAGCGGCACCCAGCCGCGATTGACCAGCACCGGCGCCGCCCTGCCATCGCGGATGAGCGGCGTGATCAGGTGGGCGCCGGGCCGCCCCTGATGGACCCGGCCGAGCAGGTGCAGGGTTTGCGCGTGCCTAAAGGTGCCGTCGGCCTGCACCGGGCGATAATCCCAGGCGGCAGGATCGTCGATGGCGGCCGGCAGGGCGACGGCCGGGGTGTCCAGCCGCTGCGCGATGCGGTCGATCAGCTCGGCTTTCCAGGCGCGGCGCTCCAGCTGCCAGGCGCCGAGCCCGGCCAGCACGGCGAGCGCCGCCAGGGTCAGCAGGGTCGGCCAGAGCCGCGGTTCGAAGCGCCGGCCGAAGGCGGTCAGCCCGACGCCGCCGGCCGTCACTCGCGCGTCTCCATTTCGTCGCGGCGGTGGGCGTATTGCAGGGCCACCATCAGGGCCTTGGCCGGCCGCAGCAGCAGCAGGCCGAGACCAATCACCAGCAGGCCGGCGATGGCGACCGGCACCCAGGGCGAGGTGTCGAAGCTGAACTGGATCCAGAAGGCGAAGGGCACGGCGATGGCGCCGAGAATGAAGATCAGGAACACCGCCGGACCGTCGCCGCTGTCATGCGCGCTGAGATCCAGGCCGCAATGGCCGCAGGTGGGTGCCACGGCCAGGAACCCCTGGAAGAGGCGGCCCTGCCCGCAGCGCGGACAGGTGCAAGACAGGGCCGTGTGCAAAAGGGGGATGGACGGAGTGCGGTCGGCCAAAATGCCTCCCAGCGGGTCACGGGAACCGGGGCCGCAACGGCCGGCGGGCGTTAATGCCCGCCGCCCGCGCCGGCGCCCCACCAATAGACGGCGACGAACAGGAACAGCCAGACGACGTCGACGAAGTGCCAGTACCAGGCCGCGGCCTCGAAGCCGAAATGGCTGCGCGGCGTGAAATGGCCCTTGACGGTCCGCAGCCAGCAGACGGCGAGGAAGATGGTGCCGATGATGACGTGGAAGCCGTGAAAGCCGGTCGCCATGTAGAAGGTCGAGGGGTAGATCCCTTCGCGGAACCCGAACGCGGCATGGGTATACTCGTAGATTTGCAGGCCGCTGAAAAAGACGCCGAGGAGGACGGTGAGGCCCAGCGCCTGGGCCGCCTGCTCGTTGCGGCCGTCGATCAGCTCGTGGTGCGCCCAGGTGACGGTGCAGCCGGACAGCAGCAGCACCAGCGTCATCATGAACGGCAGATGGAAGGGGTCGAAGACCTGAATGCCGGCAGGCGGCCAGACACCACCGGTGTACTCCTGCCGCGCCACCATCTCCGGCGCGTTGGGGAACAGGCTGGCATCGAAAAAGGCCCAGAAGAACGCGGCGAAGAACATCACCTCGGAGGCGATGAACAGCATCATGCCGTAGCGCAGGCCGATTTTGGTGACGTGCGAGTGCGCCTTTTCCTTCACCGACTCACGGACGATATCCAGCCACCAGAAGACCATGACCGCCAGCACCGCCAGGAACCCGACGACCAGCAGCCAGACCGTCTCGTAATGCATGAACATCACGGCGCCGACCGCCAGCAGACCGCCGGCAAAGGCGCCGAGGATCGGCCATGGGCTCGGCGACAGGATGTGATACGGATGCGGTTCGCCGGCTTCCGGTTCCGGCGTGTGGTGATGGCCCTGTTCGGCCGTCAATTCGCTCATCCCCAATGCTCCTTGCGATTGATCCGGCGTTGACCCGCCGTCGGTTTGTTACTCTCTCAGCTCGGCCGTCGGGCCGCCGGCACTCTCCTCGATCTGCCGGTAATACTCCTCCTGTGCGTCTTCCAGAGCCTCGGAATCGGTCTCGAAGAAGGTGTAGGACAGGGTGATTTCCTGCACGTCGTCAAGATTGGGATCGTCGGCCAGCGCCGGATCGACATAGAAATAGACCGGCATCTCCATGCGTTCGCCCGGCATCAGGATCTGCTCGTCGAAGCAGAAGCACTGCACCTTGACGAAGTACAGCCCCGTCTTGACCGGCGCGACATTGTAGACCGCGGTCCCGGCCACCGGCTCCGACCCGGTATTCTCGGCGACATAGTTGACCAGGGACGGCTCGCCGATCCGCACCTCGACCGACCGCGTCTCCGGGCGGAAATCCCAGGGCAGGGCGCGGTCGACATTGGCGGTGAAGCGGACGGTCATGGTGCGGTCGATGGTCTCGATGCCCGTGTCGTCGCCGACCTGGGTGGTGCCGCCGAAGCCGGTGACCCGGCAGAACAGGTCGTAGAGCGGCACGGCGGCGAAGCTGAGGCCGACCATGCCGAAGACCACCCCGAACAGGCCGGCCAGCATCAGGCCGTTGCGCCGGTTGGGATTGGCGGTGCCGTTGCGTGCGGGCTCGCTCATGTCGTGCTCTCCCGGTCCCTCAGCTGCGGATCGATGACGAAACTCGATTCAGCCTCGTCGGCATTTTCCAGCGCCCGCTCGGTGCCCTGTTCCAGCCGCGTCACCGTAATCAGGTAGACGAGGATGACGAGCACCACCAGCGCCGCCAGCACCGCCAGATTGCGGCCGCGCAAATGCCGCTTCGCGTCGTCGGACCGGCGCCGGTCGTCGTCCTGCCGGTTCTCGCTCAACTCAGCCTCCCAGGATCGGCGCCGCGGCCGGCAGACGGTCCATGATCAGCAGGCCGAACACCGCGAACAGGTAGAAGATCGAAAAGCCGAACATCTGCCTGGCGGCTTTGAAGCCGGTGGCTTCGCCGTCTTCGCGCAGCACCCGGACGGCGCAGATCACGAAGAGCAGACCCAGCACCACGGTGCCCGCGGCGTAGAACGGCCCGACGACCCCCAGGAGGAAGGGGGCCGGCGCCACCGGCAGCAGCGCCAGCGTATAGGCCAGCATCTGCCGCTTGGTGACGCGGTGGCCGGAGACGACCGGCAGCATCGGCACGCCCGCCCTGGCGTACTCGCCGCTGCGGAAGAGGCTCAGCGCCCAGAAATGCGGCGGCGTCCACAGGAAGATCAGGCCGAACAGTGCCAGTGCCGCGAGGCTGACCTCGCCGGTCGCCGCAGCCCAGCCGATCATCGGCGGAAAGGCACCGGCCGCACCGCCGATGACGATGTTCTGCGGCGTGCGGCGCTTCAGCCACATGGTGTAGATGAAGACGTAGAAGGCGGAGGCGCCGGCCAGCAAGGCCGCGGCGACCCAGTTGACCGCCAGCCCCATCAGGGCCACCGCCCCCACGGTCAGCATCACCCCGAAGGCCAGGGCGTCGCCCGGAGCCACCCGGCCGCGCGGGATCGGCCGCTGGCTGGTCCGCGTCATGATGGCGTCGATATCGCGATCATACCACATATTGATAGCGCCGGCCGCCCCGGCGGCGACCGCAATGCACAGCACGGCGGTCAGCATCAGCACCGGGTGCAGCCCGGCCGGCGCCGCCAGCAGCCCCGCCAGGCCGGTGAATACGACCAGGCTCATCACCCGGGGCTTCAGCAGCTGGGTGAAATCCCGCCAGTCGGCCTGCCCTGTCGCGGCCGTCCCTGCCGGCACCCGATCCGTTGCCCCCCGCGCCTCGAAATCCACTGAAATATCGGTCATTCCCAGTCCTCTGCACCCCTGCCCTCTGAAACCGGGGCCTGACGCCCCGTCCGTCTCGAACCGTACGCTGTACGTCTCTGTGCCGGACCGCCCGGCCAAGCGGCTGCCGGGCGGTCCCCGTGAAACGTACGCCCGCGTTTTACTTGACGCGCGGCAGCGTCTCGAACTGGTGGAACGGCGGCGGCGAGCTCAGCGTCCACTCCAGCGTGGTTGCCCCGTCGCCCCAGTAATTCGCCTCCACCCGGCGGCCCCACATCAGGGTGTACACCGCGATGCCGACGAACAGGAAGGCCGAGGCGACCGAGATGTACGCGCCCACCGACGACACCAGGTTCCAGCCCCAGAAGGCATCGGGGTAGTCCGGATAGCGCCGCGGCATGCCGGCCAGGCCGAGGAAGTGCATGGGGAAGAAGGTCAGGTTGACGCCGACGAACGTCATCCAGAAGTGAACCTTGCCCCAGAACTCCGGATAGGTCCGGCCGCACATCTTGCCCGACCAGTAGTACCAGCCGGCGAAGATGGCGAAGACCGCGCCGAGACTGAGCACATAGTGGAAGTGGGCGACGACGTAGTAGGTGTCATGCAGGGCGATGTCCATGCCGGCATTCGCCAGGACCACACCCGTCACGCCGCCGACCGTGAACAGGAAGATGAAGCCGATCGCCCAGAGCATCGGCGTGTCGAAGCGCAGCGAGCCGCCCCACATGGTGGCGATCCAGCTGAAGATCTTGACGCCGGTCGGCACCGCGATGATCAGCGTCGCGGCGGTGAAGTACGCCTTGGTGTTCACGTCCAGGCCGACCGTGTACATGTGGTGGGCCCAGACGATGAAGCCGATGAAGCCGATCGCCACCATGGCGTACGCCATGCCGAGATAGCCGAACACCGGCTTGCGCGAGAAGGTCGAGACGATGTGGCTGATGATCCCGAAAGCCGGCAGGATCATGATGTAGACTTCGGGGTGGCCGAAGAACCAGAACAGGTGCTGGAACAGCAGCGGGTCGCCGCCGCCTTCCGGCTGGAAGAAGGCCGTGCCGAAATTGCGGTCGGTCAGCAGCATGGTGATGGCGCCGCCCAGCACCGGCACCGCCAGCAGCAGCAGGAAGGCGGTGATCAGCATCGACCAGACGAACAGCGGCATCTTGTGCAGGGTCATGCCCGGCGCGCGCATGTTGAAGATCGTCGTGATGAAATTCGCCGCCCCGAGGATGGACGAGGCGCCGGCCAGGTGCAGGGCGAAGATCGCCATGTCGACCGACGGCCCGCTATGCCCGAGATTCGAGGACAGGGGCGGATAGATCGTCCAGCCGGTGCCGGCGCCGGGGCCGACAAAGGCCGAGCCGAGCAGCAGCAGGAAGGCCGGCACGATCAGCCAGAACGAGATGTTGTTCATGCGCGGAAACGCCATGTCCGGCGCTCCGATCATGATCGGCACGAACCAGTTGCCGAAGCCGCCGATCAGGGCCGGCATGACCACGAAGAACACCATGATCAGGCCGTGCGCGGTGATGTAGACGTTCCACAGCTGGCCGCCATCGGCCGACATGGTGTTCATCACCTGCATGCCCGGATCCTGCAGCTCCATGCGCATGATCAGCGAGAAAATCCCGCCGATCAGCCCGGCGATCACCGCGAAGATCAGGTAGAGTGTGCCAATGTCCTTGTGGTTGGTCGAAAACAGCCAGCGCTGTATGAAGCCCGGCTTGTGATCGTGATGGTGATCGGCATGCGCCGCGGAATGCGTATCCATGGTTCCTTGCCCTCAGCGAAACATCCTGACTTCGGGGGTGCTTAGTTTTGCTCTTCGGCAGCCGGCCGGGCCAGCGCCACATCGTCTTCGTCGGCCGCGCTTTCCGCCGGGTCACCGGCCGTGTCCCCGGCCGGGTCTTCCGCCGCGTCGTTTTCGGTGCCCGGATAGGCCCGGGTCAGCAGGGTGGGCGGCGTCTCCAGCTCGAGCCCGGCGGTCTGCTCAATGACCCACTCGTCGAAGGCCTCGCGGCTCACGGCCTGGATTTCGATCGGCATGAAGGCGTGGCCGGTGCCGCAGAGCTCGGAGCATTGGCCGAAATAGGTGCCTTCCTCCTCGATCCGCACCCAGGTGCGGTTCATCCGGCCCGGGACCGCGTCGGTCTTGATGCCGAAGGCCGGCACCGCAAAGCTGTGCAGCACGTCGCCGGCGGTGACCAGAATCTCGATATTGGTGTCGACCGGCAGCACGATCGGGTTGTCCACCGACAGCAGCCGTACCTGGCCGGCCGCGGCGTCGATCTCCTCGTCGGGGACCATGAAGCTCGTGTACTCGCCGACCTGCTGGTCGGGATACTCATAGCCCCAATACCACTGATAACCCCGGGCGATGACCGTCATTTCGGTCTCTTCCTCAAGGTTCATGTAGTACAGGAGCGGGAAAGAGAAGGCGGCGATCACCAGCAGGATCAGCACCGGCACGACCGTCCAGACGATCTCGATCAGCGTATTGTGGGAGGTCCGCGACGGCTCGGGGTTCTTGCTGGCCCGAAAACGCCACATGACATAGGCCAGCAGGCCGAGCACGAACAGCGTGATGAGCGTAATGATGACGAGCAGCAGATTATGGAAGCCGTTCAGCTGCTCCATCACCGGCGTCGCCGCCTGCTGCAATCCGATCTGCCACGGCTCCGGCTGCGCCGCCAGAGCCGTATCGCCCAACGCCGCCAGTATCAGGGCTGCCAGCCCGGTCGCTATAGTGCCTCGCATTCTCACAATCCGTCCCTGAGTCCCGTTGGGTTTCCAGTCGCGTCCGTCAGCATTCCGGTTGCCGGCTCATCCGGCCGCCTCCTCGCCCCCACGTCGCGTAGCTACTTTTATAATCCGACGCCGCAAGTGCGAGAAGACGCATCGCCGCGGGGCGGGGACAAAACCCCATAGCCCGCGGGGTTTGGCGAATACACTATTAGAACGGTTCTCAACAACTCCGCTGCCATGCCCCTGAGTTGCGCAAATCGTCGCATGCGGGCAACAGCCGGCGATGGTGTC
The DNA here is from genome assembly GCA_009909005.1 of Alphaproteobacteria bacterium. Taxonomy (GTDB): domain Bacteria; phylum Pseudomonadota; class Alphaproteobacteria; order DSM-16000; family Inquilinaceae; genus JAAAOG01. Next base: position 24,489 of record JAAAOG010000016.1, on the reverse strand, counting down.
CGGCGGGCGGCGGGCTTGTCGGGGGGAGCCGCCAGGGCCAATTCCTTAGCAAAGTTCCGATTCCTTGCAAAGTTCAAGCAAGGCCGGGGCTCGGCCGTCCGGGCCTGCCGCCCGAAAGACAGGGATACGCCACATGACCGCGATCGCCATCACCGACGACCTTTTCTTCAACCAGGCGGGGCTCGACCGGGATCAGACCGAGGCCCTGGTGACCGGGGCGCTGAAGGGCGCGGATGACGGCGAACTGTTTCTGGAATACTGCCAGTCCGAATCGCTGAGCTGGGACGACGGCCGCCTGAAGAGCGCCGGGTTCGACACGCTGCAGGGCTTCGGGCTGCGCGCCATTGCCGGCGAGGCCACCGGCTTTGCCCATGCGACCGAACTGAGCGCGGCGGCCATCCGCCGCGCCGCGCAAACGGTGCGGGCGGTGCATGCCGGGCATGGCGGCACCTTCGCCGAACCGCCGGTCGGGACCAATCAGCGGCTGTACAGCGATGCCAATCCCCTCGCATCTCTGGCCTTTGCCGACAAGGTGCGGTTGCTGCAGGAGATCGACGCCTATGCCCGCGCCAAGGATACGCGGGTGAGCCAGGTCTCCGCCAGCCTTGCCGGGGAATGGCAGGCGGTGCGAATCGTCCGCGGCGACGGCCGCCATGTCGCCGATATCCGGCCGCTGGTCCGGCTCAACGTCTCGGTGGTCTGCAGCCAGGACGACAAGATGGAAAGCGGCAGCTATGGCTATGGCGGCCGGCAGGACTTTGCCGCCTTCGTCGCGCCCGACCGCTGGCACTTCGCGGTGGAGGAGGCGCTGCGCCAGGCCCTGATCAAGCTGGAGGCGATCGCCGCGCCGGCCGGCGAAATGCCGGTGGTGCTGGGCAATGGCTGGCCGGGCATCCTGCTGCACGAGGCCGTGGGTCACGGGCTGGAAGGCGATTTCAACCGCAAGAAGACCTCCGCCTTTGCCGGCCTTATGGGCCGGCAGGTGGCGTCCAAAGGCGTCACGGTGATCGACAACGGCACCATGCCGGACCGCCGCGGCTCGCTGACCGTCGATGACGAAGGCACCCCGACCGAATCCACCACGCTGATCGAGGACGGCGTGCTGGTCGGGCTGATGCAGGACCGTCAGAACGCCCGGCTGATGGGCATGCGGCCGACCGGCAATGGCCGGCGCCAGAGCTATGCGCACCACCCCATGCCGCGCATGACCAACACCTATATGACGGCCGGCGACATCGCGCCGGAGGAGATGATCGCCTCCGTCGACCGTGGGCTTTATGCCGTCAATTTCGGCGGTGGCCAGGTCGACATTACCAATGGCAAGTTCGTGTTCTCGGCCTCGGAAGCCTATATGATCGAAAATGGACGGCTGGGTGCACCGGTGAAGGGTGCGACGCTGATCGGCAACGGCCCCGATGCGCTGACCAAGGTGACCATGGTCGGCAATGACATGGGGCTCGACCCGGGCATCGGCACCTGCGGCAAGGACGGCCAGGGCGTACCCGTCGGCGTCGGCCAGCCGCATTTGCGCATCGACGGGCTGACCGTCGGCGGCACGGCGACCTGAGCGCGGCACGGCGAGACTTTTGCGCCCCCGATCCCGCCTCAGCGCCTGCTGACAAAGCCGCCCGGTCGGGGCATGATGGCGCCACGCGGTCGGGTGATCGGGAGAGAGGCACGGTGGGGCAGGTAATCGCGCTGGTCGATGACGACCGCAATATTCTGACATCGGTCTCCATGGCGCTGGAGGCCGAGGGGTTCGAGGTCCGCACCTATGCGGATGGCGACGAGGCCCTGCGCGGGATGAGCCAGCGGCCGCCGGACGTGGTGGTCCTGGACATCAAGATGCCGCGGCTCGACGGCATGGAGACCCTGGCCCGGCTGCGCCAGAACTCGGCCGTGCCGGTCATCTTCCTCACCTCCAAGGAAGACGAAGTCGACGAGCTGCTCGGCCTGCGCATGGGGGCCGACGATTATATCCGCAAGCCCTTTTCCCAGCGCCTGCTGATCGAACGCATTCGGGCCGTGCTGCGCCGGACCCAGGCGACCGAACAGCCGGCCACGGTCGATCCCAATGCCATCCTGCAGCGCGGCGACCTGGTGCTCGACGAGAACCGCCATGCCTGCACCTGGCGCGGCCTGACCATCGAGCTGACGGTGACGGAGTTCCTGCTGGTCAAGGCGCTGGCGGTGCGGCCGGGCCATGTCAAGAGCCGCGACGTGCTGATGGACGCGGCCTATGGCGAGCACATCTATGTCGACGACCGCACCATCGACAGCCACATCAAGCGCATTCGCAAGAAATTCAAATCGGCCGATCCGGAATTTTCGCAAATCGAAACGCTGTACGGCGTCGGCTACCGCTATAAGGAGGCCTGACGGAGAGGCCCATGCCCGCCGATGTGCCGTCCGCCCTGCACGCCCCGGCGGACCTCGCTCCGGAGAGGGGGAGCCGCAAGCCCCGGCGGCGCGGCCGGCTTTCGGCGCTTTTTGCGCCGTGGCGGGCCGATGCGCGCGCCGCAGCCGACCGGGCCGGGCGGCCCGCGAGAGCGGCCGGCGACGCAGGGGACGGGGAGAACGCGGCGCCTGAGAGCGGCTCCGGCGCAGCCCGGGAGTCCGCGGTCACGGCCCCCTGGTGGAGCGGCGCGCATCGCCGGCGCCGGCCGCTGTCCAAGCTCACCGCCCGGGTGCTCGCCATCAACGTCCTGGCGCTGATCCTGCTGCTCGGCGGCCTGCTCTTTCTCGGCAATTACGAAGAACAGCTCATCCAGTCGGAGCTGGAATCGCTGCAGACCGAGGCCCTGACCTTCGCCGGGGCGCTGGCCGAAGGTGCCCTGGTCGACGACCCGGCCGGGCGCTACCGGCTCGATCCCGCCAAGGCGCGGCAGATCGTCCGCCGCCTGCATGAGACCACCGAGACCCGCACCCGCCTGTTTGATGCGGCCGAGGACGGCCTGCTGCTCGCCGACAGCCGCATGCTCGCCGGGCCGGGCGGCACCATCGAGATCACGCCGCTGCCGCCGCCCGACGACACCGCCTGGCCGCGGCAGCTGCTCAACGCCGCCTATGACGGCATTGTCGGCCTGTTCCCGGAACGCAAGCAGCGTCCGGTCTACCGCGAGCAGCCGGAGCAGCACGGCAGCGATTACAGCATCACCCGCCGGGCCCTGAACGGCGATATCGGCCGGCAGATCTGGGCGACCGACGGGCAGGACCTGCTGCTCGGCGTCGCGGTGCCGGTGCAGCGCCTCCGCGTCGTCCTCGGCACCGTGCTGCTGACCCGCGACAGCGGCTCGATCAAGACGGCCGTGCAGAGCGTGCGCGAGCAGATCCTGGTGATCTTCGCCGGGGTTCTGGCGGTGACGGTGCTGATGTCGCTCTACCTCGCCGGGTCGATCACCACGCCGATCCGCAAGCTGGCCCAGGCGGCCGACCGGGTCCGCGGCGGCAAGACGCGCGAGCACGAGATCCCCGATTTCACCCATCGCCGCGACGAGATCGGCGAGCTGTCCGGCGCCCTGCGCGAGATGACCGCGGCGCTCTGGAACCGCATGGACGCCAATGAGCGCTTTGCCGCCGATGTCGCGCACGAATTGAAGAACCCGCTGACCTCGGTGCGCAGCGCCGTCGAGACCGCCACCCGCATCCAGGACCCGGAGCGCCAGCGCCAGCTGATGGCGATCATCCAGGAGGACGTCAAACGCCTGGACCGGCTGATCAGCGACATCTCCGACTCCTCGCGCCTCGACACCGAGCTGTCGCGGGCCGAGAGCGCGCCGGTCGACCTGCGGCGCATGCTGGAGATGCTGGCCGAGCTGCACGCCGCCACCGGCGCGGGCGCGGGCGCGGGCGAGGACGAGCGGCCGGCGGTCGGCGCCAGCTTCGCCGAGGCCGGGCCGCTGATCGTCCGCGGGCTGGAAGGCCGGCTGGTGCAGGTCTTCCGCAACCTGATCAGCAATGCCGTCACCTTTTCGCCGCCCGGCGGCCGCATCGCCCTGGCCGCCCGGCGCGAGGGCGGCGAGATCGTCGCCACGGTCGAGGATGAAGGCCCCGGCATTCCCGAAGGCAAGCTGGCGGCGATTTTCGACCGGTTCTATACGGAGCGGCCGGCCGGCGAGAAGTTCGGCACCCATTCCGGGCTGGGCCTCAGCATCTCCAAGCAGATCATCGACGCGCATGGCGGCTCGATCCGGGCCGAAAACCGCCGCGACCGTTCCGGCGCCCGGTTCATCGTGCGGCTGCCGGCCGGATAAGGGCAGGAATGCGCGCCATCCTCCTGCCCTGACATCTCCCGAGAACGCCGGCTGAAGGACACTGAAGGCGGGGGAGAGTCAGCAGGTATAGAAGAATTCTTCTCGTACAATTTTGCCGTCTTTGACGGTGTAGATACCCAGCTCCTTCATCCGGCTGCGGTCGCCTGTTTCCCGGTTGGTGACATCGACCTCGAAGATCACGCCGAAGCGGTCGTCGCCGTGCAGGAACGGGCCGTCGACGGCGGCGTCATGCACCTGCATGGTGTTCTCCCACCATGTGTGCTTGGCGCGGATGGCGTCGAGGCCGACCGCCTCCCGGCCGCCCGGCCCCGCCATCGCCTCGACCGAGACGGCGTCGGGCGCATAAAGATGATCGAGACACGCTCTTGCCTTGTCCTCGCGGCACCAGGCGACAAGCTGGTCGGCAATGGCAGCCAATGCATCCGAAGACATTGCATCCACTCCTTGATGGATAAAGCCCATCGGGCCGGGTTGGTGACGGGTCCACAGGAGAGGCGACCCACGCTGCAGGCCTTACGCCCCGTAGCAGGCGACCCGATCGCCGATTCCGTCGAACAGCGCGGCGACGCGGTCGCGCCACTCGCGCAGCGGGTCCTCTTCGCCTCCGATAATGGCGAAATCGCTGACGCAGCGCGCCCATTGAAAGGCCCCGAACACGATGTAGTCGGGATAGAGCGGGGCCGGGCCGCTGAGCCAGGGCTGAGCCTTCAGCGTCGCGCGGAGCGGCAGCAGCGCTGCGGTCAGCGCCTCGGCATGCTGGGCGCGGCCGGCCTGGATCTCGTCGAGCGATTTGCCGAAGCGGGCCTCGCGGGTCTCCCGGAAATAGGCCTGATCGGCCGGATCCACATGATCGTAAATGTCCTTGATGATGCAGCGGATGATCGCCGGCTGCAGGGTCGCGGCGGACCAGGTGTTGACGAAGCGGGCGAGACCATGACCCTCGGCGCTGCCGAAGAGCGAGGGCCGGTCGGCATAGGCGTCTTCCAGATAGCCGGCGATCGCCCAGCTGTCGGCGATGACGCGCTCGCCGTCCTCGAGCACCGGCAGCATGCCCTGGCCGGAATGGGCGATCACCTGCTTGTCGGTGAAACGCACCGGCACCGTCTCGGCCTCCAGGCCCTTATGGGCCAGGGCCAGACGAGCCCGCCAGCAATGCGGCGAAAAGCGCAGATCGTCCCGCCCCGCCAGTTCGTAGAGCCGCATCACCCCTCTCCCCTTGTTCGGGCCGTGTCGTTCAACTCCGGATTACGCGCAAAACCCGCCTGCGGCAATGGAGTCGCGCCGCATGCTCACTCTATTGTGTGGGCAGCGGCGGCCGGGCCGGTGGCAGCAGGCGCTCGCAGGCCCGGGCGGCGCGCAGCACCAGCGCATCGTTATGGAGCGCGCCGATGATCTGCAGGCCGACCGGCAGCCCCGCTTCGGTCAGGCCGCAGGGGACCGAGGCGGCCGGCTGCATGGTGAGATTGAAAGGATAGGTGAAGGGCGTCCACCCCTCCCAGTGCGCATAGGGGCCGTCGGGCGGCGCATCATGGCCGGCGGCGAAGGGCGGGATCGGCTCCGCCGGCATCAGCAGCAGGTCGAACACCTGGTGGAAGTCGGCCATCGCCCGGGCCAGCGCCGCGCGGGCGAGCGTGGCCCGCGTGAGGTCGACCGCCGACAGCTCGCGCCCGTGCGCCGCCATCGCCCGCAGGCCCGGGTCCATCAAGCCGCGCTTCTCTTCGGGAATGCCGGCCTCGATCGCCGCCAGCCCCGCCGCCCAAACGGTGCCGAAGATCTCGCCGGCGCCGGCCAGCGGCGGCCGCACCTCCTGGACCATGGCCCCCTGCCGCCGCAGCGCCGAGGCGGCATTGCGCACCATGCCGTCGATCTCGGGGTCGACCGGGTGGTCGCCGCGGCGGCTCTCATAGGTCGGCGCGAAGGCAATCCGCAGGCCCGAAACGCCGCGCTCCAGCGCGTCGCGATAATCGGGCGGCGGGTCGGGCAGCGCCGTCCAGTCGCGGCGGTCGGGCTGGCCGAGCACCGTCAGAGCGAGGGCGGCGTCCTCGACCGTGCGGGTCAGCGGGCCCAGCGCGACGATGGTGCCGAAGGGGCTGACCGGGTAATAGGGGATGCGCCCGGTGCTCGGCTTGATGCCGAAGACGCCGGTGAAGGCGGCCGGGATGCGCACCGAGCCGCCGCCGTCGGTGCCGAGATTGATCGCCGCCATGCCCGTGGCCGCCGCCACCGCCGCCCCGCCGCTGGAACCGCCGGGAGTGAGGTCCGGGTTCCAGGGGCTGCGGGTGATGCCGGTGAGCGGGCTGTCGGTGACGCCCTTCCAGCCGAACTCCGGTGTCGCGGTCCGGCCCATGAAGATGGCGCCGGTCTCGCGCAGCCGCGCCACGGCCGGCGAGTCCTCGTCCCAGGGGCCGTCCGGGTCGACGGTGCGGGAGCCGCGCCGGCAGGGCCAGCCCTTGACCAGGAGCGTGTCCTTGATCGACACCGGCACGCCGTCGAGCGGCCCCTCGGGCTTGCACTTTTCATAGCGGGCCGCCGATTTCCGCGCCGCCTCCCGCGCGCCCTCGGCATCGACCAGGGTGAAGGCGTTGAGGGTCGGGTTCAACGCCTCGATCCGGGCCAGGCAGGCGTCGGTGACGGTCAGCGGCGACAGGCTGCCGGCGGCAAAGCCGGCGACCATCTCGGCCGCCGACAGCAGGGCCGGGTCGGGGCGATGTTCGGTCTCGGCCGTCATGGCGCACTCTCCGGTTCGGATGCGGGCGCGGCCGCGGCGGCGCGCTCCCGGCGGGCGGCGGCGATCTGGGCGATCAGGGCCGGCGCGGCGATGGCGCCGCCATAGGCCATGGTCTCCAGCCCCGGCGCCACCAGCGGCACCGCGGCGAGGCCGAGCAGCCAGCGCTGCCAGACCGGGACATAGGTCAGCAGCCAGCCGGAAAAGGCCGCACCCAGCAGCGTGATGCCGGCCACCGCGCCCGTCACCGTGACCGCAAAGGCCGTCCAGGTAAAGCCGTCGGTAATGATCAGCAGCGACGGGGAATAGACGAAGACGAAGGGCACCAGCGCCTTGGCGATGGCCAGGCGGAAGGCGACATTGCCGGTGCGGAAGGGGTTCGCCCCGGCGATCCCGGCGGCCGCATAGGCGGCCAGCGCCACCGGCGGGGTAATATCGGCCAGCACGCCGTAATAGAAGACGAAGAAGTGCGAGACGACGGTCGGCACCTGCAGCAGGCCGAGCGCCGGCGCGGCGATCGACACCAGGATGATGTAGGTGGCGGTGGTCGGGATGCCGGCGCCCATGATCACGCAGGCGATCGCCGTAAACACGAGGGTGAGGAAGGTGGTCAGGGCCTCGACCGTCATCAGGCCGAAGGGATCGACGGCGCTGACCCAGGCGCCGATCCCGGCTGCCGCCTGGGTGACCATGTAGCTCAGCCGGAACCCCAGCCCGGTCAGCGTCACCACCCCGACGATGATGCCGACGGAGGCCGCCGCCGCGCCGACCGCCAGGGCATAGCGCGCACCCGTCCGCAGGCTGTCGAACAGGCCCCACAGCGTCAGCCGCCGGCGCGGGTTCAGCACGCCGATCACGACGCAGGCCGTCAGGCCCCAGAAAGCGGCATTGTCGGGCGAGCGGCCGATCATGATCATGTGGATAAGGATGATCAGCGGGATGATCGCCGGCCAGTTCTCGCGCAGCACGAGACGCCATTTCGGCATTTCGTCGCGCCTGAGGCCGCGCAGGCCGAGCCGCTTGGCCTCCAGGTGCACCATGACGATGACGCCGAAATAATGCAGCAGGGCCGGCACCAGCGCCGCGAGAAGGATCTCGCGATAGGGGATGCCGAGGAACTCGACCATGATGAAGGCGGCCGCGCCCATGATCGGCGGGGTGATCTGGCCGCCGGTGGAGGCCGTCGCCTCCACCGCGCCGGCAAAATGCGGCGGATAGCCGATGCGCTTCATCGCCGGGATGGTCAGCGAGCCGGTGGTCACGGTGTTGGCGATGGAGGAGCCGGAAATCATGCCGAGCATGGCCGAGGAGAACACCGCCACCTTGGCCGGGCCACCGGCGTAGCGGCCGGCGACCAGCCGGGCGACGTCGATGAACAGCTGGCCCAGGCCGATGCGCGTCGCCAGCACGCCGAAGACGACGAAGAGGAAGACGTACTTCGCCACCACGCCGACGGCGATGCCGTAAATGCCCTGGTCGGTGAGGTACAGGTGATTGACCAGCCCGTCCCAGCTCGCCCCAGGGTGAACGAGTACGCCCGGCGCGTACTGGCCGAACACGCCGTACGCCACGAACAGCGCGGCGATCGCCGGCAGCGTCCAGCCCATGCAGCGGCGGGTGGCCTCCAGCACCAGCACGATCAGCAGGCTGCCCATCACCACGTCCTGAAGGTCGGGGTTCCCGACGCGCCGGGCCACCACTTCGGTCGGCAGCAGCGGCAGGTACAGGGCGGCGACGGCCACGGCGGCGGCCAGCAGCCAGTCGATCAGGGAAATCCCGCCGGGCCGCAGCAGGGTGGACGGCTTGGGCTCGGTATAGCCGCGGCGCAGCGGCGCGAAGACCAGAAAGATCAGCCCGAGCACGAGGGCGAGGTGGATGCCGCGGAACAAAAGCTCGCGGACGACGCTCGACCAGGCCGAGTAGTAGTGGAACAGCGCCAGGGCGACCAGCAGCGCCGAGGCGATCCAGTCGGCCGTGCGGCCGACGGGCCGGAAGCTGATCTCGGGATCGTATTTGCGGGCGAGCGCATCGGGATCGGCCGGCGCGCCGGTGTCGCCGGATTCGAAACGGACGTCCCGGCCGTCTCGCGAAGCCAAGGCGGCAGACCTTTCGGGGGGTGATGGTGGACTGGGGTTGTTGGGTTTCGCTCCGCTCAACCCAACCTACGGCGACCTGCGTAGGTTGCGGGTGAGCGAAGCGAACCCCAACATACCGCGTGGGTCACTCGATCATGCCGGCTTCGCGGTAGAAGCGCTCGGCGCCGGGGTGCAGCGGAATGCCGACGCCGTCGAGCGCCGTCTCCAGGGTCACCGTGGCGCCCTTGGCATGGCCGACGTCGAGCAGCCGCCGGGTGTTGTCGTTCCACAGCGCCTGGGTGATGCCGTAGACCAGCTCGTCGTCTGCCGCGACGCTGGTGATCCACTGGGCCCCGACCGCCAGGGTGGTGGTGGCGCCGATGCCTTCGTACGTCCCCTCCGGAATCTCGTCGATAGAGAAGAAGCCGTACGCCTCGACCATGCCCTCGGCCTCCGCACCCGATATCGGCACCAGGCTGACGTCGACCGCCGAGGCCAGCTCGACCACCGCGCCCGTCGGGTAGCCGGCGACGATGAAGAAGGCGTCCAGCTGATCATTGCGGATGGCGTCGCCGGCCGGCCCGGGCTTCAGGTACTCGGCCTCGACATCCTCCTCGCTCAGGCCGTACGCCTCGAGAATGAGCAGCGCGTCGACATAGGTGCCGGAGCCCGGCTCGTCGAGCGAGACCCGCATGCCGGCGAGATCGGCCGGGCTCTCGATGCCGGCATCCGCCGCGGCGACCAGATGGATGTGCTCGGGGTAGAGCGCGGCGATGGCCCGCAGGTCCTCCATCGGCTCCTGGTCGGCGAAGACGCCGGTGCCGGTATGGGCCCAATAGGCGACGTCGGACTGCGAGAAGCCGGAGTCGAACAGGCCGGAGGTGATGCCGTTGACGTTGTTGACCGAGCCGCGCGAGGACTGGGCCACCGCAATCAGGCCGGGTACGCCGCAGCTGCCGCCTTCCTCGCAGGGGCGCGAGCCCGGGGGGTTGGACACCGCATTGGCGATCACGCCGCCCAGCGGATAATAGGTGGCGCCGGTGCCCCCGGTGCCGATGGTGAAAAAGGTCATGTCCTGGGCCGCAGCCGGGCCGCCCGGCAGGGCCAGAGCCGCCGCCAGGGCCAGGGCGGCCGCGGTGCCGCCGCTACGTGCGAAGCTCATGGTTCTCCTCCTCTTGCGTGTCGTCAGTCTCTTGATCGTTGGGATTGGCGTCGGAGCACCGGCTCGGCGGCACCCATCTGGCCGACCAAGCCTAACGTCTCCGGCCGCCGCAACCAAAAAGTTTCTGCTCATTGATCACTCAAAAATTTGCATGAGCTCGACTGCAAAATAGAACTTCGATTTACTCCGAAAACCAAGATCTTTCAATATTCCGTATTCAACGAGTTTTTCTACATTGTTCTTTGCCGCAGTATAGCTCGTTCCTGTCATTTCTTTTACTGACGGGATTGTAATTGCTATTTTTTCAAACAGGCTGTCGACAATCTGTAGAAGAAGCGCCGACGACCTTGCTTGTTGACATCTTTGCTTATATTGTTCTTGTAGGTCCCGAACTTGCTTTATTTTGTCAATCGTATTGACACTAGATTCGATCACGCCACGGAGGAAAAACTCTACCCACGAGATCCAGGCACTGTTGCGAGAAACGCCCAACATAAGATCAACATATTCATCTTTGTTATCCTCAAAGAATTGGCTCATATATAGTAGTGGCTGCTGCATAACCTTACGTTCGTGGAGTATTAATGGAATGATTAGGCGCCCAACTCGCCCATTGCCATCGGGAAAAGGGTGTATAGTTTCAAATTGATAATGAATTAGGGCAAGGAAAACTAGTGTTGGTATCTGATACATATCCTCAGAATTTATGAACTTTTCTAGTTCTGCCATGCAGCGCACATGCTCTCCAGGAGGCGGCGGATTGAATCTTGATTTCTTAATATCCTTTACTTTTCCAATGAAGTTTTGTTCCTGACGGAATTCGCCCAATGGAAATGGTCCAGCACGATGTTTTGGCAGATTCTTCAGTAGCTCTTCATGTAAATGACGTAGCAACCTATTTGAAACAGGCATCTCATCAAGCAGACTTATTCCTTTTTGGAGCGCGCCGATATAATTATAAACTTCTTTTGTATCGATTGATTTCGTAAATTCTTCGGCACCATATTCAAGCATCAATAGCTCAGGCAAAGATGTAAAAGTTCCCTCTATATTGGAAGAAGATATTGCTTCTTTTCTTTGTAATGGCCGGATTAACAAGTAGGGATTTGGAAGGTATTCTCCAATACCTCTCAATTCGCCGAGTTTTTGATCCGCTTCAGATAGAACTTTAGCAATTGATCCATAGTCGATTTCGGGCGGCAAGGGATAGGGCACAAAGGCTCGCTCATCGAATACAGTTGGTAACAGATACCCAGCTGGCTTCTGAAACGCTGCAAGGTCCATGGAGGGCTCCTGGGTGTGACGTCACGCTTCATATCACACTTTAAGCCCCACAAAGTGTGATGTGAACCCATTCGTCACACCCAGAGAGCCGTTTCCAAATTGCCTGAGGTACGAGACCGCTTAAGCATCGCCCCTGCGACCCAACATTAGGGAGAGCGCCATTAAAGGAGGCAAGCTCCCCGATACTGCCATTTTTTTTGGCCTACCTACGGGCTTTAGCATGCGGTGACCGGTGAAGCCATACTACGGATCATAAATGATTCGCCCCGACGGCTCAGTCGAAAAAGCGGTCGATTGCGATGGTCAGGCCGGGCGGGTCGAGAAGCAGATGGCCGGCCGTGAGGATGCCGGTGTCGATGCGGCCCACTTCGGTACGCCGATGATGGATCACCAGCCGCCTCTCCGCATCGACAATGAGATAGTGTCGGATCGACGGGACCGTGAAATAGCCCGCGAGCTTTAGGCTGGTGTCGACACTGCGCGAGCCGGGCGACAGCACTTCCACGACGATAACCGGATTGGGAAGGACCAGCGTGTTCCCGGGCACCGGGTCGCCGCAATTCACCGCTGCGTCCGGCTCATAAGCAGTGGAGTCGTCGACCTGCACCGTCATGCCATCCGGAAAGGCCAGGCACGGAGCCCCCGCCTCGCGGATCGCGTCCCGCAACGCCAGCCAGGCCTCCGCCTTGGCCAGCGCATGAGCGGCGCGCTCCGGCGCCATGGCGATCGGCACGCCGGCCACCAGCTCGTAGCGGCCGGGCTCGGCCTGGCGATCCAGCCAGTCGAGATACTCCGCGACGGTGAACCGCCGATCCTCGCTCTTCGCAATCGCCGTCATCGGTTCCACTCCGCGACCGCCTTTTCGGTCGGCCTTCCGGCCGGCTCAGTCGAAAAAGCGGTCGATTGCGATTGTCAGGCCGGGCGGGTCGAGGACCAGATTGCCGGCCGTGACAATGCCGGTTTCGATGAGGCCAGCTTCGGTGCGGTCATGGTGGATGACCAGCCGCTTCTCCGCATCGACGATGAGATAGTGCCGGATCGACGGGACCGTGAAATAGCCGGCGAGCTTCCGGCCGGTGTCGATGCTGGCCGTCCCCGGCGATAAGACTTCGACGACGATGACGGGATTCGGCAGGATCACCGTGTCCCCGGGCAAAGGGTCGCCACAGTTGACGCTGGCGTCCGGCTCGAAGGCCGTTGTCTCGTCGACCTGAACCGTGGCCCCATCCGGCAAGGCCTCGCAAGCCACCCCGGCGGCCGAGATTGCATCGGAAAGGCCTCGCCACACGCGCGCCTTCACGCGCATGTGCTGCACCCGCTCCGGCGCCATGGCGACCGGCACGCCGGCCACCAGCTCGTACCGGCCGGGCTCGGCCTGGCGCTCCAGCCAGTCGAGATACGCCGCGACGGTGAACCGCCGACCCTCGGTCTTCGCAATCGCTGTCATCGTCACGCTCCGCGGCGCCGGCCGCCGCAGGCCTTGCCGCTATCCCACGTCGTTGAAATCGTCGAGGAGGGCGGCGATGCGGCCGGAATCGCTCTGGTCGACCATCATGCGGGCACGGTGGCTGGCGGCGATGGTGTCGACGGTTCGCACCCGGCGCTTGACCGCCAGCAGCTTCGACGGCGCCATGGACAGCTCGCGAATGCCGAGGCCGATCAGCAGTGCGGTATAGCGCGGCTCGCCCGCCATCTCGCCGCAGACGCTGACGGGAATGCGGGCCCGCAGCGCCGCCTCCGCCGTGAACTGGATCAGGCGCACCACGGCCGGGTGCAGCGGGTCGAAGAGATGCGCCACCTGCTCGTCGCCGCGGTCGATGGCGAGCGTGTACATGATCAGGTCGTTGGTGCCGATGGCGAAGAAATCGCAGGCCTGCGCCAAAGCATCGGCGGCCAGCGCGGCACCCGGCACCTCGATCATCACGCCCAGCGGCGGCAGCGGGTTGGCCATGCGCACCTTGCGGCGCTTCAGGCGCCGCGCCACCCGCTCGAAGATCGCCCGCACCCGCCGCACCTCGCTGACGCTGGTGATCATCGGCAGCAGGATGCGGGTCGGCCCGTGTGCCCCGGCCCGCAGCATGGCGGCCAGCTGCACCTCCAGCAGCTTGGGCTCGCGCAGGGAGAGGCGGATGGCGCGCAGGCCGAGCGCCGGGTTGGCGCTCTCGGCGATATGGCTGGTCAGCGAGGAGGCGAGCTTTTCGCCGCCGACATCGATGGTACGCAGCGTCACCGGCCGGCCGCCCATGCCCTCGACGATGGTCTTCAGCAGGGCGTACTGCTCGTCCTCGCCGGGCAGGTCCTCGCGGTTCATGAACATGAACTCGGTCCGCAGCAGCCCCACCCCGTCGGCGGCGACGCCGGTGGCGAGGTCGACCTCGCGCGGCAGCTCGAGATTGGCCTGCAGGCCGATATCGACGAGGTCGCGGGTCCGCGCCGGCAGCTTGATCAGCGATTTCAGCTGCTCGCGGTCGGCCTCCTGGGCGGCGCGCCGGCGCTCATAGTCGGTCATCGCCTCCCGGCCGGGATTGACGATCACCCGGCCGGTGGAGCCGTCGACGATGATCCGGTCGCCGGACTGCACCCCCTGCAGCAGGCCGGCGACGCCGAGTACGGCCGGAATGCCGAGCGAGCGGGCCATGATGGCGGTGTGGCCCTCCGCCCCGCCGAGGGTGGTGGCGAAGCCGGCGACCAGCTTCGGGTCCATGAGCGCCGTGTCGGCCGGAGTCAGCTCCTCGGCGACGATGATGCTGCCCTCGGGCAGGGTCGAGAAGGCCTGGAACTTGCGGTCGGTCAGGTTGCGGATCAGCCGCGCGCCGACTTCCTTGATGTCCTGAATGCGGCTGGCGAGATAGGCATCGTCCATGTCCGCGAACTGCTTGGCGATCGCCTGCAGCTCGGCCTGCACGGCATATTCGGCGTTGGCGCGTTCGTCGGCGATGCGCCGCTCCACGCCGCGCACGAGGCGCGAGCCGCTGAGGATGGCGCAATGCGCATCGAGCAGGAAATTGACCTCCTCCGCCGCCTCTTCCGGCAGCGACGCGGTCTTGGCCTTCAGCTTCTTCAGCTGCTTGATCGATTTGGCGACGGCATCGGCGAAGCGCATGCGCTCGGCATCGATCTCGGCGGGTGCGACCAGATATTCCGGGACGTTGTGGAAGCCGGATTCGATGACATGGGCCGGACCGAGGATGATGCCGGTCGACACCCCCAGGCCCCGGATGACCCGTTCGGGCCGGGGGTCGACATCCGGCACGGCGAGCGGCTCAGCCCTCATCGAACCCTCGCCCGACCAGCGTGTCGAGCGCCTCCAGCACTTCGTCGGCCTGCCGGCCGCGGGCGGCGACGGTAATCTGGCAACCCTGGGAGGCCGCCAGCACCATCAGGCCCATGATCGAATCGCCCCCGACCTCCATGCCGTTGCGGCTGACCGTGACCTTGGCGTCGAAGCCGGCCGCGAGCTTGACGAATTTCGCGGCGGCGCGGGCGTGCAGGCCGCGCTGGTTGACAATGGTGATGGTCCGGGTCCGGGCCTCGTCAGGCTCGCAGGGTGGCGGTTCGTCGTCGGGCATCACTTTTTATCCGCCAGCAGGCTGGATGCGACATTGATGTATTTCTGTCCGGCATCGCGGGCCTGGGTCACGGCCGAGGAGAGCGGCTCGACCATGCGCACCGAGACCAGCTTGATCAGCATGGGCAGGTTGATGCCGGCGATCACCTCGACCCGGGCCTTGTCCATGATCGAGATGGCGAGGTTGGAGGGTGTGCCGCCGAACATGTCGGTCAGCAGCACGACGCCGTCGCCGCTGTCGACCTTCGCCACGTTCTCCAGGATCTCCATCCGGCGCTGCTCCATATCGTCGTCGGGACCGATGCACACGGCGGCGATCGCCTCCTGCTCGCCCACCACATGCTCCAGCGCGGCAATGAACTCCTTGGCCAGCGAGCCATGCGTAACCAGCACCATCCCGATCATCGGCGTCGCACCCCAGCGCGGGCCAACGGCTCAGCCCCCCGCGCCCTGCGGCAGGTCGCGGTGCAGCAGGCCGACGCGCCCCTGCCGGTCGCGCAGCCAGGCGGCCAGCCGTTCCGCGACGAACACCGACCGGTGCTTGCCGCCGCTGCAGCCGATCGCAATGGTCAGATAGCTCTTGCCCTCCTGCGTATAGCGCGGCAGCAGCGGCTCCAGCAGGCCGGTCAGCGCCGCGAAAAAGCTGTGCAAGCCATCATCCGACTCGATGGCGCGCTGCACCGAGGCATCGAGGCCGGTGAGCGGCCGCAAATCCGGATCCCAATGCGGATTGGCCAGGAAGCGGACGTCGAAGACCATATCGGCCTCCCGCGGCAGGCCGCGGCGATAGGAAAAGGACATGACGAAGACCGAAAGCTGCGGCTGGCTTTCCAGAGCGAAATGCCCGGCCAGCACCCGCCGCAGATCATGGATCGTCAGCAGCGAGGTGTCGATCACCAGGTCGGCATGATCCATCAGCGGGCGCAGCAGCGTCGTCTCGGCCCGGATGCCGTCGGCCACCGGCCGGTCCACGGCCAGCGGATGGCGCCGGCGCGTCTCGGTATACCGGCGCAGCAGGATCTCGAAATCGCAGTCGATATAGAGCAGGCGGGCATCGAGATCCGATCGCTCCCGCGCCTCCTGCAGGCGGGCGAGCAGCGTATCGATGGTGAAATCGCGGGTGCGGCTGTCGATACCGATGGCAATCGGCCGGTCGGTGCCGGTGCTCTGGTCGAGCAGCGGACCGACCAGCGCCAGGGGCAGGTTGTCGACCGCCTCGTGACCGAGATCCTCCAGTGCCTTCAGTGCGGTCGACATGCCGGCGCCGGACTTGCCGGTGACCAGCACCACCCGGCGGCGCGGCGGGTGCGAGGAGGCAGCGGAGGAAGAGGGCTCGCTCATGGTGTCGCCTAAGCCGGATGTTGCTGCCGGGCCGGCGGGTGCGGTCCGGCAACCCGCGCGGCGACGGCCAGTCGCAGCTTGGCCGGCGTCGAAGCCTGGAAGGGGTCGAGCCGCAACACCGGCCGCTGCAGCCCCAGATAACCGCAAGTGGCCGGATCGGGCAAACGCTCTATGCAGTGCCCCGGCACCAAATCGACGATCAGCCCGACCTCGGCCTCGCCCAGCGACGGAACCGGCACGGGTCCCAGGCCGCGCACCTCCAGAAGCCCGGCGATCGGAGCCGGCGCGGCGGCAATCAGCCGCGCCCCCTCGGCCCGCAGGTCGACCTGGTCGTCGGCGACCAGCCGGGCACCGCCGTCGATCAGCCTGAGGGCAAGGTCGGACTTGCCGCTGCCGGCCGGCCCGCGCAGCAGAACGCCGACGCCGTCAACGGCGACGCAGGTCGCATGGATCAAGACCATAGCCCTTGATGCTGCGACTGCGCCCCCGTCTCTGTCAATGTCCGGCGGCGGAACGAAGTCGTGGTCCGGTGGTTTCGGCAGCACGGTCGACAGCGGCCGCGGCGGTGGCCTACTCTCAAAGACCAGAACTGATCCGGGGAGGAGACCCTTGGCGCAGAAACAGCTGCTCCACCTGGTGTTCGGCGGCGAGCTGGTGCATCCCGGCTCGACGGAGTTCGTCGACACCGGCAAGCTCGATATTGTCGGCATCTATCCGAACTATGCCGAAGCGCGGGCCGCCTGGCAGGGCAAGGCCAATGCCACCATCGACGATGCGCATATGCGCTATTTCGTCGTGCACCTGCACCGGCTGCTCGATCCCTCGACCGACGTGACCCGCCCCGGCGGCGAAAACGGCGGGGGCGACGGCGGGTGACCGTTCCGGACGGGGCCGCGGGACCGGCCGGTCTGGTGCTGCCGGGCCCGGCCGGGCCGGCGGGTGAACCGCCGCTCGCCCGCCTGCTGGCGCGCGGCATCCAGAGGACGTTCGCGGCGCTCGGCCAGGCCAGCCTGACCGAGTTGATCCTGGCGACCGGGCGGCGGGCCGATGTGCTGGCCGTCGACCGCGACGGCACGGTGACGATTGTCGAGATCAAGAGCGGCGTGCCGGATTTCCGCGCCGACCGGAAATGGCCCGACTATACGGCGTTCTGCGACCGCTTTCTGTTCGCTGTCCCGGCCGGCTTTCCCGACGGCATCCTGCCGCCGACATGCGGACTGATGGTGGCCGACGCCTATGAGGCGGTGGTGGTCCGCGAACCGGCCGAGCACCGGCTGACCGCGGCGCGGCGCAAGGCGGTCACCCTGCGCTTTGCCCTGCAGGCGGCCGGCCGGCTGCAGCGCCTGACCGACCCGTGCCTGTGACCGGGTCGGCGGGCGCCGGCAGGGCGGGCAGCGTCAGCCGCCGGACACTTCCGAGATGAACAGCGTGGCCGGCGGCGTGCCGGTCTGCTCATAGGTGCCGATCCAGATGTCGTACTGTCCCGACATCGCCGGCTGGACCGTCAGCCCGGGGTTGAGCCCCTGGGCATCGTCATTGCACAGCCACTGGCCGTTCGGCAGGTTGACCACCAGCGTCGTGTCGGTTTGCGACTGCACATAGAGGTAGAGGGGCAGCTGGCCGGCCTGGAAGTTCAGCCGGACGTCCGGCGCGGAATTGTTGATATAGCCGGTGCAGTTCGGCCCCAGACCGCCGGCGCTGCTGCCTCCGCCGGCCTGAACCTCGACGATGGCCGGGTCGGGCGTGAAGCCGCCGCTGAGGTTCAGCGTGCCGTACAGCGGACTCGCCATGACATTCGGCCCACCGCCCGGAGAGCCGCCCGGACTGCCGCCCGGAGAGCCGCCGGGAGAGCCGCCCGGGGCAACGCCGCTCCCGGCACTGCCGCCGCCGGCACTGCCGCCGCCGGGCTGTTGATGGGCCGAGAGTTCCGAGACGTACAGCGTCGCCGGCTGGGCTCCGGTCTGCTGATAGGTGCCGACCCAGATGTCGTACTGACCCGACATGGCCGGCTGCACCGTGATCGCCGGGTTGAGGCCCTGGCTGTCGTCGTTGCAGACCCATTGGCCGTTCGGCAGGTTGACCGCGAGCGTCGTGTCGGCCTGCGACTCCACATAGATGGAGAGGGGCAGCTGGCCGGACTGGAAGTTCAACCGAACATCCGGCGCCGCATTATTGATGTAGCCGGCGCAGCCCGGCCCCAGATGGCCGGCGCTGTCGCTGCCGCCGGCCTGCACCTGAACGGTGGCCGGGTCGGGCGTGAAACCGCCGCTGAGGTTCAGCGTGCCGTAGAGCGGGGTCGCGGAGATGTTCTGGGCATTGGCGGCGAGACTGAGCGACAGCGCCGCCAGCCCCGCCGCGAAGGCGAGGGCCGTTCTGTGCAAGGACTGATCCTCCCGAATGATCTGGTTGGGGTCGCGTACCGGCCGAAGGCGCGCCGACCGCAGCGGACCGGCAAAGCCTAGCCGGGGCAATGTGGCCGGGACAAGGCGCATCGCCGACTATGACACATCCGCCTGACGCGCGCACGGCCATCAAGGGACGGTGTCCTGCAGTCAGGCTAGTACGCCTCGGCCGGCAGCGGCCGCTTGCCGTCCAGGCGGTACCAGCTGACGATGTGCTGGTTGGGATTGGCGAAAGTCTTGGCGAGAGCCGGCAGCTCGCTCTTGTACGCCGCCGCCAGGCAGGCGACCTCATACCAGGGATCGCAGATCGCCGCGTCGGGGCCCCAGGACCCCGGATCGTGGTCGCGGCTGCCCGTCTTGCGGCCGATGACCACGAACGCATGGTCGCCGCCCTTGATATGCATCTTCTCGATCGGCCGTGCCGGCTTGTCGTACAGATAGAAGAACGCCGTGGAGGACAGCTCGCCGCAATTGCCGCAGCCATGCTGGATCGCCTTTTCCATCTGGTACTTCATGATCATGTAACGCCGGTTCCAGAAGTCTTTCGGGCTGCGGCGCCGGATTTCCGCTTCGTTCGTTCCTGCCTTGTAATGGCTGAGGAAGGAGCGGTTCCAGCTTCGTTCCGCCTCTTTGCGATCGTCGCGCATCGTGTCGACGCATACGAGCGACTTGCCGAAAGACATCACGATGTCGCCGGCCTGGTTGCTCTGCATCTTGATCCGGCTGTTGGTCCATCGCATCGCGGCCACCGCCAGCTTCAGGTTCCGTGCCGCCTGACTCATCGCGCCCTCCTGCCCTTCTCTTCGTGATGGGACCGGTGGTAGCGGAAAATATGGCGGCAATTTGATCGCGCCCGGCAAGGCGGTTCTTGCAGGCTTGACCTTCCGGCCGCTGGAAGCCGCATAGGCATGGATGCGTTGCAACCGGCCGGGACCGGCTCATCGGCCAGGCTTTGCGGGGGAAATCGCATGACATCGACAGACGGATGGCGGCGGCGTGCCGTCCTGGCCCCTTCCACCACGCTCCTGGCCGGAGCGATGCTCGCCGCCGCCGGTTCGCCGGGCATGGGCGGGCCCGTCACCCGGCCCGACACCGCCTACACCTTCGGCGCTGGCGCGGTCGGGGCGCCATTCATGACCGTCCCGGCAGAAGAGTAACCCGCGCCGGGCACCGGTTTCGCAAGGGAGACAGCCATGATACGCCACTTCGCCACCTTGATGGCCGCCGCTCTGCTGGCGACAGCCGCCCTGGTGCCGCCCGGCATCGCCGGCCCCGGACACGACGAAGGCACGGCAGAGATCGGCCGGCCGGGGGAGGGCCGCACGCCCGACCGAACCGTCGCGATCGTCATGGGCGACAATTTTTTCGAGCCCGAACGGATCACGGTGACGCCCGGCGAGACAATCCGCTTCGTACTCGACAACAGAGGCGTGCTGCTGCACGAGTTCAGCCTCGGTACCGCAGCCATGCATGAGCACCATCAGGCGGAGATGCTGGCCATGATGCAAGCGGGGCTGCTGACGCCGACCGGCATCCACGATCATGCCGGGCATGGGCACAGGATGGACGGCCATCACGGCCAGGCCGACGATCCGGCCGCCATGGCGATGACGCATGACCACGCCAACCATGACCACGCCAACGGCGTCCTGGTCGCGCCAGGCGAGCAGGCGGAACTGGTCTGGACGTTCACGGAGGCGGCCGATCTGCAGTTTGCCTGCAATGTGCCCGGCCATTACCAGGCCGGCATGCACGGCGATATCCGTTTCGTCCGTTGAGCCGGCTGGGGAAGCGGCTGGGGAGGCGGGCGGCCTGCAGCCCGCCTCCCCGCGCCGCTCTTACCCCATGAAGTCATCGACGCCGATCGCCATGCGGCCCTCCTCCTGGCCGAAGGCGAGGAAGTGCGACAGCGGGTTGAAGCCGGCCTCGGCGACGTCCGGGTTGGCCGCCAGATAGCCCTGGGTCGAGAAATCCGGGCCGGGATCGCGGCCTTCCAGGAAGCCGCTTTGGTTGTAGTGGACCAGGGGGTTGACCCCCGCCGCCGCGACGTCCGGGTTCTGCGCCAGATAGAAATCGGTGTCGAAGAACGGGTTGGGGTCGGCCCCCGCCTCGGCTCCGGCGGTCAGGTAATGGTTGAGCGGCTCCAGCCGGTCGAAGCGGACGTCCGGGTTGGTGTCGAAATAGAAGCCGACGTCGAAGGTCGGGTTCGGATTGCGTCCCTCCTCGGCGCCGAATTGCTCATAGTGCGTCAGGGGGTTGATTCCGGCCACGGCCACGTCCGCATTCAGAGCCAGATAGAGGTCGGT
Organism: Alphaproteobacteria bacterium; assembly: GCA_009909005.1. GTDB lineage: Bacteria > Pseudomonadota > Alphaproteobacteria > DSM-16000 > Inquilinaceae > JAAAOG01. The sequence continues at coordinate 3,352 of JAAAOG010000016.1, read as the reverse complement.
GTCGAACACCGGGTTGGGATCGCGGCCTTCCAGGAAGCCGGATTGCGCATAGTGCGTCCGCGGATCGACGCCGGCCTGGGCGACGTCCGGGTTCTCGGCCAGGTAGAAGTCCGCATCGAACAGGTCGACCACCGCCAGGTCGAGCGGCCGCAGGTCGAGCAGCGCCAGCAGCGGCTCGTGGTCGCTGGCCCGCGACGGCGTCTCGGCGAACTCGGCATTGACATGGAGGATGTCGAGCCGGGCATCCCCGTCCAGCGCCTCGCTGACCAGGACATGGTCGAGCGACTGGCTGTTGCCCTGGAAGATGAAGGTGTAGCGCTCGTCCCCCGGCAGCTGGTCTGTCAGGTTCGCCAGGTTTTCCGCCAGGATGTCGTCGACCGGCGAGATGAATTCGAACTCGTTGAGGTCGCCGGCCACGACGATATGGGCCTCTGGATCGGTGCCGAGGATCTCGGCGACGCGGTCGTTCACCGCCTCCGCCTGCTCCCGGCGCTGGTCCAGGCTGCCATTGACCTCCGGCTCTTCCTGCCGTTCGTCGAAGGGCTGCTCCATGCCCAGGATCGGCGCCGAGCCGCTCTTGGACGACAGGTGATTGTTGATGATCGTGACCTGTTCGCCGCCGAAGCTGAAGGTCGCCTCCAGCGGGATGCGCCCCTCGAAGAACGGGAACAAATCGTCATTGTCGTCCAGGATGGTGCGGACGGAGCCCTCGACCAGATCGACCCTTTCCGGGTTGTAGAGGAAGGCATTGCGGATATCGCCGCCCGGTTGGCCACCCACGGGCCGGACCAGATTGCCGTCCGCATCGACGAAGGTGGTCGGCACGCCGGGCGTGTCGATAAAGGCATAGGCCGGGCCGCCGGCGGCCGCGATCGCCTCCGCCAGAGTCTGCAACGTCAGGTCGGCCGCCGTGACATCGGAGATTTCGGCGCCGTCATTGTCCTGGATTTCCTGCAAGGCGATGATATCGGGCGCGTTCAGGCTGTCGACGATCTGGGCGGCGATGGCATCGAAGCGGCCGTCGCCGGCATCGTCGTCGACATCGCCCTCGTCCATGTCATCGACATTGGCCACATCCTCGACGACCGGGTCGAGGTTGAGGACATTGTAGCTGGCGACGGTCAGCCGCGGCTCGGAAATATCCAGCGTGGTGGTTTCGGGCTGCAGGTCTGACGGCACGATATTGGCCGTGAAATCCTCGGTGACCAGGATTTCGAAATTGCCGAAGCCATAGCCGATCACTCCGGTGACATCGCCCAGCAGGGCACCGACGTCGACCTCCGGAAAGTCGAAGCTGAAGATGCCGGAATCTTCGTCGATCTGGACCTTCTCCGGATTGAAGTCGTCGGGCGCGATATTCAGCGTCCCGCGATCCGAAATGCCGCTCGCATCGACGCCCCCGTCGACCACGGCGAAAATCTCGCCGAAGCGGTTGGTGCCGCTGACCGCGACGGCATCATTAGCCGTCACCCGCATGGCTTCCAGGCTTTCGAAGAAGTCGATGCCGTCGGCCTCGGGATCGAAGTCGCCGAGCCCGTCGATCGTGCCGAAGGCATCGTCGTCGATCACCCGGTCGGGCGGCACCCGGCCGTCCCGGCCGAGGATCACCGGCTCCGGCAGGTCGTTGCCGCTCGACAGCACCGTGACATCGTCGGGAAAGGCGATCTGGGTGGTCGAGAGATTGCCGGTGCCCGACCCGCCGGGAATGAACTCGCTGACCTCGCCGGTGACCGAGACGGAGTCGCCGACCGCCACAGCGGGCGCGTCATTGAGAAAGACGAACAACGCGTCGGAGGTGGCGATATTGCCGTCACCGGCCGGGTCCTGGATATGGAAGCCGTTGCTGTCGACCGCCGTGACGATGCCTTCGGTGGTCACGACCTGGCCCAGCAGCGGCGAGCTGTGCCCCTCGCCCTGGATGGTCGGGATGGGCGTGCGGCCAACCGGGGTGACGGCGCGCGGATCGAAGCTTTCGGTGTCGATGATCAACGGCGGGTCGAAGGCCTCGGCGATATTTTCCCAGGGAACCAGCTTGAAATTGACGTTGAAGTTCTGGACCTCGCCGTCTTCCGGATCCTGGAAGACCACCGCGGGCTCATTGGAGCCGTCCTGCACGGCGAAGACGCCGCTCGGGAAGCCCGGCAGGGGCACGTTGATCACGTCGATGCTGTCGGTTTCCTCGGTGCCGTCGATGCCGTCCGCGGAGTCCGAAATGCCGAAGCTGCCGAGATAGGCATTGCCGGTCGCCGGGTCGCGGTCGAAGACGGCGAAGGTGTTGTCGCCCTGGCTGGAGAGGATGATGTACCCGGCGCCTTCATCGCCGTAATAGATGGTCATCCCCTCCAGATCGGCGTCCAGGAAGTCGCTGTCGGCGATCGACGCGATCAGCTCGAGCGCGTCGCTGCCGTCGGCTTCCGGGTCGAACCGGAACAGGCCTTCCTCTTCCTCCATGGCGATATAGCCGATGCCGCGCTCGCGGTCGACGACCAGGCCTTCGGCCTGGCTGTCCGCCGGATCGCCGGTGGGTGTCGGCAGGTCGATGGTTCTCACCACCTCGGCCGTCACCGTGCCGCCGCCATTGTCGGACAGTTCCAGCTGGGCGAATTGGGCGCCGTCGGCCTGGGTGACATAGGCAAACTGGCTGCCGTCGAGGAGGCTGGTATAGGTGGCGAGGCCATAGGCCGTCTGCTCGCCGTCATCGACGCCGAAAATGCTGAAATCGGGGTCGCTCAGGTCGTCGGCGGTGATGTCGGTCAGCGTCCGCGTCTCCGGATCGATCTCGAAGACCACCAGCGTGTCGTTGGCGCGGTCGGTCACCACCGCCAGGTCGACCTCCTCGCCATCCAGGTCGAAGCCGTAGATCAGCTCGACATTGTTGTAACGGATGCCGTCGGGTGCGATCTCCTGCAGGATTTCGCCGTCCAGGTCATAGACGCGCAGGCCGGTGTTCTTCTCCGTGCCGATGAAAAAGCTGTCGTCGGCATCGGTCGGGTGGACATAAATCGCCGGGTCGTCGGGGTCGATCTCAAGGTCCGGGTCCGGGTTTTCCGGATCGCCGAAACGGACCAGGCCCGGCGTCTCGACCGTCGGCGGGACCGCCGGAATGCTGTCGATGTCGAGCGCCAGGGCCACGAACCGGGTCGCCTGCGTCTCATTGAAATCGTTGTCGCTGACCAGGATCAGCGTCTTGCGGCCATCCGCCAGGTCCGGGCCGAAGGTCATGCCCTCGAATTTGTCGAGCGTGATGCCGAGCTCCGAGAGATCGGCCAGCTGCCGCTTCGGCACGTCTTCGTCGACGTCGACCGGCGTTCCATCCCCGGCAGGGTTGGCCGGGATCAGACCGTCGATGCTG
>JAAAOG010000008.1 GCA_009909005.1 Alphaproteobacteria bacterium | reverse complement strand
CTGCCCATGCACGGCCAGCTGGGCGTAGAGGCGGTCGAGGTCGTCGAGCAGGATCCGCCAGGAGACGCCGTCGACGCCGAGATGGTGGATGGTCCACAGCAGCCAGTCCGCGGCGGCGGCGTCGGTCCGGTAGAAGACCGCCCGCCAGATCGGCCCGTCGTCCAGGTCCAGCCCCGCCTGACGGCCGGCGGCATCGGCGAGGGCGGCGTCGATCTGGCGGTCGAAGGGACGATCGGTCAGGTCGACGAGGTCGAAGGGCAGGGCGGCATCGGCTTCGGCCACCGTCTGGTGCCAGCCCGTCCCGTCCAAGGCGAAGCGCAGGCGCAGGCTGTCATGGGCCGCCTGGACCCGGGCGAAGGCGCTCCGCAGCAGATCGGGGTCGGTGCCGGGCGGCAGCGGCGTCAGGACATACTGGTTGAAGTGATGGCGGTCCACCCGCACCGTGTCGAAGAACCAGTGCTGCACCGGCGTGAGCGGGATGGGCCCGCCGGTCGGCTCGTCGAGCGCCGGCAGTGCGGCCGGCTCGGCGGCGCGGATCGCCGCGACCAGGCGGGCCACGGTCTGGCACTCGAAGACCTGCCGTACCGTCAGCGCGATCCCCTGGTCGCGCGCCCGGCTGACGAACTGGATGCAGTGGATGGAATCGCCGCCGACATCCTGAAAGCTGTCATGCAGGCCGATGGTCGGGATGTTCAGGACCTCGGCCCAGAGCCGCGCGAGAAGCGCCGCCAGCGGGTCGTCGGGGTCCTCGTCCCGGTGCGGGCTCTCGGGATCGGTCTCCGCCGCCGCGACCAGGGCGACCGGCCAGGGATCCGGCAAAGCCGCAGGGTCGAGCTTGCCGTTGACGGTGACCGGCAGTGCCTCCAGCACCGCATAGGCGGTCGGCAGCATATGCGCCGGCAGGGCGCGGGCGAGCCGCCGGTGCAGCGCCGGCACCACCGCGCGAAAGACGGTCTGGGACAGCGGCGCGTTGGTCAGCGGCCCTGCCGCCGCAGCCATGGCCGGTCCGGTTTCTTCATCCAGCGCCCGCGGCGCCGGCCGGCCGGGGGCATGGAAGACCACATCCATGCGGGTCGGGTCGCCGTCCCGGGCATAGCCGACGGACACCTGCCGGCCGTGCCGGCGCGCCAGCACCTTCAGGTCCGCCGGGTCAAGCCCGTCCGCCGCCGGCTCCGCGGTCCGGTCCGCGGTCCGGCGCGCCCGCCAGGCTGCCAGCGTCTCGTCCGCACCGGCCGACAGCCAGGCGAGCAGGGCACGCTCTTCCCCGAGCCGGGCATTGGGCACCGACCGCACGCCGAGCGCCGCATCCGGGTCGGCCGCCAATCGCGCCGCGAGCGTGTCGAGCGACAGCGTCTCGGCCAACCCATCGTGCCAGGTCGTCTCGTCCGCAGGCGGCCGCCCGCACGGGCCGGTGTCGGCCGCCTCCGCGCGGTCGAGAAAGACGCGGTAGCGGAATTTCGACAGCTCATTGTCGAACCGGCCGGTCGCCAGCCTGATGCGCACGCCGGCCAGTCCCGACCGCGTTTCCACCAGAGCCCGGAACCAGGCGGGATCGATCAGCAGTTCCTCTTCCAGGCGCCCGCGCTCGGCAACGGCGCTGCGGAGCGTCCGCGCCGGCGTCTCGGGCGGCGCCTTGAAGGCTTCGACCGAGGCGTGGAAGGCCTCCGCAAGGGTGAGGCAGCGGATATCGCCGACATAGACGGTGCCGCCCGGCCGGGTGACGCGCAGGGCGCCGTCGATCACCCGCCGGAGATAGGCCGCGTTCGGGAAATACTGGACGACGGAGTTGAGGACCACGACGTCGAAGGCGCCGTCTTCGAACCCCGAGAAATCGTCCGCCGTGCGGGTCAACAGGGTCACCGCCTCGGCGCCGGGCTTGCCGCGCAGCGCCGCCCTGGCGTGCCGCAGCACCTCCGCCGACAGGTCGGTGCCGACATAGGCCGCGCAGTCCGGGGCCAGCCGCACCGCCAGCTGGCCGGCACCGCAGCCGATCTCGAGAATGCGGCGCCGCCCGGCCGCCGCCCCGGCCGCGCTCGGAAGGCCGGCAATATCACCGACAATCTCGTCGAGCCAGGCGGCCATGTCGGAATCGGGGATCGGATCGCCGGTATAGCTGCTCAGCCAGCCGCCGCCCGCCCCGGTCCCCGGCGAGTCCGGATCGAACAGTTCGTCATAGAGCGAGCGCCACTCGGCAACCCGGCGTTCCGCGAGCTCGGCCATGCCGTCGCGCGGCACCAGCCAGGCGGCCAGCGCCGTGCTGCCATCCTCGCGCGGCACGGGCCGCACCGCGGCCGTGCGCACCTCCGGATCGGCGGCCAGGGCGGCCTCGACCTCGGCCAGCTCGATGCGGTGGCCGCGCACCTTCACCTGGTCGTCGCGGCGCCCGCAGTATTCGATATTGCCGTCCGGCAGCCAGCGCGCGAGGTCGCCGGTGCCGTACATGCGCGCCCCGGGCGTCGTGGCGAAGGGGTCGGGCCGGAAGCGTGCGGCGGTGATGTCCGGGCGGCCGAGATAGCCCCAGGCCAGGCCAAGACCGCCGACATAAAGCGTCCCGACGACCCCGACCGGGACCGGCCGCAGCGCCTCGTCGAGAAGGTAGACCCGGACATTCGCCATCGGCCGGCCGATGGGAAAGCGCGGCGTCGCGGGGTCGAAGCGGTAGAGCGTCGTGCAGACCGTGGCTTCGGTCGGTCCGTAGGCATTGAAGACGGTGCCCGCCCCGCACGCCGCGGCCAGGGCCGGCGGGCAGTGCTCGCCCGCCACGATCAGCGTCAGCCCTTCCGGAAGCGCGCCCGGCGGCAGGACGCGCAGCAGGGACGGCGAGATCGTCAGATGGCTGATGCCGGCGTCGCCGAGATAGGCGCAGAGGTCCGGGCCGAGCGGCCGCTCCGGCCCCGGACCGAGATCGAGCAGCGCGCCGGTCGCCAATGCCATGACGAATTCCGAGATCGAGGCGTCGAACCCGAAGGGCGCGAATTGCAGCACCCGGCTGTCCGATGTCACCCCGAAGGCGGCGCTCTGCGCCAGGGCAAGGTTCGACAGGCCGGCATGGCCGACCAGCACGCCGAGCGGCGCCCCGGTCGACCCGGAGGTGAAGATGACATAGGCGAGGCCGTCCGAGGCCGCCGCCGGCGCCAAGGCGGCCGGGTCTTCGGCCGCGATCGCCGCGGCATCGGCATCCAGGTCGATGACGCTGCCGGCCAGGCCGGCCAGTGCGGCTGCCGGGGCCGCGGCGTCGACGATCAGTGCCCGCGGCCGGGCCTGTGCGCACTGCGCGTGCAGCCGGGCGGCCGGATAGCCGGTGTCGAGCGGCAAATAGGCCGCCCCGGCCTTCAGGATGGCGAGGAAGCAGAGCGGCACGCGGATCGAGCGGCCGAGATGCACGCCGACAAGGTCGCCCGGCCCGACGCCGCACGCCGCCAGCCGCCGGGCCAGGCGGTTGGCCTCTGCCTCCAGCGCGCCGTAGCGCAGGGCCGCGGTGCCGCACCGGAGGGCAAGGCGCTCCGGCTGCCGCCGCACCTGGTCTTCGAACAGCCCCAGGAAGGGCCGCCGGGCGAGCTCGGGGCGGCTCTCTCCGGCGGAGAATTGCGCAATCTCGGCCCGTTCGGCCGGCGGCATCAGGTCGAGATCGGCCAGCGGCCGGTCGCCGGCGGCATGCAGTTGCCCGAGGAGATGGACGAAGCGTGCCCCCAGACGCTCGATCTCCGCCGGGTCGATCCGCGTCGCGTCAAAATCGAAATGGACATAAGGATCGTCGATCTCGTTGAACTCACGCAGTGCCACATGCAGGGCCTGGCGGTTGAAGGCGCCGGTCAACGGGTGGAGGCGGCAGCGGTGCCCGCCGATCCAGGCGGGGATCGTGAAGGGCTCGTAGGAGAGGCTGACATCGTAGAGCGCCAGCGGGGCGTCGCGGCTTCCGCCGAGGAGGCGCGCCATCTCCCGCAGCGGGAAGCGCTGGTGCTTGATATGGCCGCGCTGCCGCCGCTTGATGTCGGCCAGGGCATCGGCAACGGTCAGGGCCGGATCGGCGCCGATGCGGGAGGGCAGCACCGAGGTGAACATGCCCGGCGTCTCGCGAAAGGCCCGTTTGGTCCGGTTGTGCGAGGTGACGCCGATGACGACCTCCGGCCGGCCGGCGGTCGCCTGCAGCAGCACGCACAGCGCGAGCAGCAGCAGATCATGGACCGAGGCGTCGCAGCGGGCTGCGAGAGCGGCCAGCGCATCGAAATTGCCTCGCGGCAGCCGGATGCTGTGACGCCGGTTGTCGGGGTCTTGCGGCGCCGGCACTCCGGCGCGCTCGAACACCGGCAGCGGCCAGTCCTGCAGCTGGCCGGCCCAATAGGCCCGGTCCTTCCGATAGCGCTCGGAGGCGAGATAAGCCTGCTCGTCGTGGACGAAGTCGACATAGGAACGGCGCCGCGGCGGCGGCGAAACCCCGTCCACCTCCGCCTGGTAAAGTTCGGCGACCCGCTGGTTGAAGGGACCGCTCGACCAGCCGTCGAAGATCAGGTGGCTGAACTTCATGCAGAAGTACCAGTGGCCCGGCCCGGCCGCCAGGAGCGCGAAATGGAACAGCGGCCCCGAAAAATCCGTGAAGGGCACGGCCCGGTCGGCCTTCATCCAGTCCAGACAGGCCCGGACGGGGTCGGCCTCCCGCGAACAATCGATGACGGGGATGTCGAAAGGCAGGTCGTCACGGACGGACTGCGCCGGCATGCCGTTGCGCGTCGCGAACACCAGCCGCAGCGCGTCGAAATCCTGCACGGAGCGGCGCAGAGCCCGCTGCAGCGCCGCCGGATCGATCGGCCCCTCGATCTCCAGGCCACCCTGGAGGATATAGATCTCCCGCGACGGGTGCAGCTGCAGGTCGAACCAGACTTCCTGCTGCACGCTGGACAGGGCGAACGCCGTGTCGGCGGCATCATGGGTCATCACGTCGGGCCTTCGGGAATGTCAGACCGGATGCGGACAGACGGACCGGAGCGGCCGCGTCAGGAAGAGGGCGCCGTCGGGTCGGCTGCCTCGGCCGGCGGCTCATCCTTCGGCGCGTCGCCATAGGCCGGGCCGGCGGACGGCTCGGACTTCGCTGCCTTTTTGTCCGGTGCGCTTTTCCCCGGCGTCTTCTTCGCCGTCGGCGGCTTTGGGACGGCTTTGCCGAAAAGGCCGATGTCGAGGTAATTGCAGAAGCCGTCCGGCAGATAGGCGCGCAAGGGCATGATCTGCGTCAGCCGCGATTCCACATAGTCGCGGCGGTGATAGGTGATGCCGTACGCCTTGCCGAGCGGTCCGATGTCATAAGGCACGAAGGCGAAGCCTTTGTCCTCAAGCTCGGCAATGTCGGACTGGTCGAGGAAATCCCACATATCCATGCTGACCAGACCGAGCACCCGCCGGCCGAAGATCCGCGGCACCGGCTGGTTTTTCGGCCGGCGGACCTTCTCCGGCCGATAGCCGAGGAAGGTGAGCAGCGCCAGGCCGTCCGGCTTGAGCACCCGGTTCAGCTCTTCGAGCCATTTCACCTGCGCCTCCTCGGTCAGGTGCGTAAAGACCGACAGCGCGTAGATGAGATCGAACGAATTGTCCGGATAGTCGAGCGGTGGCTCCATGCCGTTGCTATTGAAGCTGGCGAAGTCATAGGCGGTGCGGTTCCACGCGATCGCCTCGGAGTCGATGTCCGTGCCGTGCAGGCGGACGGAGCCGGCGATGTCGCGGAACCAGCGCAACGTCCGGCCGCAACCGCAGCCGAAATCGAGGATGTCCGACATGTCGGTGAGCCGCCGGCCCTGGCTTTCCAGGGCCAGTTCGATGCTCTGCCGGCTACCGCGCCCGGCCTTGACATAGGTCTCGATGTCCGGCGTGCCCTGGATCCGGTAGCGCAGCCAGACGGGCGGGATCAGGTCGTAGCCCGTGGCGTGGATGACGAACTGGTCCCACTGGTTCACCAGCCCGGCTGAGAGCTTGGCGAACGGCGCATAATTGGCCAGCACCGCATCCATCAACGGCTTCATCTGCGGGTTCATGGGTTCCCCTTTCAGCGCTCTACGGGACCGGAAGTCAGGCGGGCTTGCCAAGGACGACGATGTCGTGGTTATTATCGAGAGCGACCGGCTGATAGTCGATCACGTTGAATATCGAACCGAATTTGTTCATGACATAATCCTGCGCATGATATGAATTGTGATACCAATCGGGAAACAGGCCATACCACATGGCCGTAGGTACGACCATCATGCCTTTTTCCTGGAGTTGTTTTTGGTCCTGTGGCGAGAAGTGCTGCCAATGCTCATATCCATGCAGCGTCACCAGCGCGACGCCGCCGGGGCGCAGAACCCTGTGAAGCTCCTTCAGCCAGAAGTCCTGCAGCTCTTCGGTCATGTGGGTGAACACCGAGACCGCGTAGATCAGGTCGAAGGCGTTCGCCGGATAGGAAAGCGGATCCCGCTCGCCATTCGCGGCCAGCATGGCGAAGGGCATATTCTTCGCCGTCCAGTCGACCGCCTCGGCGTCGATGTCGCTGCCGTACAGCCGCGCCTGCGGGGCCAGCTGATGCATCCAGCGCAGCGTCCGCCCGCAGCCGCACCCGAAGTCCAGGATGTCGGCAAAGGCGGCGAGCGGCCGATCGACCCTTTCCAGCGCCGTCGCGAGGTCGCTGGCGCATCGCTCGCCAACTGCGAGAAAGCCGGCGAGGTCCGGCGATCCATGCACTCGGACCCGTAGGTGAAACGGCGGCATGGGACCTTGCTGCGCCAGGTCGATCATCGCACGGTCGACCATAGCCAGCTGAACGCTAATACCCTTCAGCCATGTGAAATATCCTTCGACCGAACGGAAGCCAAAACCTAGCATTTTATCAATCATGGTGTACCCCCGTACCTTCCATGCGACCTTTGTCGCAATCTTAAAGGCGCCTCTACAAGCAGCGTCAAGCCGAACTATAACTGACACAAGTTTTTAATGAAAATTATTCCCTCGAAAGGGTTTATGGGGGAGTCGTGCCCATAAATTGTGCAAGAGATGAATGTTTAGAACTACTATTTTAGCGCCTCTCGCAGTCGTATACGCTGATCGCGTGCAGGGTGCCCGCGACAGGTGTCTGCCGGTCCGTTAAGATTCTTTCAGGAAACAGGGAGCAGGCCGGCGCTCCCGTAGCCTTCGTCTGGTCCTGTCTCTCAAAGCCTCAGGGTTGCCGGTGTTGTGCACCGCTAGGAATGAACGCACAGGCTCTGCGGGGATTCATCAATTTTTGCGGGTAAAAGCTTCCGTCAATATACGCAGAGAGGACCGGCCACAAAAAAGCCGGCCGCGCAAGGCAGGCCGGCCGGAGATGATAGACAGGCGCGGCCGGTCGGAACGCCGGCCGCCGCTTCCCGTGCCGCGTCAGGCGCCCTCGACGTCTTGCAGGGACTGCGCGATGTCCCGGGCGTTTTCCTGTCCCGCCATAATCAGGCCGGGAATGTCAAAGGTGCAGCCGCCGGCGAAGCCGCTGGCGATATTCCCCAGGATTTCGGCCTGCGGCTTGCCGATCCCCACGGTCTGCAGGGTATTGGATACGCAGGCCTTGGTATTCCGCGTCACGACATAACCCCAGCTCATGCGTCGTCACTCCTGCCATGGTTGGATTGCAACCTCGCTACGGGCTGACTGAGGCAATCCTGGGGCTGAAAGATGGCAGAAATGAGGCGGAGCTTCCTGTGTAAGATGATGACAGGTGGTTTGTCATCCTCATGACGATAGATTGCAAAAGCTGGATCCCATAACAGGAAAGTTTGTAGGACAGGGCTGCGCCTCGAGGGTGCGCCACTCTTCGCGATTTCAAAACGATATTTGGTGGCAGATCGACCTCAAAATTGAGCAAAGTTTCATTCCTGGTTAATGTTCTCTGTTTCTCATCATGGGGCTCCAACAGTGAATGCGCGGGTCTTCGCGCCCGCCTTCTTCCGAATTGCCCGCAATTGGAGGTCGATCAATGGACCTGAATTGTCCCGATTTCCGCTATCAGGAAAACGCTCAGGTCTTCCTGTTGCCGGGAGACCCGCATCGCCTTGACGGTGATAATGACGGCATTGCCTGCGAAAGCCTGCCCTCCCGCACAGACACGCCGTCCCCCGCCGCTTTTTCCGTGACGGCGATGGACCGGGCGCTGCCGGAGGGCGGCGACGGCGAGACCACCTACCGGTTTGCGGTGACGCGCAGCGAGACCCTCGACACCGTGGTGTCGGTCGACTGGTCGGTCGCCGGCCTGGGCGATGCACCGGCGGATGCGGCGGATTTCGCGACCGGGGTGCAGCCGGGCGGCACGCTGATCTTCGGCGTCGACCAGGCGGCAGAGACGGTCCTGGTGACGGTCGCCGGCGACGCGGCCCCGGAAGCGACGGAGCGTTTCGGGCTGACGCTCTCCAACCCCTCGGGCAATGCCGTGATCGCCGGCGGCACGGCCACGGCGGCCATCGTCAATGACGATGGCATCACCGACACACGCGACGTCTTCAGGTTCTTCAACGAAGACGCCGGCACCCATTTCTATACGGCCAGCCCGGTCGAGCGCGACCTGTTGATCGAAGGCGCGGACAGGTTTCAATTCGAGGGGCCGTCCTTCCGCGCCGCCGAGCCCGAAGCGCCCGCCGCGGAACCGGTCTTCCGGTTCTTCAACAGCGAGACCGGGGTGCATTTCTACACGATCTCGGAGGCCGAGCGGGACCTGGTGCAGGAAACCCAGCCCTCCTTCGCCTTCGAGGGCACGGCCTATGCCGCCTTTACCGCGCCGACCGCGGACAGCATCCCCCTGTTCCGTTTCTTCAACACGCAGACCGGAACACATTTCTACACACCCAGCGCCGCCGAACGCGATCGGGTGGAGGAGACTTTGCCGCAATTCGTCTACGAAGGGGTGGCCTTCCACGTCGACCCGCTCATCGGCTGAAACGCTCCTCCGCCTCCGACCTGCCGGCCACCCCCCGGCGGGCGGCATCGGGCCGGGGAGTCGCGGACCTCAGTGCTTCGTGTCAAAAAGAGGAAAACGACATTCGCGGTTGCATGCCCGGGCAACCGGGGTGCATAGACACCGGCCATGCCGGGAGCCGATCAGATCTATCACCGCCTCTTCTCCCATCCCGTGATGGTGGAGCAGCTGATCCGCGACTTCCTCGACGACGCCATGGCGGCCGGCCTCGATTTCGAGGGCATGGAACAGGTGACCGCCAAGGCCTACGGCCTCAGCGGGGTGCGGCGCGAGGGGGACATCATCTGGCGCCTGCCGACTGCCTATGGCACCGACATCTACCTGTATCTGCTCCTGGAGTTCCAGTCGCAGAGCGATCCCTGGATGTCCGTCCGCACCCTCGTGTATCAGGGGCTGCTGTGGCAGCAGATCATCGCCGAGAAAAAGCTGCGATCCGGCGACCGGCTGCCGCCGGTGCTTCTGGCGGTCCTGTACAACGGCGCGCCGCGCTGGTCTGCCGAGACCAGCCTTGACCAGCTGATCGGCCTGCCCGAGGGCTCGCCGCTCTGGCGTTGGCAGCCGCAGGCCCGATACCATCTTCTGGACATGGGCGCGGTACCGGGCGAGGACCTGGCGCAGAAACGGACATTGGCGGCCCTGCTTGTCAAACTGGAGCAGCGCCAGGAGCCCGAGACGCTGGTGCCGCTGATCGACGACGTGATCGGCTGGTTCCGGGCGCACCCGGATTATGACGGACTGAAACGGCTGTTCACGGAGCTGGTCTCGGATGCGATCGACGGCACGGGGGTGCCGCTGGCCATTCCCGACGATCTGAGAGAGATGAGGACGATGCTGGCGACTCTGGGCAAGACATGGCGGGAAGAATGGACAGCCAAAGGCAAGGCCGAAGGCAAGGCCGAAGGCAAGCACGAGGCCCAGGTCCACATCCTCTTGCGCCAGTTGGAACGACGCTTCGGCCCGGTGCCGGAGGGCATCCGGGAGACGGTCGAGGCGGCCGACCGGGAGACGCTCGACCGCTGGCTCGACCGCATCCTCGAC
>JAAAOG010000195.1 GCA_009909005.1 Alphaproteobacteria bacterium | reverse complement strand
CATCCGCCGTACCCCTTGCAACAGCTCCGTCCGCCTCATCGGGTCCCCCTTTCCGGACCCGTTCTAAACCGGACAGATCACGTGTTACCTACGGCGGACATATCCCGTGTTACCGACACCTGGTGACCCAGGGGCTCGACGATCCGGATGGTTCGTGAGATCCTCTATGGTGCGGCGCGGCCGCTCCGACCGCCGCCGAGGCCGCCCGGCAGCCGGCTGTACGCCATGCCGGGTTTCGCAACAGCGCCCGTCCCCGCCGGCCGGGGCGACGGTCGCCGACGGACGCCGATGATCGAAATCGCCGACCTTCACAAGCGGTTCGGAGCCGTCCAGGCGGTGGCCGGGCTCAGCCTCTCGGCCGTCAATGGGCGGGTGACCGGCCTGATCGGCCCGAACGGGGCCGGCAAGACGACCACGTTCCGGATCGTCTCCGGGCTGTTGCGGCCGGATGCCGGCCATGTCGCCGTGGACGGCTGCGACGTCGTCAGCAGGCGCCGGGAGGCCCAGAGCCGCATCGGCGTCCTGCCGGACGAACGCGGGCTCTATCCGCGGCTGACGGCCCGCGAGACCATCAGCTATTTCGGCCGTCTGCACGGCCTGGACAAAACGGCCCTGAAAGCACGGACGGAGGTCCTGATCGCCTCGCTCGGCATGTCCGAATTCGCCGACCGCCGGGTCCGGGGCTTTTCCCGCGGTCAGGCCCTCAAGGTCGCCCTGGCCCGGGCGCTCGTCCACCGGCCTGCCAACATCATTCTCGACGAACCGACCAACGGTCTCGACGTCATCAGCACCCGCGCCGTGCGGCGCCTGATCCACGACATGCGGGATGAAGGCGCCTGCATCCTGATTTCCAGCCACCTCATGGCGGAGGTCGCCAATCTCTGCGACGATCTGGTCATTATCGCGCATGGCCGGGCCGTGCTGCGCGGCACACCGGAGCAGTTGCGGGCCCGGCTCGGCACCGACGACCTGGAGGACGTCTATGTCGATGCCATGGCCGCGGCCGTGGCCGGATAGGGCGCCATGACCCCGGCGCGGCATTGGCAGCAGGTCTGCATCGTCTTCGGCAAGGAGATGCGCGACCATCTGCGGGACTGGCGCAGCCTGCTGCTGGCGCTGGTCTATCCGCTGCTCGGCCCGCTCCTGATCGGCGCGCTTCTCGCGCTGTCGGCCGGGACCGTGACCAGTGTCCAGAGGGACAGGCCGATCGATCTGGCGGTATCCGGCGCCGAAAACGATCCGGCGCTGGTGTCCTTCCTCGAAGAGCGGGGGGTCTTCGTGCGCCCGGCGCCGCCGGACCCGGAGGACGCGGTGCGCCGGGGCCGCGAGCCCGTGGTGCTGGCGATTCCCGCGGAAGCGTCGGAGGCGCGGTTCTACGGCGTGCGGATCCTGTTCGACGGGGGACGGGTCTCCAACCGGCTGAGCGCGGCCGCCCTGGCCGATCTCATTGCAACCTATGGCCGGCGAACGGCCCGGCCGCTCCTCGCCGATGCGGGGCTGGACCCGCGGATCCTGCAGCCCGTCTCGGTCGTGCGGCAGGATCTCGGCACGCCAACCCATTCCGCCGCGATCCTCTACGGCATGATCGGGCCGCTGACGGTGTTCATCATCTTTCTCGGCAGCGTCTATGTCTGCATCGACAGCATAGCCGGGGAGCGGGAGCGCGGATCGCTGGAGCCGCTGCTGATGGCCCCGGTGGCGCGCTGGGTCCTGTTGCTGGGCAAGGGGGGGGCCGGCATGTGCTTCATTGCCCTGTCCACCGCGGTCAGCCTGGCGGCTTTCAAGGGCCTGGCCGAACTGGCGGTGGCGGGCATCGACCCGCCGCCGCCAAGCCTGGCGGTCTTCACGGCGCTTTTCGTCCTGAGCGTGCCGTTGATGCTGGTGGCGGTCACGCTGCAAATGCTGATCGCCGTCCTCAGCCGCAGCATGAAGGAAGCGCAGATCTATCTGGGTCTGCTGCCGCTGGTTCCGGCCATGCCGGGCATTCTTCTGGTCTTCACGCCCGTCGAGCTCGGCCTGTGGAGCGCCGCCGTGCCGGTGTTGGGTCATCTCGTGGTTTTCACGCAGCTCCTCGCCGGCAACGCCATACCGTGGGCGACGGTCGGCCTGTCAGCCGCCGTCTGCCTGCTCGCCGCGCTGCTGCTCTTCCAGCTCGCGACCCGGCTCTTCCAGCGCGAAGCGGTTTTTGGTGTGGCCTGATTTTCCCCGACCGTCGACACATCGCTTTTCGGCACGCCGACCGGCGGCAGCCTCTCCCCTCCTGCGGGACCAAAAGCGCCGCCGGGCCCCGTCAGCTCCCGCCGTCGTTCAGCTCACGCGCCGCCAGCGATGCCGCCGGCACCCGCAGGTCCGGCGCAAGGTCCGCCTCGGGATCGCCGACCACCACCACCGTCAGGGCCTCGGCATCGAGCAGCCGGGCCGCCACCCGCGCCACCGCCTCCCGCGTCACGGCGTTCACCAGATCGTTGCGGCGGTCGATATGGTCGATCGGCAGGTTTTCCAGCTGCACCCGGCGCAGATAGCCGGCAATGCGTTCGGTCGAGGTGAACTGCAGCGGGAAGGAGCCGGTCAGGAAGGTCTGCGCATCGGCCAGCTCGTCCTCGCTGACGCCGTTCTCGGCAACATCCCGCCAGATGGCGCGGATCACCGCCAGCGCTTCGCCGACATTGTCGTTGGACAGCGAGCTCATCACCAGCATCAGGTCGCTGTGCCGGAAATTGGCGAGATAGCTGAAGATGCCGTAGGTCAGGCCCCGCTCTTCGCGGACCTGCTGGGTCAGGCGCGAGGTGAAGCCGCCGCCCCCGAGGATATGGTTGAGCACATAGGCGGCGTAGAAATCCGGGTCGTCGCGACCGATGCCCGGCTGGGCAAGCATCATGAAGCTCTGCGCCCCGCTGCGCTCGACCAGCACCGTCATGCCGGCCGCCCCCGGCCGGGTATCGGGAACGGCAACCGGGGGACCGCCCGCCGGAAGGGCGCCGAAGACCTCATCGAGGATGCCGGCCAGCGCCTCCGGCGTGATGTCGCCGGTGACCGCCACCACCAGCCGGTCGCGCACCAGATTGTCCGCCACGAAGCCGCGCAGATCATCCGCCGTGATGGCGGCCAGCGTCGCCGCCGTGCCGCGCAGCGGCCGGCCATAGGGATGGCCCTCATAGGCCACGTCGTAGAAGGCCCGCCGGCCCAGCCAGTCCGGCTCGGCCACCCGCCGCTGGATATCGGCGAGCACCGCGGCCCGCATCCGCTCGACCGCGTCCGCGTCGAAGCGCGGCGCCGTCAGCGCCAGCTGCAGCAGACCGAAGGCCTCGTCGGCATGCGTCGTGACCGTCTTCAGGCTGCCCTGGAAGGCATCGGCGCGGGCGCCGAAGCTGAGATCGATCGCCGCATCGGTGAGGCGCTGCTGGAATTCGGCCGCATCGAGATCGCCGGCCCCTTCGTCGAGGAGGGTCGAGGCGAGATTGGCCAGACCTTCGCGGCCCTCCGGATCGACCGAGGAGCCGCCGCGAAAGGCGAACTCCATGGCAATCACCGGGACCCGGTGACTTTCCACCAGCCAGGCTTCGATACCGCCGGGACTGATGACGCGTTGGACCTCGATGGCATGGCTCCTTGTCGGCAGGACGGCGAGACACAAGAGCAGAAGCGCGGCGCCGAGAAAAGGGCCGCGCCCGATCCGGCCGCTCATCGGATTTCCTCCTCGACCCCGGCGGCCGGCGCCCCGGTCTCCGGACGGCCGGCCATCTGGCCGGCGGCCTCGCCGGTCGGGACGAGCATGCCGGTCACCGCGCGGG
This sequence comes from Alphaproteobacteria bacterium, assembly GCA_009909005.1. Taxonomy (GTDB): domain Bacteria; phylum Pseudomonadota; class Alphaproteobacteria; order DSM-16000; family Inquilinaceae; genus JAAAOG01. The sequence goes on along the minus strand of JAAAOG010000195.1, from coordinate 6,228 downwards.
TGGGATCGAACACGGTGCGGGCCGCCGCCAGCACATCCGCCACGCCGACGGCGCGGATCCGCTCGGGCCAGGATTCGACATCCTCCAGCGCCCGGCCGATGGTCAGCGCCTGCCCCACGGTCCGGGCCGGGCCGAACAGGCTGTCGCGGGCATAGATCGCCTCGATGGCCAGGCGCTCGCGCGCCGCCGCCAGCTCCTCTTCCGGCAGGTCGCCGTCGAGCAGCCGGGCGATTTCGGCATCGACCGCCGCCTCGACCGCGACAAGGTCGGCATCGGCCCGCGGCGTGATGAAGATGGCGAAGGCCGTCTGGTTCAAATCGCTGGGGCTGAAGCTGGAGCCCGCCCCGACCGCCAGCCCCTGGTCGACGACCAGGGCCTTGTACAAGCGGCTGGTCGAGCCCGCCCCGAGAATTTCGTTCAAGACCTGCAGGGCATAGACATCGCCGGGATTGGCGCCCGGTTCCCCGAAGCTGGGGGCGAGATAGAAGCGCCGCCAGCTCGGCAGCACCACGCTTTCGTCGCGCAGCACGACCCGCCGCTCGACGGCGTGCGCCGGCTCGACCAGGCGGTTGCGGTCCGGCACGGCGCGGGCGGGAATCCGCCCGTAGGTCCGTTCGGCCAGCGGCCGCAGCGTCTCGGCATCGATATCGCCCGAGACCACCAGCGTCGCATTGTTCGGCGCGTACCAGTCGCGATAGAAGGCCAGCGCATCGTCGAGCGTCAGCCCGGCGATTTCGTGCTCCCAGCCGATGATCGGCCGGCCATAGGGATTGTTGAGGAAGAGCGCGGCGAACATCTGCTCGTTCAGCCGGGCCGAGGGGTCGTCGTCGACCCGCTGGCGCCGCTCCTCGATGATGACATTGCGTTCGACCAGCGCCCGCTCCGCCGAGACGGCGAGATTGGTCATGCGGTCGGCTTCCAGTTCCATGACCAGCGGCAGGCGGTCGACCGCGATGCTCTGGAAATAGGCGGTGTAGTCCCAGGCGGTGAAGGCGTTCTCCTGGCCGCCGCTGCGCGCGACGATGTTGGAAAATTCGCCCTCCGGCACATCCCCGGTCCCCAGGAACATCAGGTGCTCCAGGAAATGCGCGACGCCCGAGCGCCCCGGCGGCTCGTCGGCCGCGCCGACCTTGTACCAGACCATATGGGTGACCACCGGCGCATTGCGGTTGGTGATCACCACGACCTGCATGCCGTTGTCGAGGGTGAACGTCTCCGGGTCGAAGACGCGGGCCGCCCCCGGCCCGGCCGAAGCCATCAGGAACAGGTTTGTCAAGAGTGCCAGGATTCCGATGCGTTGTGACAGGTACACGACGCCGCCCCCTCCCGCCGATCTATCGCGAGACGGAAGGTGGGCGGCCGCGCTCAGAAATCAAACAGGCCGTCGAACACGCCTTCGAGAGGCGCCCGCTCCCGCCGCTCGATGGTCGGGACCTCGCCGGCGTTGAGCGGTGCGCCGGTCGCGGCATTGCCGGCCAGGCGCTGCGCCTCGGCCTGCGGGTCGACCACCGTGCCGGGCGGGCGGCTTTCCTGCCAGAACATCAGCCGGTCGACGAAGCTTTCGTCGGCCCGCATCAGGTTGGCGGCCTCCTCATCGACCGTCCGGCGGATGTTCGGGTCCGCGTCCTCCGTCCCGGCGCGCGCCAGCAGCACGCCCTCGCCGCGGCTGACATCGCCGCGGTCCGCCTCCCCGCCGACCGTGTCGCCCGGTTCGGCTGTGGCCAGAACGACCCGCTGCGCCTGTTCCCTTGTGGTCGGCTCCTGCGGGCGCGGCGCGCCGGGCTGCGGCGGCCGCAGCGCGAAGTCCGGCGGCATGCTGAGCGGCGCGCGCGACACCACCGCGAACTCATCGGGGACATTGCGCTCAAGACCGAAGGCCTGGCGGGCATCCTCGCACCCGGACAGAACCGGGCCGCCGGCCAGGCAGAGCCCGAGCGCCGCCCCCAGCATCGCCCTGCGCCTGTATCGCCTGTCGAGACCGTCCCGAATCATGCTTTCGAACCCCGTCCTTATCAACCCGTGTCCGCCGGCCCGCCATCCCGGCCTGCGCCGCGCGCCGGCCGGGACCCGCGGCCGCTGCCCGGCCCGACCAGGCTGTCGATCAGCAGCAGCGCCACGCCGACGCTGATGGCGCTGTCGGCGATATTGAAGGTGTACCAATGATAGCCGAAGACATGGAAATCGATAAAGTCGACAACGGCCCCGAACCGCAGCCGGTCGACGACATTGCCGACCGCCCCGCCGATGATCAGCCCGATGACCACGGCGAGAAAGCGGCGGTCGACGCTGCGCAGCCACACAATCAGCGCCGCGGTGATGCCCAGGGCCACGCCGATCAGCACCCAGCGCATCGGACCGGCATGGCCATCGAACAGGCCGAAGCTGATGCCGCGGTTCCAGACCAGAACGAAGTTCAGAAACCCGGTCACTTCGACGACCCGGGGCGGCGCCATCACCACCTCCAGGATCAGCCATTTGCTTGCCTGGTCGAGGACCAGCACGGCGAACGCCAGACCGATCCCCAGCCGGAACCGCGACCAGCCGCTCATGGCGCCGCGGAGGCCGCCGCCTCCGCCGCCGGGTCGCCGTGGGCGGCCAGGGCGTCGACCGCATCGGCGCAGCGCCCGCACAGGGCCGGATGCGCCGCATGGGCGCCGACCTCGGGCAGCACTTTCCAGCAGCGCTGGCACTTCGTCCCGGCCGCGAGGTCCGGCACCACCGAGACGCCCGGCACCTCGTCGAGCCGGAAGGCCTCTTCCGGCCCCTCGCCGACGCGGATGGCGATGTCGGAGGTGATGGCGATGTCGGCGAGGTCGACCGTCTCCAGCAGCCGCGCCAGGTCCTCGGGCACATAGACCACCGGATGGGCCTGCAGCGAGGCGCCGAGGCGCTTTTCCGCCCGCTCCAGCTCCAGCGCGCCGGTCACCACGCGGCGCACCTGCCGCACGCGCTGCCATTTCGCCGCCAGCGCCGGGTTCAGCCAATCGTCCGGAATGGCCGGGAACACCCGCTCATGCACGCTGCCGGCGTCCTCGCCCATGCGGGCCAGCCACGCCTCCTCGGCCGTGAAACAGGTGATCGGCGCCAGCCAGGCGGTCAGGCAGTCGAACAGCCGGTCGAGCACGGTGCGCACCGCCCGCCGCCGCAGCGAATCGGGCCGGTCGCAATAGAGCACGTCCTTGCGGATGTCGAGATAGAAGGCCGAGAGGTCGCCGGCGCAGAAATGGTGCAGCGCCGTCGACAGGGCGGTGAAGTCGAAGCCGTCGACCCAGGCGCGCAGCTGGCCGTCGATTTCCGCCAGCCGGTGCAGCACCCAGCGTTCCAGCTCCGGCATCTCGGCCGGGTCCAGCCTTTCAGCCTCGGAGAACCCGTCGAGCCCGCCCAGCACATAGCGCAGGGTGTTGCGCAGGCGGCGATAGCTGTCGACATGCAGCTTCAGGATCTCCGGCCCGATGCGCAGATCTTCGGAATAGTCGGAGCCGGCCACCCACAGCCGCAGGATATCCGCACCGTTCTCGTCGCACACCGCCTGCGGGGCGACGACATTGCCCATCGACTTGGCCATCTTGCGGCCGTGCTCGTCGAGCACGAAGCCATGGGTCAGCACCGCGTCATAGGGCGCCCGGCCGCGGGTGCCGCAGCTTTCCAGCAGCGAGGAGTGGAACCAGCCGCGATGCTGGTCGGAGCCCTCCAGATAGAGCGCCGCCGGCCAGCCGAGCTCCGGCCGCGCCTCCAGCACGAAGCTGTGGGTCGAGCCGCTCTCGAACCAGACATCGACGATGTCGTCGACCCGCTCATAGTCCGCGGCCCGGTGCTCATTGCCCAGGAATTCCTGCGGGTCGCGGGCGAACCAGGCGTCCGAGCCCTCTTCCTCGAAGGCGGCGGCGATGCGGTCGTTGACCGCCGGGTCGCGCAGGGGCTCGCCGCTCGCCTTGTGGACGAAGATGGCGATCGGCACGCCCCAGGCGCGCTGGCGGCTGATGCACCAGTCGGGCCGCGTCTCGATCATCGAGCGCAGGCGGGTCTGGCCGGCCTGCGGCACGAAGCGGGTGTTGTCGAGCGCGTCCAGCGCCTTTTGCCGGAGGTCGTTGACCTCCATCGAGATGAACCACTGCGCCGTCGCCCGGAAGATCAGCGGCGCCTTCGACCGCCAGCTGTGCGGATAGGAATGGGTCAGCGTGCCCTGGGCGAGCAGCGCCCCGAATTCCTCGAGCTTTTCGATGACGGCGCCATTGGCGCGGCCCTTCTTCCCCTTCTGGGTGTAGGTCTCCAGCCCGGCGAAGAGCGGCACCTCCGGCCGGTAGCGGCCGTCCTCCTCGACCATCGGCGGCACCTCGATGCCGTGCCGGGCGCCGAGTTCGAAGTCGTCGGCGCCGTGGCTGGGGGCGATGTGGACGATGCCGGTGCCGGCCTCGGTGGTGACGAAATCGCCGGCCAGGGCCGGCACGCCGAACTCATAGCCATGGCCGGCAAAGGGGTGGCGGCAGACGGTGCCGGCCAGCGCCGTGCCGGGAAAGCTTTCCTCCAGCGTCCAGGCGTCGATGCCGGCGGCCTCGCGCACCGACTCCGCCAGCTCGGTGCAGACCACCAGCCGCTCGCCGGGCCGGGCGCGGCTGCCCTCGCCGGCCGCCTCGACCCGGTAGAGGCCATAGGCGATGTCCTCGCCATAGGCCAGGGCCCGGTTGCCGGGGATTGTCCAGGGGGTCGTCGTCCAGATGACGATGGCGGGCGCCTCGGCCGGGTCGCCGCCGCCGGCCGGCGGCTGCAGGGCCGGGATGCCGGAGGCGGCGACGGGGAAGCGCACGAAGATGGTGGTCGAGGTGAGGTCGTAATATTCCACCTCGGCCTCGGCCAGCGCCGTCTTTTCCACCACCGACCAGAGAACCGGCCGCAGGCCGCGATAGAGCCCGCCATTCATCAGGAATTTGTGGATCTCGCGGGCGATCTGCGCTTCCGCCGCATGGGTCATGGTGGTGTAGGGGTCGGCCCAGTTGCCGACCACGCCGAGGCGCTTGAACTCCGCCGCCTGGACGGCGATCCACTTTTCGGCGAAGGCGCGGCATTCCTGCCGGAATTGCAGGATCGGCACCTCGTCCTTGTCCTTGCCGGCGGCGCGGTACTGCTCCTCGATCTTCCACTCGATCGGCAGGCCGTGGCAGTCCCAGCCGGGGACGTAATTGGCGTCGCGGCCCATCATCTGCTGCGAGCGGACGACGAGGTCCTTCAGCACCTTGTTCATCCCCGTGCCGATATGGATGTTGCCATTGGCATAGGGCGGGCCGTCATGAAGGATGAAGGGCGCGCGGCCCTGCGACTGGCGGCGCAGCCGGCCGAACAGGTCCATCGCTTCCCAGCGCCCCAGCAGCGCCGGTTCCTTCTTGGGCAGGCCGGCGCGCATCGGGAAGGGCGTGCGCGGCAGGAAGACGGTGGCTTTGTAGTCGGCAGCCTTGGCGTCGGGGGCCTTGGACTCGGTGTCTTTGTCGTCGGCCGGCCTGGCGGCGGCGGTAGCGGCTTTGTCGGGAGACATCGGATCGGCTCTCGTCGAGGGTCCCGGGCGCGGTCGGTCGACCCGGGACATAAGGGCTATTCGGGGAAAGCGAAAGCAGGGCCGCGCACGCAACAGCCGCGTGGCGCCACAGGCCGCGTCAACCGCGGCCGCGCCGAATTCGCCAGACGATGGGTATGGCCGCATGACTCCACTGCATGCGCGAACGTTTAAGAAGAAATCCCCCCGCCGTCAACCGCCCGCGCCACAGCCCGCAGACCGGCCGGGTGCGCCCGGGCAAATGAAAGAAGGCGCCGCGTCCCGTCCCGACACCATGCCCCCACCACCCACGCCGTCTTTGCGAGGAGGGCGAAAGCCCGACGAAGCAATCCATGTTTTCCGGCGGCAGGAAAACAAAAACATGGGTTGCTTCAGTCGCTCCGCTCCTCCGCAGTGACGAGAAAAGGAGCCGATTCCAATCGCCCAAAAGCGGCAACCTTCCGCATAACCACCCTGGCTCGTCATCCCCGCGAAAGCGGGGATCCAGGAACCCGGGCCAAATCTGGATTCCCGCCTTCGCGGGAATGACAAAAAAGCGAGCCCACGGCCGGTCGGGAGTTGCACTCCCGACCGAAACGTTTCTCTGCCGCCGCAATCGGGTAGGCGGGTTCCTCGCGGTTCCCGCCTCCCACACCACCGGGCATACGTGCTACGTACCACGGCGGTTTCCGTTCGTTTGTAAC
>JAAAOG010000034.1 GCA_009909005.1 Alphaproteobacteria bacterium | reverse complement strand
GAAGACCATGCAATAGGACAAGCCGACCAGGAAGCCGACGGCGTAGAAGTGCCATTGCAGCTCTTCCAACTCGACCCGGCCCTCGCCGAAGGCATAGCGCAGCGTCACATTGGTCACGATGACCACAATCAACACGACCCACAGCCAGGAGACCGTATCGCCGATCGCCTTGATCAGCCCGTCGAGGCCGTCGGAAATGCGGGTGCGCGGCAGGTCGGTCGCGGCATAGAGGCTGTGGTCGCCCGGCGGCGGCCTGTGGCCGGCGCTCTGCGGGTTCGGAGCCCCCGACGGCTCGTCTCGGGTCATGGATCGTCTTTACGGTCGGCGGAGGGCGGCGGCACTGGCGCACCGGCCGCAGCCCGAAATAGAATATCGCCGGCCACATTGCAGGCAATGCGGCCGGCGGGAAGTGCCTACTCTAACTTGTTATTGATCTTGTTCTCTTGCCCGGACATTGTCCAGGAAGTCACGCGGCAGGTATCCGAGAGTCTTCCAGTAATTATAGTCCTCTCGGAAGGCGCGCTGGCTCTCCAGGACGCGGGCAAAATCTTCGTCGGCAGCGGCCTCTTCTTCGAGGACCTGCTGGGTGACGTCGTAGAGTTCATAGAGGATTTCTTGCGGCAGTTCCTCTGCCGAAATCCCGTTCTCCGGGAAATTCCGAATGATTTCGCCCTGCTGGGCTTCCGACTTCGCCAGGGCGTTGGTGACGCCGGCCGTGCAGGCCAGATTGAACAGGGCCCGGGTGGTCTCCTCCAGCCCGTTCCAGGTATCGACATTGACGATCAGGTGCAGCGCCGTGAACTGCTGGTGCCAGCCGGGGAAGTAGTCGTAGGGCGCCACCTGGCCGAAGCCGAGCAGCTGGTCGACGGCCGGCAGCGAGAACTCCGCCGCGTCGATGGCGCCGCGCTCCAGCGACTGATAGACCTCGCCGCCCGGGATCATGGTGACATTGGCGCCCAGCGCCTGCAGGACGCGGCCGCCGATGCCGGCAAAGCGGATGCGCAGGCCCTCAAGGTCTTCAAGCGACTCGATCGGCTCCCGGAACCAACCGGCGGTTTCGGGGCTGGTGATGCCGCAGAAGATCGGGTGGACGTTGACATCGCCGTAGATATCCTCGGCCAGCTCGCGGCCGCCGGCATAGTACCACCAGGCCGAATATTCCCAGGGTTCCAGGCCGAAAGGCACGGCGGAAAACAGCGGCGAGGCGGGGATGCGGCCCTGGTCGTACCCGACCCAGTTATAGCCGGCATCGACCTGGCCCTGGCCCACCGCCTCGGTGAGTTCAAGCGCCGGTACGAGCTCGCCCGGCTCGGCGACGCGCAGCTGGATATTGCCGCCGCTGGCCATCTCCAGCTGCTCGGCCACCCAGTTCATATTGTCGCCCAGGGACGGCAGGCTGGAGGGAAAGGCGATCGGCACGCGCCAGCGGATGCGCTCCTGCGCGTCGGCGTCGGCAGTCACCGCGGTGACGGCAAGGCCGCCGACCAGGACGGCGGCGACCGCCGCAGTCAGCGATTTCGGAAATGGTGAAAAGGCCATCTTAGGGTGCTCCTCCGATTGGATTTTTTTATCGTCTGCCTTCGCCTGCCCGCCGTCTTACCCTGACCGGCTCTGCGATGGCATGTCTTGAATTAGCCTCATACCCGTACGGATGTCTCGATGCAATGGCGAGTCGTTCCAGGCGCAATTTTTTGATCCGGCCGCTTCGACGGCAGGCGCGCGGCGAGGACATCAGACAGCGCCGCTTTCGGGGCGCGGGATGCCCTTATTGGTGGAATATTCGAAATGCAGGGCCTGGTCCGGTCGGCAGATGCCGAAGGCGGCATGCGCCGCCATCGCCGCTTCGGAAAAGCCGCAGAGGATCAGCTTCAGCTTGCCGGGATAGGTGGCGATGTCGCCGATGGCGTAGAGGCCGGGATGGTTGGTGGCGCAACTGGCCGGATCGACGGCGATATGGTGCCGGTCGAGATTGAGGCCCCAGTCGAGGATCGGCCCCAGGTTCATCGACAGGCCGAAAAAGGGCAGCAGCGCATCGGCGGGCAGGCGCCGCTCCTCGTCGTCGAGGGTCCGCACCACCACGGTGTCCAGCCTGCCGCCATCGCCGCCCAGCGCCGCCAGCTGATAGGGCGTCACCAGCTCGATCGTGCCGGCGTCGGCCAGGGCCTGCAGTCGCGCGACGCTCTTCGGCGCGCCGCGGAACTTCGCCCGGCGGTGCACGACGGCGACCGAGTCGGCGATGTCGGCCAGGGCGAGCGCCCAGTCCAGGGCGCTGTCGCCGCCGCCGGCGATGACGACCCGCTTGCCGCGGAAATCCTCCTTGCGCTTGACGTAGTAAAAGACGCCGGTGCCCTCATAGGCCTCGATGCCGGCGAGCGGCGGCCGGTTGGGGCCGAAGGCGCCCACTCCGGCGGCGATGAGCACCGCCGCCGCCTCGATGGCGACCCCGGCCGAGGTCTCCAGCCGCCAGGCGCCGCCATCGGCCGTGCGGGCCAGGCGCTCGACCCGCTGTCCCAGATGATAGGCCGGGTCGAAAGGGGCGGCCTGGTGCTCCAGCTGCTCGATCAGCTGGGCCGCCTCGATCCGCGGCCAGGCGGGGATATCGTAGATCGGCTTGTCGGGATAGAGCGCCACGCATTGCCCGCCGACGCTGTCGAGCGTGTCGACGACATGGCACCGCAGGCCCAGCATGCCGCATTCGAAAATGGCGAAAAGGCCGACCGGGCCGGCGCCGACGATGGCGACGTCCGTCCGGTGCACGGACTGGCTCATGGTCCTCCCCAGGGTACAGCCACACAAGCATTGCCCTGCTGATGTGGCATTGCGAAGCCTGGATCAAGCCACCGCCGATCTGCAAGACTGACGGTCGCAGGCCGTCCTGGCCCCGGCCGACAGGGAGAGGAGCCGTTGCAGATCGTTCTGCCTGACGAGGAGGCGACGGGCCGCCTGGCCGCCCGCCTGGCCGCGCTCCTGGCGCCCGGCGACGTGGTGGCGCTGTGGGGCGACCTCGGCAGCGGCAAGACGGCGTTGGTGCGGGCGCTGATACGGGACGCCCTGGAGGAGCCGGAGGCGGAGGTACCCAGCCCGACCTTCACCCTGGTGCAGACCTATGATCTGCCGATGGGAACCCTCTGGCATTTCGATCTTTACCGGGTCGCGGCGCCCGAGGAGGCGATCGAGCTGGGCTGGGAAGAAGCGCGGGCCGGCGGCATCGCCATGATCGAATGGCCGGACCGCCTGGGCAACCTGCTGCCTGCCGACCGGCTCGATCTGCGCCTGGCGTTTGCCGATGCGCCCGGTGCGCGTCTGGTCCATCTTGATCCGGTGGGCGCCTGGAGCCACAGGCCGATCGAGGCCCTGGCGGATCGGGCTGTCCCGCCATGAGGGTGGCCCGCGTTCAAGGAGTTTGCGTATCATGACGGCACCATCCCCCGGCCCTGCGGATCCGCCGGACTTCGAGACCGCCATGGTGCTGGCCGCGGGCCTCGGCGTCCGGCTGCGTCCGCTTACCGAAACCGTCCCCAAGCCGCTCCTGGAGGTCGACGGCCGGCCGCTGATCGACCACGTGCTCGACCGGCTGCGGGCCGGCGGCGTCCGCAAGGTCGTCGTCAATGCCTTCTACCTGGCCGACCAGCTGGAGGCCCACCTGGCCGACCGGCAGGACCTCGCCATCGATGTGGTGCGCGAGCCGAAGCTGCTCGGCATCGGCGGCGGCCTCGCCAATGCCCTGCCGATCTTGGGCCATGACCGCTTCCTGGCGGCCAATGCCGATACGCTCTGGCTCGACGGGCCGGTGCCGGTGTTCAAGCGCCTCGCCCAGACCTGGAACGAGGCGGCCATGGATGCGCTGCTGCTGATGCAGCCGGCGGCCAAGGCGGTCGGCGAGGAGGGGATGGGCGACTTCTTCCTCGACCCGGCCGGGCGGGTGGTCAGCCGCGGCCACGGCCAGGTGGCGCCCTATTACTATGCCGGGCTGCAGGTGCTGCACCCGCGGCTGTTCCGCGACCCGCCGCCCGTGCCGTTCAACATGACGCGGCTCTGGGACCGGGCGCTGGAGGCCGGGCGGCTCTGGGGCATGGTGCATGACGGACCCTGGTTCCACGTCAACACGCCGGAGGCGCTGGCCACCGCGCGGGAAATGATGCTGGAACAGAACCTTCGCTGGATGGTGGTGTGACGGCCGCCGTTGCAGATGCGGCCGGTGGCGGGCCTCCGGGCGTCTTCACCGTCCCGCCGGGGGCGTCGCTGCTCGATGCGGTGGCGGCAGAGCTCCTGAATCGCTGGGGCGGCGAGCCGATGGCGCTGGGCCGGGTGCTGGTGCTGCTGCCGACCCGCCGGGCGGTGCGGGCGCTGGGCGAGGCGCTGCTGACCCACAGCGATGGCCGGCCGCTGGTGCTGCCGGCCATCCGGGCGCTCGGCGATCTCGACCCCGAGGAGGAAACGGATGGCGAGACGGGCGGCTGGGATCCGGCGCCGGACCTGCCGCCGCCGATCCCGGCCCTGCGCCGGCAGCTGCTGCTGGCGCGGCTGGTCGGCGAGCGCCGCGACCTCGACCTCGCGCCGGAGCAGGCGGTCGGGCTGGCGGCGGAACTCGCCCGGCTGCTCGACCATGTGCACACCCAGGGCCTCGAATTCGCCGATTTGCGCGGTCTGGCGCCGCCCGACCTCGCCGCCCATTGGGAGCGCATCGTCGAATTCCTGACGATCGTCACCGCCGCCTGGCCGGCCATTCTCGCGGAGGAGGGGGCGATGGACCCGGCGGCGCGGCGCAACGCCGCCCTGGCGGCCCGGGCCGAGGCCTGGCGCCGCGCTCCGCCCGACCATCCGGTCATCGCCGCCGGCTCGACCGGCTCGATTCCCGCCACGGCGCGGCTGCTGGCGGTGATTGCCGGCCTGCCGCAGGGGGCCGTGGTCCTGCCGGGGCTCGACCGGCACCTCGATGACGAAAGCTGGGCGGCGCTCGACGACACCCATCCGCAGGTGGCGATGCGCGCCCTGCTGCGGGAGATCGGCATCGACCGGGGCGATGTCCGCGACTGGCCGCTGCCGCAGCACGGCGAGGCCGGCCCGGCCGCGCCGTCCTCGCCGGGGCGGCTGGCGCTGGTCAGCGAGGTCATGCGGCCGGCCGCCGGCACCGCCGCCTGGCGTGATCTCGCCGGGCCGGACGGATCGCCGGCCGCGACTTTGGACGACACGGCGATTGCCGGCCTGCAGCGGCTCGACTGCCCCACCCCGCATGAAGAGGCCGGCGCCATCGCCTTGATGATGCGCGCGGCGCTGGACACTCCCGGCCGCACCGCCGCGCTGGTGACGCCGGACCGCGGCCTTGCCCGCCGGGTCGGCGCCGCCCTTGGCCGCTGGGGCCTCAGGGTCGACGACACGGCCGGCCGGCCGCTCGGCGAGACGCCGGTCGGTGCCTTTCTCCGGCTTGCCGCCCGCTGCGCCCGCGATGACGCCGCGCCGGTCGGCCTGCTGGCCCTGCTCAAGCACCCGCTGGCGGCGGGGAGCGAGCCGCCGGCCGCCTTCCGCCATGGCGTCCGCGAGGTCGAGCGGGGCCTGCTGCGCGGGCCGCGCCCCGCCCCCGGCTTTGCCGGGCTCCGGGGGGCGCTCGACGCCGCCTTCGCCGACCCGCGGCGCGATCGCGATGTGCTGAAGACGGTCAAGGTGCGGCTGCGACGGCTGGAGGACCTGGCCGCGCCGTTCTTCGCAGCGCTGACGCGAGGCGAGACGGCCCTGACCGACCTCGTCGCCGCCCATATCGCCTTTGCCGAGGCCCTGGCGCGCGCACCCGACCAGGCGGGGTCCGATCGCCTGTGGCGGGGCGAGGACGGCGAAGCGGCAGCCGCCTTCGTCGACGAGCTGCTTGCCGCCGCCGAGGGCATCTATGCGGTCGACGGCCGGCATTATCCGGCCCTGGTCGAGGCGCTGATGGCCGGCCGGGTGGTGCGTCCGGCCTGGGGCGGCCATCCGCGCCTCGCCATCCGCGGGCCGCTGGAGGCACGGCTGCAGCGCCCCGATCTGCTGATCCTGGGCGGGCTGAACGAAGGCACCTGGCCGGGCGAGCCGGCCCCCGACCCCTGGATGTCGCGGCCGATGCGCCGGGCCTTCGGCCTGCTCTCGCCCGAGCGCCGCATCGGCCTGGCGGCGCACGACTTCGCCCAGGGCCTGGCGGCGCCGGAGGTGGTCCTGACCCGCGCCGAGCGGGCGGAAGGCACGCCGACCGTGCCGGCCCGCTGGCTGCTGCGGCTCGATGCGGTGCTGGCCGGCGCCGGCCTCGTCCTGCCCGACAGCCGCCATTGGCGCGCCTGGGGCCGGGCGCTGGATGCGCCGGAGAGGGTGCAGGCCGTCGCTCCGCCGGCGCCGCAGCCACCCCTGGCGGCCCGGCCGCGCCGGCTGTCGGTGACCGAGATCGGCACCTGGATGCGCGACCCCTACGCGATCTATGCCCGCCACGTGCTCGGGCTGGAGGCGCTGGAGCCGCTCGACGCCGATCCCACCGCCGCCGACCGCGGCCAGGCGGTGCATGCCGCCCTGCACCTGTTCATGCGGGAGGACGCAGCGGTGGACGGCCCGGCGGCGCTGGAGCGCCTGCTCGCCCAGGGCCGCGCCGCCTTCGCGGCGCTGATGCGTCACCCGGCGGCGGCCGCCTTCTGGTGGCCGCGCTTCGCCCGCATCGCCGCCTGGGTGCTGGCCCGGGAATGTGAGCGGCGGCCCGCGGCCCGGCCCGTGGCGGTCGAGGTCAAGGGCAGCCTGGGCCTGGCCGCGGCCGGCGGTCCCTTCACCCTGACCGCCCGGGCCGACCGCATCGACCGGCTGGCCGACGGGCGGCTCGCCATCATCGACTACAAGACCGGCATCGTGCCGGGGAAAGGCGAGATCGAGAAGGGGTACGAGCCGCAATTGCCGCTGGAGGCCGCCATCGCCGCGGCCGGCGGCTTTGAGGAGGTGCCGCCGAGCGAGATTGCCGAGCTGGCCTTCTGGCGGCTGTCCGGCGGCGAGCCGGCCGGCGAGATCGTGGAGATCCGGGCCGACAAGGTCGCCGTTCTGATGGCGGCGGCGACGGCCGGGCTGGAGGCGCTGATCGCCCGCTTCGACGATCCGGCGACCCCCTATCTTGCCCGGCCGCGGGCGGCGGCTGCACCGCGCTTCAGCGACACCGCCCACCTCGCCCGGGTGGCCGAATGGTCGGTGGCCGAGGCCGGGGAGGAGGAGGCATGACCGGCGACCCGTCTCCCCCCGGCCTGGCCGAGGCCCCGGCCCGGGCGGTCGACCCGAACGGGCCGCAACGGGCCGCTGCCGATCCGGCCTGGTCGGTCTGGGTCTCGGCCTCGGCCGGCACCGGCAAGACCCGGGTGCTGACCAGCCGCGTGCTGCGGCTGCTTCTCGCCGGCACCCCGCCCGCGCGCATCCTCTGCCTGACCTTCACCAAGGCGGCGGCGGCGGAAATGGCCAACCGCATCAGTCGGGTGCTGGCCGGCTGGGCCATCGTCCCGGCCGACAGGCTGGCGGCCGACCTCGCCGACCTGACCGGAGCGCCGGCCGACCCGGTTCACGAGGTACGGGCCAGGCGGCTGTTCGCCGAGGTGCTGGAGGCGCCCGGCGGCCTGCCGATCATGACCATCCACGCCTTCAGCCAGTCGCTGCTGCGCCGCTTCCCGCTGGAGGCCGGGCTGCCGCCCCATTTCACGGTGATGGAGGCGCGCAAGGCCGCCGACCTTGCCCTGGCGGCGCGGGACCGGCTGATCACAGCCCCCGAGCCGCCGGTGGCCGAGGCCCTGGGCAAGGTCGCCGGGCGGGTCGGCGAGGAGGCCCTGAGCAGCCTGCTGCATGCGCTGATGGCCGACCGGGCCCGCCTGGAGCGGGTCCTGTCGGATCATGGCGGGCCGGCGGGCGCAGGGCGGGCGCTGCGGGCGCAGCTCGGCCTCGAACCGGGCGAAACCGAGGCCGCCGTGCTGGCCGGGGCCTGCGAGGACGGCGCCTTTGACGGCCCGGCCCTGCGGGCCGCTGCGACGGCGCTCTGCACGGGCGGCAAGACCGACGGCCCGCGCGGCGAGGCGCTCGCCGCCTGGCTGGCGGCGCCGGCGGAACGGGCGGCGACATTCGACTCCTATGCCAGAGTGTTCCTGACCAAGGACGGGGACATTCTCAAGCGCCTGGCCACCAAGCCCGTGGTTGCGGCCTGTCCACCGATCCTCCAGACCCTCGGGGTGGAAGCCGAGCGCATGCTACGGGTCATGGAGCGCCGCCGCGCCGTCATCGTCGCCGAAGCGACCGAGGCCCTGCTCACCCTCGGCGCGGCCTTTGCGCGCCTGTATGAGGAGGCCAAGGCGCTCCGCGGGCTGCTCGATTTCGACGACCTGATCCTGCGGGCGGGGGACCTGATCGGACGGGACGGCATGGTCCCCTGGGTGCAGTACAAGCTCGACGGCGGCATCGACCATCTGCTGATCGACGAGGCGCAGGACACCAGCCCCGCGCAATGGCGGCTCATCGCGGCGCTGACCGAGGAGTTCTTCGCGACCAACGGGCCGCGCCTGATGCCGCGCACGGTCTTTGCCGTCGGCGATGTCAAGCAGTCGATCTACAGCTTTCAGCGCGCCGACCCGGCCGAATTCGTGCGCATGCGGGGGCATTACGCCGCGCAGGCGCGGGCGGCCGGGCGCGATTGGCGGCCGGCGCGGCTGGACGTCTCGTTCCGTTCGACGCGGGCGGTGCTTGATTTTGTCGACACCGTGTTCGCCGCCGGGGAAGCGCGCGACGGCGTCATCTTCGAGGGCGACGGCCCGCTGCGGCACGAGACGGTGCGGGCCGGCGAGGCCGGGGCCGTGGCCCTCTGGCCGCTGATCGAGCCGCAGGGGGACGAGGAGGGCGAGGCCTGGGCACCTCCGGTGGCGCAGGGCCGGGCGGTCGAACCCAGCGCCGATCTCGCCCAGCGCCTCGCCCGGACCATCGCCGGCTGGACCGGCCATGGCGTCGGCGAGGGGCTGTGGCTGGAGGCACGCGGCCGCCCGGCGGCACCCGGCGACATTCTGATTCTTGTGCGCACCCGCAACCGCCTGTTCGGGGAGATCGTCCGCGCCCTGAAGGAGCGCAACGTGCCGGTCTCCGGCGTCGACCGCATGGTCGTGCCCGACCAGCTGGCGGTGATGGACCTGATGGCGGTGGCGCGGTTCCTGCTGCTGCCCGAGGACGATCTGACCCTGGCGACCGTCCTCAAGACGCCGTTCATCGGCCTCGGCGAAGAGCAGCTCTTCGCCGTGGCGCATGCCCGTGGGGGCGGGCTGTGGCCGGCCCTGAAAGAGCGGGCCGCGGGCGATGCGCGACTGGAGGCGGCCGTGGCCTGGCTGTCGGACTGGCTCGGCCGGGTCGATTACCTGACGCCCTTCGCGCTGATCGCCGGGCTGCTCGACACGCCCTGCCCGGCCGATCCGGTCAGCGGCCGCCGGGCGATGCTGGCGCGCCTCGGCGGCGAGGCCGAGGATCCGCTGGAGGAGCTGCTCACCCTGGCGCTCGGCTTCGAGGCGACCGAGGCCCCGTCGCTGCAGCACTTCGTGCATTGGCTCGAACAGGGCCGGACCGAGGTCAAGCGGGAGCTGGAGGCGGGGCCGCAGAGCCGGGTGCGGATCATGACCGTGCACGGCGCCAAGGGGCTGCAGGCGCCGATCGTCATCCTCCCCGACACCACGGCGGTGCCGAAAAAGGGCCCGGCCATCCTCTGGCCGGAGGCGCCGGACGGCCTGCCGCTCTGGGCGCCGCGCCGCGCCCATGAGGAAAGCCGCTGCCGGGAGCTGCGCGCCGCCGCCGACCACCGCCGCGACCAGGAATATCGCCGGCTGCTCTATGTCGCCCTGACCCGGGCCGAGGACCGGCTGCTGGTCTGCGGCTATCGCGGCACCCAGGAACCGGCCGGCCATTGCTGGTACGCGCTCTGCCGGGCGGCGATGGACGGTCTGCCGGGCGTGACGACGACGGCGGCCGGCAGCCTGCACTATCGGGTGGCGCAGGAGACGGCCGCACCCGCCGCGGCGGCGCCGGCGGCGGCACTGGAGCTGCCGGACCTGCCGGAGGGGCTGCGGCGGCCGCCGCCGCCCGAGCCG
>JAAAOG010000178.1 GCA_009909005.1 Alphaproteobacteria bacterium | reverse complement strand
GGGGTCATCATCCACAGCGAGTATTACAGGGTTTTGCTCAACTTTCATCTTGCTGCCTCGACAAGTCCCTCAAGGCGTATACATCATGAGAAACGAAAATCAAAGCACGTCAAAAAAATATTTCTAAGATGGCGATGCATTGATGCGATTGACAGTCACGATCCATCCTGTCTCAAATCCCGGTCCCGGCCTTCTGCGGAAGGAATGGCCGCTCATCCGCGCAAGCCCGCGACCTCGCCCAGATCGGCATCCCGGAAACTGCACCCTTCGGTCAGGGCGCCCGACAGGTCGGCCCCGCGCAGCACCGCCCCGGACAAGTCGGCACCCCGCAAATCCGCCCCGCGCAGGTCGGCATGCATGAAATGCCCGCCACGCAGGTCCGCACCGGCCAGACAGGCCGAGGCCAATCGCGCATAGGAGAGATCCGTGTGCCAGGTGAAGGTCGACAGCCCGGTGATGTGAACCGGCGACAGGCGGGCGTTGCGCAGATCGGCGCCGTGCAGCGAGGCGCGCTGCAGATTGGCGCCGCGCAGATCGGCGCGCGCCAGATCGGCCTTGCGGAGATCGGCGAGCGACAGGTCGGCGGTCGGCAGGGAGGCGCCGACAAGTTTGCAACCGGCCAGAATCGTGCAGCGCAGCACGGCGGCTGCGAGCACCCGGCCGCTGAGATCCAGGCCGCTCAGGTCGAACTCCGAAACATTGCAGCGGCTGCCATCGCGGCCATCCGAATTCACCCAGCGCGCATGGCCGTCGAGGATTTCGCCGAGCGGCCGGGGCAGCGTCTTCAGGGGTCGGGCCAGCCGCACCCCCGCCATCTTTGCCGTTTCAAGGGCCGCCGGTTCGAACAGGGCGCCGACCATATTCGCATTGCTGAAATCGGCATGCTCGAGGCGGGCATTGCGCAGGTCGGCACCATTGAGGATTGCCCCCTCCAGCTGCGCATTGCTGAGATCGGCGCCGTCCAGTACGCAGCCGGTAAGATCGCACCGCCCGAGATTGGCCCCGCGGAGCTTTGCCTTCCGAAGATTGGAGTCGGAGAGGTCGGAGTGCTTGACGAAGGCCCCGCCCATGCGGGCGCCGGTCATATTCGCGAGATTGGCTTTGGCGCCGGCCAGATCGGAATGGCAGAGATCGAAACCGACGGGCGACAACTCCCCGTCCGGCCCGGAAACGGCGATCATCCCTTCGCGCAGATCGGCCTCGCTGAGATTGGCCTCCGTAAGCACCGCGCCGTTCAGGGACGCCCCGCGCAGATCGGCCTTGGACAGGTCGGCCCGCAGCAGATTGGCCATTCGCAAATCGGCGCCATAGAGGTTCGTGAAGCGCAGAAGCGCGCCCATCATCCGCCCGCCCTGCAGCCGCGCCGCAGTGAGATCGGCGTCGCTCAGGTCCTGACAGGTGAGGTCGAGATGCGACAGATCGCAGAAACGGAAATCGGCCCGGCGCCCGCCGCGCTTGTGCAAAAACCGCTCATGCGCGCGCATGGCCGCCGCAAAGGCGGTCTCGGAGACCGGGCGATGCACCGGTCCGTTATCGTCGAAACCCGCTCCTGACATAAGGCCTCTCCTGATCGCGACAGGCCGATCCTCAGCCCAAAAATGTCAAGGAGGGTTTAACGACTAGAGCCCGATTGCACGCCACTGACTGCTCGGCAGCCCGCGAAGCGCGATAGCGACGACGCCGATGCGCTCCCTGGGAACCATCGCCAAGGTAACCATAAAGAGAATAATGGATACCGGCATTTACCGCTGCGTAACAACCAATGTGGCCTATTGTCGGGTGCTCGCGTTGCATTCAACCGCGAGAAACTCGCAATATCGGCGATCTGGTCGCGTCGAAAGCGGAGAGGGGCAATTATGGCATTTGGCTTTATCCGGCGCGCTCGGCCGGGCATCAGGGCAAGCATTTCCGCCGGCTTCGCCCTCGTCTTGAGCCTTCTGGTGGCAATGGGGGTGGTCGGCTACCAATCCTTGACGCATTCAGAGGGATATTTCGGCGAGTATCGCCAACTCGCCCGCGCCGCCAATCAGGTGGGCAATATTCAGGCGGCGATGCTGGAAACCCGGTTGTTGGCCAAGGACTTCGTCATCCACGGCACCCCCGATTATGCCGAGCCGGTGGCCGATGCTGCCGCCCGCACCCTGGAGCAGATACGGCGGGCCGGGTCCTTCGCCCTGTTGGATAACCAGCGCGAAACCCTTGATGGTCTGCATGCCGATCTGGAACTCTATATCGCCGCCTTCGATCAGGTATCGCAGCTGCAACAGCGACGAAACGAACTTTACGACGTGTTCCGTACCGTCGGCCCGGAAATTGAGCAGACGCTGACGGCGATCATGACCTCGGCGTCGGCCGACGGCGACACCGAGGCCGCCGTCCATGCCGGGCTGGAGATGCGCCATCTGCTGCTTGGGAGGCTCTACGCCACCCTCTTTCTTGTCCAGAACGACCAGGCCTTTTATGAGCGCACCATCGCCGAACTCGACGGCCTCGCGGCGCAGGGCAACGTGATGCGCGATGCGCTGCAAAATCCCGAGCGGCAGGCGATGGCACAGACGGTTCTCGACGGCGCCGGCGTCTACCGCGCGGCCTTCGAAGAGGTTCATGCGGTCATCAACCGCCGCAATGACCTCATCACCGGAACGCTTGACGCGATCGGCCCGAATGTCGCCGGCCAGATCCAAGGCCTCAAGGCCTCTATCCAATGGCAGCAGGACCAGCTTGGCCCCGAAGCCACGGCCGAGATCGACACCGCCGTGACCACCATGCTAGCCGCAGCCGCCGCGGCCATCCTGATCGGGTTGGTCGCCGCCTTCCTGATCGGTCGCAGTATCGCGCGCCCCATCAGCCGGGTCACGACGGCCATGCAGAGGCTGGCCGAGGGCGATTACACGATCGACATCGACACGCGGAACCGCCGCGACGAGATCGGGCGCATGAACGGCGCGCTGGTGGTCCTGCGCGCCGCCTCGGAAGACCGCGACCGGTTGCGCCGCGAGCAGACCGAGACCGAAGCGCGCCAGCAGCAGCTCCGTCGCGAGGCGCTACGCCAAATGGCCGACACGCTCGACCTATCCACCCGCGATGCGCTGCAATCGGTCGAGGACGTGGCCCGGGCGATGCTTAAGGACAGCGAGGGCCTGCGCGAGTCCTCGGACAGGGTCGCCGGCCATACCGCCGATGTCGCGGCCGCATCGGAACAGGCGCTCGCCAATGCCGAGACCGTCTCGTCGGCCAGCGAGCAGCTCGCCGCCTCGATCAACGAGATCGCCCGCCAGGTCGAGCAGTCGACCGGGATCGCCGCTTCGGCCAGGGAAAAGGCCGATACAACTCAGGAGGTTGTGGGGCAGCTCGGCGAGGTCGGGCAACGCATCGGCGAGGTCGTGAAGCTGATCGGCGCGATCGCCGACCAGACCAACCTGCTCGCCCTGAACGCCACCATCGAAGCCGCGCGGGCCGGCGAGGCCGGGCGCGGTTTTGCGGTGGTTGCCAACGAGGTGAAATCGCTGGCCAGGCAGACGGCGCAGTCGACCCAGGAGATCGAGGAGCGCGTCGCAGAAATCCGCTCGGTCTCCCAGGCCACGATCGAGGCGATTACCGGCATCGGCGACACCATCCACGACATGGATGCGATTGCCCAGGCCGTCGCCGCGGCCGTGCACGAACAGCGCGCGGCCACAGAGGAGATCGCCCGCAATGTCGACGACTCCTCGAAGGCGACGCGGGATGTCAGCGGGCGCATCAGCTTCGTCAGCGACGAAGCCGGATTGACCAAGCAGGCGGCCGATTCGGTCCAGGACCGCGCGGCATCGCTGGTCGATGCCGTGCGCAGCTTCGGCGAGACCGTGACCCGCCTGGTGCGGACATCCACCGCCGACACCGACCGCCGGGCGCATACGCGCTTTCCCGTTTCGATCGACGCCGTCCTGATCTGCGATGAGGTGCCGCGAAGCGCCCGCCTGATCGACCTGTCGCGGGGCGGGGCGCGGCTGACGGGGATCGACCGAATCGCGTCCGGCAAGGCGGTGACCGTGCGGGTTCCGTCGGTGGGAACCACCTGGGACGGCCGCGTGGTCGATGTTTCCGAGCGCGGCGTACATGTCGCCTTCGACCGCGAACAGGACATCGACCCATCCCGCTTTGGCGATCTGTATCGCAGCGACCGGGCGGCCTGACCGTCCGGACATCTGCCCGGTGCCGAAAGCCGCCCGTCCGACTTTGCGATTAACGGCCCTGCCTGCCGGTGACGATGCCGGCCAGCAGGGCTGCCCCGGCCATGACCATCAGGCCGCGGTCTTCGCCCTTGATGGCAGCCAGGAGTTGTGACAGATCGCTGCTGACCAGCGAGCGGGCCATGGCCGCTCGGGCCCGCGCCTGCTTCTTCGCTCGCTGCCCGGCCACCGCCATGGCCACCGCCCCGGCCAGCGCAGCCAACACGATCAGCCCGCCGCCGACCCAGAGGCCGGCCAGGATCGGGCCGTGCGTGGCGAGCAAGTGCAGGAAGACGCCGATGGCGATCAGCAGCACGCCCAGCATGACGGCCGCAACGGTGATCAGTCCGACCGTGTGCGTCAGCACGCCGCGATGTGCCGTTGCGCCGATACGGCCCAGTTCCGCATCGACAAGCGTCTGAAGATCGCCCAGGAGATCGGGCGGCATCCCGCTCGCCCGGTGTTCCGAGCCCGGCTCAGCGGCCAAAGAGGCGGCCGATCAAAAGACCGGTGCCGAAGGCGATACCCAGGACGGTAACGGGACGCTCCTGGAATTCGCTTTCGATCGCGCTACGGCCGCGGTCGACCCGCTCGCGCGCCGCCTCGCGGGTCTGCCGGGCGGCTTCGCCGGTCTGGCGATAGGTATCGCGCAAGCGCTGGCGCACATCGTCGGCCGCCTCGTCGGCTGCCCCGGACAGGTGACGCGTCAGGACGGCGACATCGTCCCGCAGGCGTCCGACATCCGCCCGCAAGGCTTCGATCGACTCGGCGTTTTCGGCACTGCGATCCGCCATCATAGGCCTCCTTCAAAAAATTTCGCTTCAGAGAATTTCGCCGGACGGGCCGCGATCGGCCCGGAGGTCATCGCCACACATCCGTGTCTCCTTCTCGAAAACACGGAGAGCCGGACCGGTTCCGTGCCGGGCACCAGGCCGTCCCGGCGCGATGGCCCGCACCCGCAAACCGCGGGCTAAACGCAAAGTGTCGTCTTTCATCAAACTTTAACGCAGCAGTAACCGTTTCGCTCACTCCGAACGACTACCGTCCCGGCCGTCGATGCGGGGCGGGCATGCGGCTGGCATGGCCATGCCCTCCGACAGGGCTGTCCCGGCGCGTTAGGACATTCCGGTCCACGAAGACTCCAATCCACGTTCA
This sequence comes from Alphaproteobacteria bacterium, assembly GCA_009909005.1. Classification (GTDB taxonomy): domain Bacteria; phylum Pseudomonadota; class Alphaproteobacteria; order DSM-16000; family Inquilinaceae; genus JAAAOG01. Next base: position 31,680 of record JAAAOG010000178.1, on the reverse strand, counting down.
TCAGGCGATCGACTCGGGGAGGCGATAGATGACTATCCGGCTCAGTGCACTTGGCACGTTTTCAACCGGCATTTTCGACGAAGGCGCGGCGGAAATCGTCGCCCATGATCCAGGAACGCAGCGGCTGTTCGTTATCAATGCCGATGCGAACCAGATCGACGTTCTCAATATCGCCGATCCCAGCGACCCGACCCTCGTCACGTCGATCGACCTCCTGGCGGCTTTGGGGGATTCGGCGGGGGGCGTCAACAGCATCGCGGTCAGCAACGGCATCGTTGCCGCGGCCGTCGAAAATACCGACGAAACCGCGCCGGGCCTGGTCGCCTTTCTCGACACTGACGGCAATATCCTCAACACGGTGACGGTCGGCATCCTGCCGGACATGGTCGCCTTTACCCCGGACGGCAGCCGCGTGCTGACCGCCAATGAGGGCCAGCCGACCGATACCGTCGACCCGCAGGCGTCGGTCAGCATCATCGACATCTCCAACGGCGTCGAGAACGCGACCGTTGAGACCGCCGATTTTACCGCCTTCGACGGCCAGGAGGACGCGCTGCGCGCCGAAGGCATTCGGATCTTCCCCGACAAGAGCGTGTCGGAAGACGTCGAGCCGGAATATGTCGCCGTCTCGCCGGACGGCACCACCGCCTGGGTGACCCTGCAGGAAAACAACGCCGTCGCGCTGGTCGACATCGCCTCGGCCACTGTCACGGACATCGTCCCGCTGGGCCTCAAGGATCACAGCGTCGAGGGCAACGGCCTGGATGCCAGCGACCGCGATGACGGCATCAATATCCAGACCTGGCCGGTCTTCGGCATGTTCATGCCCGACACGATCGCCGCCTACGAGACCGGCGGGGAGACCTATTACGTCACCGCCAATGAGGGTGACGCCCGCGACAGCGACGAGGGCCGGATCGGCGACGAGGAGGTGACCCTCGATCCGACCGCCTTCCCGGACGCGGCCACCCTGCAGCTGGAGGAAAATCTCGGCCGGCTGGAATTCTCGCTCATCGACGGCGACACCGACGGCGACGGCGATTTCGACCAGCTGCAAGTCTTCGGCAGCCGCTCCTTCACCATCTGGAACAGCAGCGGCGAGATCGTTTTCGACAGCGGCGATCAGTTCGAGCAGATCACGGCGCTTGATTACCCGCTCGATTTCAACAGCGACAATGACGAAAATGACAGCTTCGACAGCCGCAGCGATGCCAAGGGCCCCGAGCCGGAAGGCGTGACCATCGGCCAGGTCGGCGACAGCATCTATGCGTTTATCGGGTTGGAGCGCGTCGGCGGCATTGCTGTCTATGACGTCACTGAGCCGGCCAATGCCGAATTCGTCCAGTACATCAACAACCGCGACTTCCGGGTCGAGGATGTGGAGGCGAGCCTCACGAGCGAGGACCCCGTCGGCGATCTGGGACCGGAAGGCCTCGCCTTCATTTCGGCCGAGGACAGCCCGACCGGCGTGCCGTTGCTGGCGGTCGGCAACGAGGTGAGCGGCACCACCACCCTCTACGACGTCCGCGAGCCGGATTACTCCCTGCAAATCCTGCACGCCTCCGACCTGGAAGGCGGCGTCGAGGCGATCGACAACGCCCCGAACTTCGCCGCGGTGGTCGATTTCCTGGAAGACGAGGTCGAAAACTCGATCACCCTGTCCTCGGGCGACAACGTTATTCCGGGGCCGTTCTTCAATGCGGCCGGGCTGATCGACGACCAGGTCTACAACGACTTCTACAATGAGCTCTTCGGCCTGCCGAGCGATGCCATCGACCAGACCTACCAGTCGCTGGAAGGCGCTGCCGGCCGGCTCGACATCGCGATCATGAACGCGATCGGCTTCGATGCCGCCTCGCTCGGCAATCACGAGTTCGATGCCGGCACGAACGCGCTAGCCGGTTTCATCGAGGCAGATTTCGGCGATGCCGGCCTCGCCGACGATGAGGCGGTCGGCACGCTGTTCCCCTATCTCGCGGCCAATCTCGACACCTCGGCCGACAGCAATCTCGACCCCCTGTACACCAGCGAGATTTTGCCGAACACCGCCTTCCAGAGCGGCCCGGAAGCGAGCCTGGCCGGCGACGACGTGCCGAAGATCGCCCCGGCGACCATCATCGAGGAAGGCGGCGAGCAGCTCGGCGTCGTCGGCGCCGTGACGCCGTTCCTCGACACCATCTCCTCCCCCGGCAATACCACCGTGTTCGGCCCCGGCGCCGGCACGACCGACATGGAGGCCCTGGCGACCATCCTTCAGCCGGTGATCGATGACTTGACCGGCCAGGGCATCGACAAGATCATCGTCGTCAGCCACCTGCAGAACATCGCCCTGGAGCAGGAGCTGGCCGGGTTCCTGAGCGGCGTCGACATCATGGTTGCCGGTGGCAGCGAAACGCTGCTGGCCGACCGCGAAGATGAGGGCCGCGGCCTGCAGCCGGGCGACGAGGCCGAAGGGCCCTACCCGATCGTCACCGAGAATGCCGACGGCGAGCCGGTGGTGATCGTCAACACCGCCGACGAATACAGCTATGTCGGCCGGCTGGTGGTTGACTTCGATGCCGACGGCGTCGTCATCCCGGGCAGCGTCGACCCCAGCGTCAGCGGTGCCTACGCCACCACGGACGAGGCCGTGGTCGAGCTTTGGAGCAACGAGAATGCCTTTGTCGCGGGCACCAAGGGCGCGCTGGTCCAATCGCTGACCGATGAAGTCAGCGCCATCGTCGAGGTGCAGGACGGCAACATCTTCGGCCAGACCGAGGTCTATCTCGAAGGCCGCCGCGACATCGTCCGCTCGCAGGAGACCAATCTCGGCAACATCACCGCCGACGCCAATCTGGCCGCCGCGCGGGAGGCCGATGACAGCGTGGCCGTGTCGCTCAAGAACGGCGGCGGCATCCGGGCCTCGATCGGCTCGATCGGCGACAATGGCGAGCTGCTGCCGCCGGCCGCCAACCCGAACGCCGGCAAGGAAGAAGGCGAGATCTCGCAGCTCGACATCGACAACACGCTGCGCTTCAACAACGGCCTGTCGCTGGTCACCGTGACGGCCGAGCAGCTGAAAGAGGTGATCGAGCACGGGCTGGAGAGCAGCTTCCAGCATGTCGGCGGCCTGCGCCTGAGCTATGAGCCGGACAATGAGGAAGGCAGCCGGGTCCAGAGCCTCGCTTTGGTCGACGACAATGGCGCCGTCACCGATGTCGTCGTCGAGAACGGCGAGATCGTCGGCGATGCCGGGCGTCCCATTCGCGTCGTCACCCTCGACTTCCTGGCCGAGGGCGGCAGCGGCTTCCCCTATCCCGATTTCGTCGCGGCCGACCCCGAATTCGCCAATGTCGTCGAGCTGGATGGCGAAGACGAGAACGGCAATGGCGAGCTCGACGACGGGGAAGACACCAATCTCAACGGCGAGCTGGACGGTCCGGCCCTGACCGACGACGGCGCCGCGACCTTCACGCGGACCGGCGGCGAGCAGGATGCCTTCGCCGAGTATCTGGCCGCCAATTTCGCCGACACGCCGTTCAGCCAGCCGGACACGCCGGAGGCGGAAGACACCCGGATCCAGAACCTGAACGAGCGGGACGATACGGTCCTCGGCGATACCACCGGCGACACCTTCGAACTGCAGATCCTGCACGCTTCGGACCTGGAAGGCGGCGTCCGGGCGATCGACCGGGCCCCGAACTTCGCCGCGATTGTCGACCTGCTGGAAGACGAGGTCGCCAATTCCCTCACCCTGTCGGCCGGCGACAATGTCATCCCGGGGCCGTTCTTCAACGCGGCCCTGTTCGTCAACGACCAGGTGTTCAACGACGCCCACAATACGGTCTTCGGCCTGCCCGATGATGCCGGCAGCCAGTATGAATCGCTGGAGGGCGATCGTGGCCGGATCGACATCTCGATCATGAATGTGATCGGTTTCGATGCGTCGGCGCTGGGCAATCACGAGTTCGACACCGGCACCGACACCCTGGAGAGCATCATCGAGCCGGATTTCGGGGATACCGACGCCCTCGGCGACGATGAGTGGATCGGCACCACCTTCCCGTATCTGTCGGCCAATCTCGACTTCTCGGCCAACAGCGACCTCGGCAATCTGGCCACCACGGAGATCGTCGACGGCTCGGACTACGTTATCGGGCCGGCCGAGAGCGCAAGCGGCGAGACCACCCCCCGCCTGGCTCCGGCGGCGATCTTCGAGGAAGGGGGCGAACAGATCGGCGTGATCGGCGCCACCACCCCGCTGCTCGAAATGATCTCCTCGCCGGGCACGGTCGGCGTCTCACCCGACGTCAACGACATGCAGGCCCTGGCGGCGATCCTGCAGCCGGTGGTCGACCAGATGGTCGCCGACGGCGTCAACAAGATCGTCCTGGTCACGCACCTGCAGCAGATCGCGCTCGAAGAACAGCTGATCACGTTGCTGGAGGATGTCGACATCGTCATCGCCGGCGGCTCGGACACGCTGCTGGCTGACGAGACCGACGTGCTGCGCCCGGACGACACGGCCGATCGCGGCTATCCGATCCTGACCACCAATGCCAGCGGCGACCCGGCGGCCATCGTCAGCACCGACGGCGAATACAGCTATGTCGGCCGGCTGGTTGTCGAGTTCGATGAAAACGGCGTTCTCCTCCCGGACAGCATCGATGCGGCCGAGAGCGGCGCCTTCGCAACGACCGACGACGTCGTCAGCGATCTCTATGGCGATGCCGACCCGTTTGCCGAGGGCAGCAAAGGCGCCCTCACCCAGGACCTGGTGGCCGGCGTCGATGCCGTCGTTTCCGGCCAGGACGGCAACACCTTCGGCAACACCGATGTGTATCTGGACGGGCGGCGCGATAGCGTCCGCACCGAGGAGACCAATCTCGGCAACCTCACCGCCGACGCCAATCTGGCCCAGGCGCAGGATGTCGACGACACGGTGCTGGTCTCGCTGAAGAATGGCGGCGGCATCCGGGCGCCGATCGGCGGAACCGACATGGACGGAACCCTGCTGCCGCCGCAGGCCAATCCGGACGTCGGCAAGGAAGAGGGCGAAGTCAGCCAGCTCGACATCGTCAACAGCTTGCGCTTCAACAACGGCCTGACCCTGCTCACCCTGACCGCCGAGGAGCTGGCGGCCATCATCGAACATGGCGTGGCCGATAGCGATCCGGGCAACACGCCGGGCCGGTTCCCGCAGGTCGGCGGTCTCCGCTTCAGCTTCGATCCCGATGAGCCGGGGCTCGATGCGGCGGAACCGGGCGAGCTGAGCCGGGTGCAGTCGCTTGAGATCATCGACGAGGATGGCACCGTTCTCGATACCGTGGTCGAGGACGGGGCGATCGTCGGCGATCCCGCCCGCGACATCCGCATCGTCACGCTGGACTTCCTGGCCGGTGGCGGCGACGGTTACCGCTTCGACGAGTTCGGCGAGAACCGGGTCGATATCGAAGATCTCGGCCTTGCCGACGGCACGGCCACCTTCGCGGCGGCGGGCAGCGAACAGGATGCCCTGGCCGAATACCTGGCCGCCAATTTCGCGACCCCGGCCGAGGCCTTTGCCGAAGCCGAGACCGACCCGGCCGACGATACCCGCATCCAGAACCTGAACGCGCAGGACGATACCGACGAGGCTGTCCTGCGTTACTTCAATGAGGACGAGCTCTTCCACCTGTATACGGTCGATCCGACCGAACAGGACGCCGTCGAAGCCGATGACGCCTTCGTCTTCGAAGGCGAGGCCTTCAATGACTTCTCCGGCGAGCCGGGCGCATCGCCCGTCTTCCGTTTCGTCAATACCGAGACCGGCGGTCTCTTCTACACGATCTCGGAAGAGGAAGCAGACTTCGTCGAGGCCAACCTCCCCATCTGGGACTCCCAGGGCGAGGCCTTCCAGGCCTTCGAGGTCGCCGCAAGCGACGAGGTGTCAGCGATCTACCGCTTCTTCAACGAAGGGGAGGGCGCACACTTCTATACGGCAAGCGCCGAGGAGCGGGACTTCGTCATAGATGTCCTGCCCCAGTACGCGTTCGAAGGCATTGCCTTCTTCGCTTGATCGGGCCTTCGGGTGAGGGCCTGCCCTCGCCCAAACCGCTTTTTTCCGCCCGGGCTGCTTGCGGCCCGGGCTTTCTTTATGCGGACGGCTCGGACAGAGTCTCCGCGGGGTTTCACACGATTGCCGGGACACGCATGGTTCGCGCAACGCTTTTCCGCTTCCCCGGACGGCTGACGCCGGCCCTCGCCCTCTTGCTGGCTCTGTCCGTCTGGTTCGCCGCCGGGTCGGCACCGGCTCAGAATACCGGGGGGCGGCCGCTGCTTCCCGGACTGCTCGGGGCCGACGACCGCACCGTGGTCGACGCCACGGTCTGGCCGTGGTCGGCGATCGGCCGGATCAACCGCGGGACCTTCACGCGACGGCAGGGTGGTCATTGCACCGGCACGCTGGTCGGGCCGCGGCAGGTGCTGACAGCGGCGCACTGCCTTTACAACCGTACGACCCGGCGGTTCCTGCCGCCGGATTCGGTGCATTTCCTGCCCGGCTATCAGGGGGGCGAGTTTCTGGCCCATGCCCGCGGGGTCGAGATCGTCCCGCCACCCGCCTATCGCGATCGGGATGTCATCGACGCGATCGACCTGCGGCATGACTGGGCGATCCTCATCCTGGACAGCGCACCGGACATCCGCCCGATCGCCGTCGAGCCGGGTCCCCCCGACGTCGCGACAGCCCTGGCGGATCTTCGCGAGGCGGAGACGCTGGTGCAGGCCGGCTACAGCAGCGACCGGGCTCACCGGCTGACGGTGAACGTGGCCTGCCGGGCCGACGCTGTTCTGGGCGCCGGCTGGCTGGTCAGCCATGACTGCGATGCGGTGCCTGGAGATTCCGGCTCGCCTCTGCTGGTTCGCGATGGCGAAACGGTGCGCGTGGTCGGCCTGCACCTCGCCGTCCGGGTCGCCGATGGGCGATCCGTGATCGGGATCGCCCTGTTGTCCGGCGCTTTCGCCGATGCCGTTGCTGCCGCTACCTTGGCTCGTTGACCCGTGGCGCCGTCCGGGCCGGTGCCGCAGCGGCCGACGTCGTGTCCGCGGAGCTCAGCCCCCCCGCAGGCGCCGGCACAATCTCCCGCCGGCCGAGCTTGTACTGGTAGAGGGCCACGGCGAGGCCGATGGGAATCCCGATCGCGTCGGTCTCGAGTCCGCCCTTGATCATCATGACCGCGGCGAGCAGCAGCGCTGCCCGGGCGACCAGGTTCATCCGGCCCATCATCCAGCCCTGCACGGCCGAGGCGAGGAAGAAAATGCCGATCGACGCCGTCACGCAGGCGATGCCGATCTGCAGCGGCGTCCCGACCATCAGGATCGACGGGCTGTAGAAAAACATGAACGGCACGATATAGGCCGCCAGCCCCAGCTTGAACGAGGTCACCGAGGTGCCGAGCGGGTCGGAGCCGGCAATCGCCGCACCGGCATAGGAAGCGAGCGCCACCGGCGGCGTGATCGCCGAGATCACCGCGAAGTAGAAGACGAAGAAATGGGCGATCAGCGGCGGAATGCCGAGCTGCTGCAAACCCGGCGCCACGACGGAGGCGGCCACAGCATAGGCGGCCGTCGTCGGCATCCCCATGCCCAGCAGCATGGAGATCAGCATGGCAAAGACCAGTGCCAGCAGCTGGCTGGTCTCGGCGATCCCCAGCAGCATGGAGGAGAATTTCAGCCCGACGCCGGTCAGGCCGATAACCCCGACGATGATCCCGGCGCAGGCGCACACGGCGATCAGCTGGATCGACATACGGGCCGCCAGCTCCAGCGCGTTGACGATCCGGCGCGGGCCCATCTTGTGCGGGGACAGCCAGCTGACCACCATCGCGGCCGCCATGGAATAGGTGCCCGCCCGGATCACCGAATAGCCGGCGAACAACGCGACGATCAGGATGATCACCGGGATGAACAGGTACACCTGCTTCATCAGCCGGTTCAGGTTCGGCAGCTCGCTCTGGGACATGCCGCGCATGCCCATCTTCACGGCCTCCAAATCGACCATGAAGTACACTGACATGAAGTACAGCACCGCCGGGATGAGCGCCGAGATGATCAGCTCGGTGTACGGGATGCCGGTGATCTCGGCCATGATGAAGGCGCCGGCGCCCATGATCGGCGGCATGATCTGCCCGCCGGTCGAGGCCGCCGCCTCCACCGCCCCGGCCGTCTTCGGCCGGTAGCCGACCTTTTTCATCAGCGGGATGGTCAGGCTGCCCGTCGCCACGACATTGCCGGCCGAGGTCCCGTTGATCATGCCCATCAGGCCGCTGGCGAAGACCGCCACCTTGGCCGGGCCGCCGCGCGCCCGGCCCGCCGCGGCGAAGGCGAAATTGACGAAATAGTCGCCGACCTTCGAGGCCTGCAGGAAGGCTGCGAAGGTGATAAACAGGATGATGTACGTCGACGACACGGCGATCGGCGCCGACAGCACGCCGATGTCGGTGAACATCTTCGTAAAGAAGCGGGACAGGGTGTACCCGTCATGCTCCAGAATGCCCGGCAGGTACGGCCCGGCAAAGGAGTACAGGACAAACACCAGGGCGATGGTGACCAGCGCCAGACCGGCCACCCGCCGCGTCAACTCGAGGATCAGAAAGATGCTCGACATGGCCGCCCAGAAGCTCGCCGGGTCGGCGTACAGCGTGCCGGCGCGCATCCGGAAGGCGCCGCGCATCATGCTGTCGGGATGGAGAAAATGGAAGACGAAGAACCCGCCAATGGTCAGCGAGGCGAGCAGCAGGATGATATCCGGCCAGTGGACGCGATCGGCCGGCCCCGGGAACAGCCACGAACTGACAATGCCGACGACGACCGAGACGGTGAGGGTCAGGCCGAAAAGCGACACCTCCCCCAGCACCGGTAACGCAATCGGGTTGAAGACCCAGTCCGGCGGCAGATCGGCCCCGCCGATCTCGCGCGCGACGTACGCGTACACCACGCAGAACAGGGCCCAGGCGCCCGCCAGCCCGCCGATCAGCAGCGGCACCGACTGAAACCGCGCGAGCGGCCCGGACGCCATCGGCCGGTCGACGCTCCAGGCGGCCACCAGGGCGAAACCGAGGATCAGGCCGCCGACGACGTGAATGGTGCGGTAGGCCCAGGTCTCCAGGCCGAGATAATTCAGATTGACCAGGGCGAAGGCGGTGAACAGCACCCCCGCCCAGTACAGGGCCCTGCGCTGCCAGCCCCCCAGGCTGCGTTGATTGCCGACCGGCGGCTCCTCATCGACGCCATCGGCGATCAGCTTCTCCTCGTCCGCCCGCGTCTCGAATGTGGCGCTCATGGAAGCGGTCCGCCCCTGTTCTCATCCCTTGGTTTTTTTTACACCTCTGTGATACGCCCGAATTCGGATGTTTTCCATAGAATAAAGGGGCCGCCCCTCGCCGAAGCACGGGGACGGCCCGAGGCTTGATTCAGGTCAAACGCCGAGAACGGCGCCTTTTGCATTGCGGAATCCCGGATCCGGCGGTTCAGCCTTCAAGGTCGTCCGGAATGTCGATGCCATTCTCTTCGTACCAGCGTACGGCGCCGGCATGGAACGGCAGGAAACTATTATGGACATAGTTCTCCGGCACCGTGTGCTGGGCGGCGCGGTGGATCTCGACCATGCGGTCATGGTTCTCCAGAACCACGCTCATGATCTCGTAGACGAAGCTCTCGGACATGTCGGCGTGGGTGATGGCGAAATTCCACATCGCCACCGTCTGGTCCTCCGCCTCGATGCTCTGATAGGTGTTGGCCGGCACCGTGAAGGCGGCCACCGAGGGATAGGCCTCAAGGATCGTCTGCCGCTCTTCCTCGTTGAACGAGAAGATGTTGGCATTGACCTGCGCCTCGACCTGACTGAAAGCCGAGATCGGGATGCCGGCGGCGAAGCAGAACACGTCGATCAGGCCGTCCTGCAGCTGCGTGGCGAGGTCGCTGGCGCCGCCATTGCGGGTGTCGACATCGAGGCCCAGCGTCTCGAAGAAGCGCGGCCAATAGGTGCCCGGGGTGCCGCCGGCCGGGCCGACGCCGACCGTCATGCCGTCCAGCTGGCTCATGCTGTCGATGCCGGATTCGGCCAGCGCCACGCACTGGAACGGCGTCTGGTACATCGGGAACATCGCGCGCATTTGGTCATGCGGCAGGCCGGGGGCCAGCGGGCTCTCGCCGATCCAGGCCTCATAGGCCGGGCCCATGGTGACCATGGCGAAGTCGAGATCGCCAGTCTGTACCAGCGTGGCGTTCTGCACCGGGCCGCCGGTCACTTCGGCGCTGGCGTTCACCCCGGTCATCTCCTGCACCAGGTTCGCCCAGCCGGAGCCGTAGATGAAATAGGTGCCGCCCTGGCTGGCCGTGCCAACGGTGATCGAATCCGGCCAGTCGGACTGATCCTGGGCGAGCGCGGAGCCGGCCATCAGGGCGGTTGCGGCCACGCCGATGGTCAGGAATCGTGCGAAAGGTGCGGTCATTTCTGGTTTTCCTCCCATAGGTTACGGTTCCGGCGACGGCTTTGAGGCGTCGTCGACTGCCGGTGCGCGCATCTCTAACACACTCGCGTGCCTCGCGCGACCGCGTTATGACAATCGAGACTGGTAGATTGCCGCGCTGGTTGGCCCGCCGCCCCGCGCTCACATCGGGTCACGAGGCGGTGACGCCGGGCTGCGTCGGAGCTTGCAACGCCCCATCTGCCCGACATCCGTTATCGCTCCGAGAGCGCTGGAGAGCCGCCGATGAGACCCCTCGCCGCCCCCCTGCCCCCGGCTGCCGCTCTGCTGCTGGCCGGACTCCTCCTGCTGCTCGGCGCCGCCGCCGCGGAGGCCAATCCCGAGCGCTGGGCGCGCGAATGGCCGGACACCGATTTCAGCCGCCATTCCGTCGCCTATGACGAGATTCTCTCGGGCGGCCCGCCCAAGGACGGCATCCCGTCCATCGACGACCCGCAATTCACCAGCCTGGAGTCCGCCGACGACCTCGCGCCGACCGAGCCGGTGATGGGCCTGGAGATCAACGGCGACGCCCGCGCCTACCCGTTGCGCATCCTGATCTGGCACGAAATCGTCAATGACGAGGTCGGCGGGGTGCCGGTCGCCGTTACCTATTGCCCCCTCTGCAATTCCGGCATCGTCTTCGACCGCCGGCTGGGCGACCGGGTCCTGGAATTCGGGACCACCGGCAAGCTGCGCTATTCCGACCTCGTCATGTACGACCGCCAGACCGAAAGCTGGTGGCAGCAGTTCCTGGGGGAGGCGATTGTCGGGGAGCTGACCGGGGAGCGGCTCGACATCATTCCGGCCCGGCTGGAATCGCTGGAACGCTTCGCCGAACGCCATCCCGACGGGCGGGTGCTGGTGCCCAACCGTCCCTCCATGCGCGCCTATGGGCAGAACCCCTATGTCGGCTATGACAGCGCCGCCCAGCCCTTTCTCTTCCGCGGCGATTATGACGGGCCGGTGCCGCCGTTGTCCCGCTTGGTGGCCGTCGGCGACCGCGCCTGGAGCCTGCAGCTCCTGCGCGAGGCCGGCCGGATCGAAGCCGGCGAGCTGGTGCTGAGCTGGGCGCCGGGCCAGAATTCCGCCCTCGACACCCAGGACATTACGGCGGGGGACGATGTCGGCAATGTCGTGGTGCAGCGCCGCACGGCCGAGGGCGCTCTGGAGGACATCGCCTATGACGTCCCCTTCGCCTTCGCCTTCGCCGCCCTCCGCCCCAACGCCGAAATCATCGCGGAGTAGCGCGCTGCATTTGCGTTGCGAAGCCGGGGATACGGGCGAGCTCGGCCAAGCGCGCCCTGCCCCTCCTGCGGTCCGGGTTGCCGGCGAACGGCCGTTGCAATTGATTCGGCCATTCGAACGGGGCGGAATGCGCGTGCACGGGCTTCTGAGGGGCGCAGAGAGGGGCCGGGCTAATGATCGGTGATGCCAAGGCGCCATTTGACGAGGTCAATGGCTTCCTCGCGTTCTTCAGGCGAGAGCTGCGCCGGATCGGGGACCTGTATGTAGTCCCCGTCACGCGTGCTGCAGAGGATCCGCCGCTGGTAGGGCGGCTTGGCCGGCACGATGCCCATGGCCTTGAGCACGGCGAAGTACGCGTCCGGGGTCACGCGGCCATCGTCAGGCGCGCGGTTGCCTTATCGACGACCTCGAAGGCGCCGCTGTCGTCGTCCGCTTCCGCGGCGATAACCACACCTTCCAGGCTCTGCCCCTTCGCCGCCATAAGCTCTTTGATCGCATCCGGCAGGAAGACGCCCATCTCGTCCATGGACCGGGCCGGCACCATCAAGCCCTTCAGGTCATCGCTCACGGCGACAAGCAGCCCGGTCCTCTTATTTTTCAGGAACTTAACCCGAACCACCATCTCTTGCATGACGATCACCCCAATTTCCGACAGAGAGCGCATTTTCCGGCACTTTGCCGCCCGTTCCCTATCAAGACCGTAAACTGGAACCTTGACAACGGATTCTGAAAACACATGCACGGCCGCGGACCACCCTGGACGCCTTCCGGCCGAAGGGATAACGAATTCCGTCACACCCTTGCGTAGCTGCCCAGCCCCGGCGCTCCAGCCGCTGCCACCTCTTTACATATCATAGCTGTGGCGATATGCAAGATAGCTGCCCAGCCCCGGCGGTCAGGCTCTTGCCATATCGCTTCATCAGATCGGCCAGCCAGATCAGCGGCCTGCAAGCCGGTTTGCGAGGGGTGAAAATTCCTACTGGCTGCGCAACCGCCCGCCCAGTTCGGCCGGCGGGGCTTTTTGCGTGCGGCCGGTAATAGTAATAAAGAAATAAGCCCCTATATATATGTTACCCAAAAAGCTGATTGGACCTCACCGTGAACAAAGCATATGACGACATCAAAGGCATGGAAAAACCCTTAAAGTACGTGACCTGCAAAACAGTAGTGGGAGAGTTGATCAATAGGCAATCGGTTCAGATGGATCTTCATCGACATGAAACTCGAAACATTCCTTGTATTGCCCAATATATTCACCAAAAAACCGAGCCACTTCAGTAGGAAATGCAAAAGCTCTACGAGACGCATCCTGCATCACATACTCAATTGCGCACCCATTCTTTGCTTGAAGGAATTTCGTGAAAGCAGCCATTCGGGCGTCACTAAAATGTTGATTGCAATCATATTCGTAAATCTCCGGAGCGTTCGCCTGAAGCGTTTCGTTCTGCTCAGCACTTGATGGCGGCAAGCGTCCATTATTTCTCATTATTTTTAGGGCTTCATAAGTAGCTTTTGCTGGTCCACTGCAAAGGTTGATCAATTCTGTAGTATTGTTTGCCATCAATAGTTTGACCAACACCCCAAATGGGGAATTTTGAACGCCATGGACTGTAACACCCAAAACGACACGCTCTTTCGGTAGCTTTTCGAGGTACGAAATATCCTGCCGTGCCATATTCCCCTCTCATACATGCGCCGTTGTGCCCCGGGCGCCGCATCCTCGCAAATGCGGCAGGGCGGGAAAGCGAGGATGAGCATGCTTGTTGCGCCGTTTTGCCGTTGTGTCCCCAGCGTGCCCCCCGGCGCTGCTTTTAGGTCTGATGCCCAGACTAGTCGGCCACTAAGTCATTGATTTTATGGTGACCGCTCAGGGACTCGAACCCTGGACCTACTGATTAAAAGTCAGTTGCTCTACCGACTGAGCTAAGCGGTCGTTCGGGGAGGAATATGCGGTGTGCGGGCGTGAGGGTCAACCGAGGGGGCCGCAACCGCGACATGCCGGCCGTCTCCGTCCCCTGCCGGCGCCGGCCCGATAAGCCGCTTCGCTCACTTGCCCGGCGGCTTGCCGCCATTGTTCTCGGCGAAGCGCAGGCTGAGATGCTTGGCCACCCGCGGCCCGACGAAATGGTTGACGTCGCCGCCCATCTCGCCGATCGCCTTGACGAAGCGCGAGGAGATGAAGTGGTTGCGGTCGGAGGCCATGAGGAACACCGTTTCGATATTCGGGTCGAGCTTGGCGTTCATCGCCGCCATCTGGAACTCGTATTCGAAATCGGACACGGCGCGCAGGCCGCGAATGATCATGGTCGCCTTGACGCTTTCGGCAAAGTGCAGCAGCAGATTGTCGAAGGCCATCACGTCGATCTTCTGGCCCTGGGCGCGCAAGGGCGCGACCTCTTCCCGCACCATCTCGACCCGCTCGTCGACGGTGAACAGCGGGCCCTTGCCGGCATTGGTGGCGACGGCGACGATCAGCCGGTCGACCAGCCGGGCGGCGCGGCGGACGATGTCCATATGGCCATTCGTGATGGGATCGAAGGTCCCGGGATAGACGCCGATCTGGTCCGCGGCCATGAGAGCCCTCCGTTCGCCTGAGGCCGACTTTGCTCAGCCGGCCGGCCGTGACGACCCGTTGCCCGACGCTTCGTCGGCCCCGTTCTCCGCCTCGCCCTCGGCGATCGCCGCGACCGAGACCACCCGCTCCTCCGCCCCGACGCGGAAGACGGTGACCCCCATGGTCTTGCGGGCGGCGATGCGGACATCGTCGACGGCGCAGCGCATCACCTGGCCACGGTCGGTCACCAGGATGATTTCCGCCTGATCCGGCACCGGGAAGCAAGCGGCGATCGCCTTGTTCTTTTCGCCCATGTCCATGGTCCAGATGCCCTTGCCGCCGCGGCTGGTCGCCCGGTAGCCATAGGAGGAGGAGCGTTTGCCATAGCCCTGCTCGCTGACCGCCAGGATGAACTGCTCCTGTGCCGCCAACTGCGCGAACCGCTCCTGCGAAAGCTCGATATCCGGCGCTTCCACCGCGTCGGCGCCGTCGGTCTCCACTCCCTCTGCTTGCCGCTGTTCGTTCACGCGGCGCAGATAGGACATGCGCTCCTGCGGCGTGGCGTCGGTCTTGTTGAGGATGGAGGCGGAGATCACCCGGTCGTCCTTGCCGAGTCGGATGCCCCGCACCCCGGTCGAGGCGCGGCCGCTGAACACCCGCACGTCATCGACGGGGAAGCGCACGCACATGCCCAGCCGGGTTGCGAGCAGCACGTCGCTGTCGGCGGTGCAGGTGCGCACGGCGATCAGGCTGTCGCCCCCCTCCTCGAACTTCATCGCCATCTTGCCGCTACGGTGGATATTGGCGAAGTCCGACAGCCGGTTGCGCCGGACATTGCCCTGGGCGGTGGCGAAGACGACGAAGAGGCCATCCCATTGCGACTCGTCCTCGGGCAGCGGCATCACCGTGGTGATCTTCTCCTCGGGATCGAGCGGCAGCATGTTGACCAGCGCCTTGCCGCGCGCCTGCGGCGTGCCGACCGGCAGGCGGTAGACCTTCATCTTGTAGACGGTGCCGAGGCTGGAGAAGAACAGCATCGGCGTGTGGGTGCTGGCGACGAACAGGTCGGAAACGAAATCCTCCTCGCGCGTGGCCATCCCGGCGCGTCCCTTGCCGCCGCGCTTCTGCGCCCGGTATTTCGATAGCGGCACCCGCTTGATATAGCCGGCATGGCTGACCGTGACGACCATGTCCTCGCGGTGGATCAGGTCCTCGATATCCGCCTCGAAGCCGGAGTCCTCGATGGTGGTGCGGCGCGGCGTGTCGAAGCGGGTCTTCATCTCGACCAGCTCGTCGCGCATGATGCCGCGCAGCTTGTCGCGACTGCCGAGGATGGCGAGATACTCGGCGATCTTGTCGACCACCTCCTTCAGGTCGCTGCCGATCTTTTCGCGCTCCAGCCCGGTCAGCCGGTGCAGGCGCAGATCGAGGATGGCGCGCGCCTGAGCCTCCGACATGCGGTAGGTGTCGCCCTCGCGCAATGGCCGGTCCGGCTCGTCGACAAGGCGGATCAGCGGCGCGATATCGCCGGCCGGCCAGTCGCGGGCCATCAACTGCTCGCGGGCCGTCTGCGGGTCGGGCGCCCGGCGGATCAGGGCAATGACGTCGTCGATATTGGCCACCGCAACGCCGAGGCCGAGCAGCACATGCGCGCGTTCCCGCGCCCGGGCCAGCTCGTAGATGGTCCGGCGGGTGATGACCAGCTCGCGGAAGTCCAGAAAGGCCTGGAGGATCTGCTTGAGCGTCAGCAGCTGCGGCCGGCCGCCGTCGAGCGCCAGCATATTGACGCCGAAGGAGGTCTGCAGCGGCGTGAAGCGATAAAGCTGGTTCAGCACGACATCGGGGTTGACGTCGCGGCGCAGCTCGATGACCACGCGCTCGCCGTCGCGGTCGCTCTCGTCGCGCATCTCGGTGATGCCCTCGATGGTCTTCTCCTGGACCAGCTCGGCAATGCGCTCCTGCAGCTTGGCCTTGTTGACCTGATAGGGCACCTGGGTGACGATGATCGCCGTCTTGTCCTTGCGGATCTCCTCGATTTCCGTGCGGGCCCGCATGACGACGCTGCCGCGGCCGGTGGTATAGGCTTCGTGGATGCCTTTGCGGCCGAGAATGGTGGCACCGGTCGGGAAATCGGGGCCCGGTACGATCTCCATCAGCTCGGCGACGGAGATGTCCGGGTCCTCGATCATGGCGCAGCAGGCGTCGATCACCTCGCCGAGATTGTGCGGCGGGATGTTGGTCGCCATGCCGACGGCGATGCCGCCGGCGCCATTGACCAGCAGGTTCGGAAAGCGGGCCGGCAGAACCAGCGGCTCGGATGTGCTCTCGTCATAGTTCGGCTGGAAATCGACCGTGTCCTTGTCGATATCGTCCAGCATCGCCTCGGCCGGCTGTGCCAGGCGCGCCTCGGTGTAGCGCATGGCCGCCGGCGGGTCGCCGTCCATGGAGCCGAAATTCCCCTGGCCCTGGATCAGCGGCAGCCGCATCGAAAAGGTCTGGGCCATGCGGACCATGGCCTCGTAGATGGCGTCGCCGCCATGGGGGTGATATTTGCCCATGACGTCGCCGACGATGCCGGCGGATTTCTTCGGCGGCTTGCCGGATTCGTAGCCGCTTTCCTTCATGGCATAGAGAATGCGGCGGTGCACCGGCTTCAGCCCGTCCCGGATATCGGGCAGGGCGCGGCTGACGATGACGCTCATCGCATAGTCGAGGTAGGAGCGCTTCATCTCCTCCTCGATGGTCACCGGCGTAATGTCGAAACCCGGCGGCGGTGTTTCAGGCTGGTCGGCCACAATCTCGATCTTTATCGCACGGCACCGGGGGCGGGCCTGCGCCGGCCCCTGACGCGAAGATTAAATCCAACTGAAACGAAGGCTTAGCAAATTTCGCAGATGCGAACAATGCCGGCCTTTTCCTTATGGTCTCATGAGCCGCCTCTTGACGACGCATCTGCCTCCGCGATGCGGCGATCGGCCCTGGCCAGCCAGGCGAATCGCAGCGACAGCAGCGAAACGGACACCAGGCTGGCAATCAGGATCGCCTCGAACAACCCGCTCACGCCGCGATCCAGCGGGAGGGCCAGCAGCCAGCCGGCCGGCGCCATCACACCAACATAAGATAGGATATGCAGGCCGGTGGGAAACCAGGTCTCGCCGCGTCCGCGCAAGGCGTTGGCCATCACCGCCTGGCCGCCATCCGCCACCAGGACGAAGGCAACGAAGGCGATCAACGGCGTGACCAGAATCCGCAAATCCGGATCCAGGGTGTAGAACCCGGCCAGCGCCGGTGCCGCGAACAGCAGCAGAGTCCCAATGGCCGCCATCACCGCGCTGTTGACGGCCAGGCCCTGCCAGCCGGCTCGCGCCACGGCATGCGGGTCCTCCCGGCCGCGGGCGGCCGCCACACGCACCGCCGTGGCGCCGGCGAAGCCCAGCGCAACCATGAAGACGATGGCGACCACATTGAGCGCGATGGAAAAGGCGGCCAGCGCCAGACTCCCCAGCCAGCCGGCAAAGATGCCGAGGACGGCAAAGGCGGCGGATTCCGTGCCGATCGAGGCGGCGGCCGCATAGCCGATGCGGCGCTGGCGGTTCCAGGCGGGCCGGTCGGCCTCGATCCGTCCGCGAATGCCGAACCGGGCATGGTCGGCCATGGTCCAGACATAGCTGCAGACGGCGATGGCCAGACCGAACCGCAGGATGGTCGTCGCCCAGGCCGAGCCCATGGCGCCCATCGCCGGCAGGCCGAACTGGCCATAGACCAGCAGCCAGTTGAGGGCGATGTTGAGCAGGTTGGCGGCCACCATCATCACCATGCCGGGCAGCGGCCGCTTGATGCCCTCCAGAAAAAAGGCGGTGGTGAGGTAGATGAGGTTGGCCGGCAGGCCGAGGCCCAGCACCAGCATCACCCGGCCGCCTTCGGCCGACAGCGTCTCGCTTTGCCCGAGGGCGCCCAGGATCGCCGCTCCCTGGGTGGAGACGACCAGGCCGGCGGCACCGATCGCCGCAGCATAGCCGAGCGACCGCCGCCAGACCGCCCCGCATGCGGGCTCGCGGCCGGCGCCAAAAACTTCCGAGGTCAGGACCAGCGTGCCGAGCAGAAGGCCCAGCGCGGTGATGATCATCGGGTTGAGCGGCACCAGCGCGATGCTGAGAAAGGCCAGCTCGTCGCTGGCGAAGCGGCCGACCATGACGGTGTCGACGAGCGCCATGGTCATCACACCCAGCCGGGCGACGACGACGGGCAGGCCGAGCCGCATCAGCTCGGCGACATCGCGGGCGAGCCGGGCGCCGCGACGCCCGGAGTCGGGAGAACGGACCATCGGTCGATCGGAAGCAAAGGAAGCGCCGGCACGCATGTTCCACGCCGGCGGGCCCTGCCGTTGTAGCAGACCCGCCTGTCGGTCGGCGACGGCCTTGGCCGTGCCGGCCTTGGCCGATCACCTCCCCGGATCCTAAAGCAGGCGGTCGCTGGGAAGGGTGATGCGGACTCTCGTCCCCTCGTCCGGCGCACTGTCGATGGTGATGGCGCCGCCATGACGCTCGACAAAGATTCGCGACAGCGGCAGCCCGAGTCCGATCCCGTCGCTCTTGCGGGCAAGCCGGCCGTCGACCTGACCGAACGGCTCGAAGGCCCGGGCAATGTCATCGGCCGTCATGCCCAGGCCCGTATCGGCGATTTCGATACTGAGGCCGCACCCGTTGGAGCCGGACACGCTCACCCGGACGGCCCCGCCCTGGCCGGTAAATTTCACCGCGTTGTCAAGGATATTGCCAACCGCCTGGTTGATCCGTTTTTCGTCGACGATGAGGAATTGACGGCTGCTGGCGATGTCGACGTCGAAGGCGATGCCCTTTTCCGCGGCGCGGAGGCGGACCGGCTCCGTACAGCGCCGGATCAGGTCGGCCAGCCGGACCCGTGTCTCCCGCAACTCGAAGCGGTCGGTTTCGAGCTGCGAAATATCGAGGATATCGGAGATGATGCGGAGCAGCTGGGTGCCGCTGCTGTGGATCATCTCCGCGTACTCACCGACCGGGGTATCACGGTGTGGCTGGCCGGTCTCAGCCTTGATCATTTCGGAGAAGCCGAGCACGGCGTTAAGCGGCGTGCGGAGTTCATGACTCATCATGGCGAGAAAGCGGGACTTCGCCAGGCTGGCGTCTTCCGCCGCAATCTTGGCGGCGAACAGCGCCTCCTGCGCCTGCTTGCGGCGGCAGACCTCATCGAAAATCGCCAAAGCAGCCTGCAGAATGCCTTGATCGGCGAAGGAGAAGGGGCGGTGCGGGCCGCCCAGGAATTTGCGCATGACCAGCAGACCCCGGCCGCGACGTTCGTCCCAGGCCCAGGCGAAATGGCGATACCCGGTCTGCTGGGCCACGGCCGACAGGACGCACGACTCTCGCTGACGGTCATTGTAGACTTCGAACGCCTGCAGCGGCGGCGAGACCGGCATCGACGTGAGGGCCCCTTCGAGAAGGCCGCAACAGGTGAGCGGAACGAGCAGGCCTGCATCCTCGCCGGTCTCGAAGATGGCCGCGCTGTCACTCATCGTGATCGAACAGATTTTCTGAAGGCAAAGGTGATAAAACGCGTCCAGACTATCGGCGGTATCGATCAGCTCGTGCGAATCCCGCAACAGCGAGAGGCTGCGGGTCGCCTTGTCCGCTTCGATCTGGGCATACCGGCGATGCTCTTCTGCGGCAAGCAGACGCCTCCCCAGCTCTTCCACGCGGCGCCGGTAATAACGCAGTTCCTCATCGCCGTCCGTCATCGCCTCGCCATTTCCGTCACTCAAGGCCCCCGCGCGCTGAGGGCGGTGAGAACGCCCGTCCAGTCGAGCGGGCGGCTACGGCCGAAGAACGGGGCAATCTCGACCCCCGAATAAAAGCCGCAGAATGGGCCTTTCTTTTCCATGATCTCCTGGACGATCCCCGCTTCCTCCATCGGCAGGCCGCTGACCGCGCTGGCCCGCCCCGCGCAGTCGAAATACAGATTGAGCAACGCGCTGTCGCAAAGGGCGTCCGCCGCGCGGCGCGCCCCCGAGCGGGTCGATTCGAGGACCGTATTGGTGTCGCGCAGCATGATCTGGACAACGGCGCCTTCATGAAAATCCGCATCGAACAGCCGCAGACTGCCGTTGCTGCGATCGGCGGACAGCACGAGACGGTTGACGAACGCCGTTTCCTTATAATCCGAAAAGCGGTTGCCCTGGTTCTGGCCGATCGTGGCATGCAGCATCAGGCTGAAATCGTCGTCGAAAAGCTCGGGTGGAATGAACTCTTCGATGACGGAGGCCGCGGGCCGCCCGTCCAGCTCGTAAAGGGCGGCGCCCTCGATCCGGGTGATCTCGTAGAAGCCGGAAATCGGGATGCAGCCGTGGAAAATACTGGTGGTGGCCTGAACCGCCGGCGGCAGGACGAGCGCGACGGCGGAATGCGTCGCCACGCCCTGGCCGTCGAACAGCCAACTGCCGGACAGGCCGAAATCGCTGAGCATGGCGGCGCCGGAAATGGTCACCGGCACAGCACCGAGCCCGGCATAAAGACCGTCCAGCAGCCAGCTCGCCGGATGCAGCCCGCTCGGGCCGGAAGGCTCGGCAATGCAGTCGTAGAACAACAGGACATGCGGCTCGCCCGTCACCTCCTCCGCGATCCGGCGTCCCAGCCGGCATCCGCTGTCGAACTCGCTCTTGTCGAGGCCGTTCGTCCGGCAGACGGAAAAGGCGCCGAGGCTCTTGGGAAAGAGGGCCAGCGTCAGCTCGAAGCCTGAATACCCAAGCCCGGAATTGCCCATGCAACCGACGGCCGCACCGCCGATGATCGGCACGCCGGGCAATGCCTGCTGGAGCGCCGCCAATACCGCGTACGGATCATGCCGGCCGCCGGCAAAGCACAGTCCGAAGCCGACGGATTCCACCGGTTGCCCGGCCAAGGCCTGCTTCAGGACCCGCTCCACAGCCCGCCCAACGCTCTCGGACTGATCGAAACCTACTTTGATCATACTAGCGTATCCGTTTATCCCGATGGCAACGCAGCGTCATTCAACAGGACAAACGTGAAGGAATTATCCCTTTCGAGCTCAACCATCCTCGTTAATTTTGGACGGGAATCCAGGGGAAAGGTCGCGCCTCCTTGAAGAAGCTCCGTCAAGGACGAGGCAGAAGCGATTGGTCGGACGCCGGAATTCGAGGCAGCGCACAATTATTGCGTTTCTTCGGCCTTCGGGCGGCAAAAGCTAGAATGGGATTTCGTCGTCCAGGTCGCCGCCGCCGGGTCCGCCGGGAGCGCCGCCCCGTCCGCTCCCGCGATCCGCCGGCGCCGCGCCACCGCCGTAATCGCCATAACCGCCGCCATAGCCCGGATCGCCGCCCGGGCCTTCCTCATAGGGATTGCGGCCGCCGCCGCCCGCCCCGGCGCCCGGGCCGGCCCCCGCGCCCTCGCCGCGGCCGTCGAGCATGGTCAACTCGCCGCGATAGGGCCGGACGACGACCTCGGTCGTGTAGCGGTCCTGGCCCTGCTGATCCTGCCATTTCCGGGTTTCGAGCTGGCCTTCGATATAGACCTTAGAGCCCTTGCGCAGATAGCGCTCGCACACCCCCACCAGGGCATCGTTGAGTACCGCCACCCGGTGCCATTCGGTCTTTTCGCGGCGTTCGCCGGAGTTGCGATCGGTCCAGCGCTCATTCGTCGCAAGGTTGAAATTTGCAACCCGCCCGCCGTTCTGGAAGGTCCGCACCTCCGGATCCTTTCCGAGATTGCCGATCAGAATGACCTTGTTGACGCTGCCTGCCATGACGCTGCCCGTCCTTACCCGAAAAGACGCTCATTCTACACGGTGCCGGCGGCCGCCGCCACCGTCCCTCAAACCGGCACGCCACTGTAACCAAGGTTGTCGAAGGCGAAAAGTCTCTCTTGCTCTATTCCGTGCCCGGCAGCGGCGGCGGCACGGTGTCGACGGCATTGGGTCGGGAAGCGACCCGGGCCAGCCAAGCCAGCACATGCGGGGCGGCGTTGAGGCGCTCCGCCGATTCCGGCACCTCGGCGAGATAGCCGAGGATCGGCAGCAGGAAATAATCCGCCAGGGTCGGATCGTCGCCCGCCAGATAGTCGGCATGGGAACAGGCCTGCTCCAGCACGGCAAAGGCCTTGTCGAGCTGCGACAGGCTGGCGTCGATGGCGGCGCGGTCCGGCGGGTGCTTGCCCAGACTCGCCCGGACATAATGCATGAAATAGTCCCGCATCATCGCCGGATAGAAGGAGTCGATGATCGCACTGACCCACTGGGTCATGATGGCGCGGTTGATAACGTCGTCGGGCTGCAGCGGCGGGCCGTCAAAGGCCTCATCGATATAGCGGCAGATGGCCAGCGTCTCGAACAGCACCAGCTCGCCGTGCCGGAAGGCGGGGATGCGGCCGAAGGGATGGAGGGTCTGCAGCTCCGGCGCGCCGGGCATCAGCGGCTCCAACCAGTACGGCACGCCCTTTTCGGCCAGGGTCATACGTACGGTACGGACATAGGTGCTCTGGGGAAAGCCGTAGACGGTAACGTCGGCCATGGGGGGATCCCTTTCTCTCGCAGTCCGACCCAAACACGCATCCCTGGAGGATGGGGACCCCGACTTCTCCGCGCAAGCCGCCCGACGGCCTCAAATCCCCGGATCGAAGCTCTCGCAGTCGAAGGACTGGTCCATGGTCAGGGACGGCTTGTCGTCGACCGTGCCGCCGACAGCCTTGCCCGGCACGCCGACCACGGTGGTATGCGGGTCGACATCGTTGAGCACGACGCTGTTGGCGCCGATCTTCGCCCCTTCGCCGATGACGATATTGCCGAGCACCTTGCTGCCGGCGCTGATCATGACGCCTGAGCGGATCTTGGGGTGGCGGTCGCCGCTCTCCTTGCCGGTGCCGCCCAGGGTGACGTTCTGCAGGATGGAGACGTCGTCGTCGATGGTCGCCGTCTCGCCCACGACGATGCCGGTGGCATGGTCGAAGAAGATGCCGCGGCCGAAGCGTGCGGCCGGGTGGATGTCGACGCCGAAGACCTCCGACCCGCGGCTTTGCATGTAGTTGGCCAGGATCTGCCGGTTGTGGCGCCAGAACCAGTGGGCGATGCGGTGGGCCTGGACGGCGTGATAGCCCTTGAAGAACAACAGCGCCGTCAGGTGGTCGCCGCATGCCGGGTTTCGGGTGTAATGGGCGTCGAGGTCGGCTGCCGCCGCCGCGATGATTTCCGGATCGTCGTCCATCGCCTGCAGCATCAGCGGCAGCAGGGTGCGCACCGGCAACACCGAATCGGCGACCTTGTCGCTGAGAATGACGCCGAGGCCGTATTCGAACGTCGAGGCCTCCAGCACGCAATGGGTCAGCCAGCCGGCAAGCACCGGCTCGCGCCGCGCCCAGTCGCGGGCGGTGAAGCGGATGGAACGCCACAGATCCTGAACCGAATCATTGGCGACATCGAGCGGGATGGCGGTCATCAGCGCGGCTCCCCGGCGGCACGGCAGTCTGTTGTGCTGCAAAAACCATGGGCATTCGCGCCGTCGACGGCAAATGATAGTTTTTGATGGTACGGATCACGAGTCGTGGCGACCGTGGCGGCGGAACCCTGACTCCCTTGCAGGCGGGCCGGCCGTGCCGCTTCAGAGCAAATACAACGCCGCAAGGATCACGGCAAAGCCGGCCGCGACAAGAAGAATGGCCGGCCAGCCGCGCGCCGCGCGCTTGCCGGCCGGTGCCTCGTTCATCGCGGCCGCTGCCGTCCGGCGCGGCGGCACGCCGATCATGGTGAGGTCGCGCGGCTGGTCCCCCTCCGGCGCCGATATCGGCCGCCAGTCATCCTCCTCTCCGCCTTCGCTGTCGGAGAACGGGATCGCGTCGTCCGCTGCCTCTTCGCCGGGCGCGATTTCGCGGTCCGCCCCGGCATTATCGGGTCCGAAATCCGGGACCGTGTCGATCTCCGGCGCGGCGGCGCCGGCGGCCCGCCATGCCGAGGGCAGGGTCGACTCGGACTCATCGCCCCGCGGCCTGGCCGTTCCGGGCTCGGTCGGCTCGTCGTCGTCCTCCGGTCCGGCTACGGCCGCCGCGTCCGGCACGCCATCGATACGCACCACGATTGCGGTGACATTGTCGGTGGTCCGGAAGGCCAAAGCCTTGTCGATCAGCGCGCCGGCAGCCGCCTCCACCGGCGTTTCGCTGAGCGTCGCCACAATGTCCTCCGGCGGCACCACCCGGCCCAGCCCGTCGCTGCACAGAAGGAGGATATCGCCGGGTGCCACCCGGTCGGTGCGCCGTTCGATCTCCAGGTCGTCGCCGGCGCCGACGGCCCGGGTGATGATATTGCTCTGCGGGTGATGCTCGGCCTGCTCCGACGTCAGTTCGCCGGCGTCGACGAGGTCCTGGACGAGGCTGTGGTCGCGGGTCAGCTGTGTGAGGTGGCCACCGCGCATCCGGTAGAGGCGGCTGTCGCCGGCCCAGAGTGTCGTCGCCTGGTTGCCGGCCAGCAGCGTGGCGAGCACCGTACTGCCGATCACCGTATTCGGGCCGCGACGCTCCGCTTCCTCCGTCAACTCGTCATGGACGGTCAGCAGAGTCCCTTCGACGGCATCAGCGAACTGCTCCGGATCGATCGGGACGGCAAGCGCCTCGAGGCTTTCGACGATGCGCTTGCTGGCGAAATCGCCGGCCGAGTGCCCGCCCATCCCGTCGGCGACCACCCATAGCCCGACCTCGCTGCGATCAAGAAAGGCGTCCTCGTTCAGCTTCCGAACCGCACCCAGGTCGGTGGCGCCGGAGGAGACCCAGGGGCGGTCGCCTTCCGCCTCGCCGGCGTCGCCGACGCTTGCATTCTCTGTCATCACAATACCCCGGCCGCGGCCACTGCCGCCCGTCCGACCATGGTCTCTTCATCGTCGCTCGCCGGCTTCACCGGACGGGTCGGGCGCCGCCGCTTCACCTTGACGCCGAGGACGGTCACATTGTCGGGCGCGCCGCGCTGCAACGCCAGTCCGAGCAATTCGTTGACCGCCATATCGAGGGTGCAACGATCGAGGATCTCCTCTATTTCCTCGTGCTTCACTTGGCGGCTGAGGCCGTCGCTGCAGAGGAGAAAGATGTCCTTCAGGTAGGCGGGGCCGTGCACCTTGCCGAGGTCCAGCTGGTCGGCGCCGCCGACCGCGCGGGTAATGACATTCGCCTGTGGATGCCGCTCCGCCTCTTCCGGGCGCAGCGCCCCGAGGTCGATCAGATGCTGGACGTGGCTGTGATCGCGGGTCAGCTGTGTCAGCTCGCCATTCCGGAAGAGATAGGCGCGGCTGTCGCCGGCCCAGAGACAGCAATAATGGCCGCCGTAGAACAGCAGGGCGACGACGGTGCTGCCGGCCGTCTTGTCGCCGCCGCGCAGCATCATCTCGTTCCGCAATTGACGATTGGCCGACCGCAGACGGGCGCGCACCTCATACATCATCTGGGCAGCACCGCGCGGCGGCCGGACCTGATTCAGGAAATTGGCTACCAGCCGGCTGGCATAGTCGCCGGCCTGATGGCCGCCCATGCCGTCGGCCACGGCCCAGAGCCCGAGGTCGGGCCGGTCGACGAACGAATCCTCGTTGATCTTGCGCACATTGCCCGGATGGGTCACGGGCACGGAGACGCATTCGAAGAAATCGACCGGCAACATGGTCATTCCTCCTCCATCCGGATAGGGGGGCCTGCCGAGGGCGACAGTGTCTCCCAGCGAAGCCAGCCCCATTGCTCCCACTGACCATCCAGCAGCGCGGCGAAGCTGCCGGTCTTCGGCAGGCCGCGGGAGACCAGGAGCGAGGCGAGGACGGTCTCCGACCCCGCAGTCCACCACAGCCCATAGTCCGGCGCCGTGGCCCTCAGAATATGATGGATCATGCCGGCATAGGCGCGGGCGGGATTGCCGTCCGGGCCTATGCCCACCCGCCAGCCGGCGCCGAAGGCCGGCGTCTCCGGCGCGTCATCCGCCCCGTCGCCGATCCGCGGCGTCCAGCTGGGAAGTTCCAGAGCCGCCAGATCGCGGTCGAAGGCGTCAAAGTCGAAATCGTCCTCCAGCGCCGAAAGCGCCAGGTCCTGCACCGCTTCGAACCAGTCGCCGGCCGCGGCGGCAAGCTCGGCGGGCGACGCCGTCTCGTCGAGGATTGCCGCAACGGTGAGCGGGAAGTACCGGCCGACCCGGTCGACGCTCGGCATGATCAAGCCGGCCACTGCCGCCTCGCCGCAGGCGCCGGGCGACAGGGCGAAATGCCAGAGCGGCGCGTTGAGATAGATGTCGAGCCACTCTTCGCCGATCTGCTCGCGGCTCTCCGCCATGGCCGCCTGCAGCCAGGCATCCCAGCCCGCCGTGAAACCCTGCGGCAGCCGGCGCGTGACGAAATCGCCCTTGACCGGCACCTTGCCGAAGAAGCCCGGCGCCTCGACGGCCCCGGACGCCGCGCTCAGAACTGCGGACACCGGAAATTCTCCAGGGCGCTGAGGTTGAAGGGATTGACCACGCTGCCGGCGGTGATCAGGAAGGCGGCATTGCGCCCGCCCAGATCGAATTCCAGCATGAACCGGTTGGCGCCGGCGGCGCTGGTGATCCGGCCGGTATCGATCAGCCGGAACCACGCCCAGGCGCCGGTGCGGGTGACGCTGGAGGCGCCGGCCACCTGCGGCTGGAAGGCGATGCGGGCGCGGCTGGTGTTGCCCGGCCAGGTGAAGTTATGCGAGCGCGGCGCGCCGTGGCGATAGACCAGCGACTCGCCATCGACCTCCAGAAGGACCTGGTTGGCCGTGGCGCTCAGTCGCTCCGGCTGGATCTCGAAACTGACGCGCGGGGCGCCGCCGCCGCCATCCGGCCAGAAGGCGTCGCGGATATCGGCGGCGAATTGGAACTGCGTCAGCACATAGGAGGGGATGCCCAGATCGATCGCGCTCTGCCGCCACGCCCATTGCCGGCTTGAGGTGTCGACATATTGCGCGAGGTTCTCGTTGAAATAGCGGTCGATCATGCCGTTCGGCTGGAACAGCCGGGCGAAATCGCCGAGCGTCACATCGTTGCTGCTGCTCCGGAAGATCGGATAGCGGTTGTTGAGGGCACGGACGCAGAACTCGCGCACATCGCTTTGCCAAATCTCCGACAGGCGTCCGCCCTGCCCGGCCGCGCCGGCATCGGCCGCCTGCTGGGCGACCTCGGAGACGAGGCCGCCGACCGGCTCGGGCATCTGCCCGGCATCCAGCATCAGGTCATTGATGACGTCGCCGCCACCGGGTCCGCCGCCACCGCCGCCGCCGCCCCCGGAGGCCATGGAAGACAGAGACTGCCGCAAATCGCCGAACTGTCGCACCAGGTCGTCGAGCGGCGCCTGGCCCTCACTGCCGCCTTCGACACAGCCGGCAAAGCGGTGCAGTTCGGCAAAGGCGTCCTCGACCGGCTGGCCGGGGGGCGGCAGCTCCTCGTCGCCGCCGCCCTGGCCGCCCCCGGGCAGCGTGACGCCCGTCGATTCCCCGGCAATGTCGATGACGTTCTGGGTGCGGGTGTTGATCCGCCGCCGCGCCTCGTACTCGGCGATACCGGCGATGGCATCCATGATGCCGCCGCTGGACACGCCCTCCGCGATGTCGATCTCCGGCCGCTCCGGCTCGACGCCCAGCCGGGTCTCGACGCAGATATCGCGCAGCATGATGCGGATCGGCGAATTCGGCCCGGACAGGGTGTTTGTGACCTGGACGGCGTGACGGATATTCTCGAAATCCTTGACCGTCAGGTCGGACAGCAGCAGGCGCCAGCGCGAGATATAGTCGTCGAGGTACAGGATCAGCGTGTCGCGCTCCAGCAAGGCCAGCTGACGCTGATCGACCTGCGTGCCGGCGCCGCCGTCCAGCACCCAGCGCTCCTGCGCCAGGTCGCCGACCACATCGATCATCGTCGGCAGGAAATAGTCGTAGAAGCCGTCATAGGTATAGATGCCGGAGACGCCGCTGGTCAGCGGTTCGCCCGAACGCAGTTCGAACACGTCGCCGACCGACGGCCCGCCATGGTCGACCACCCGCCAGTCGCGCAGCTGCTGGGCTTCCGGCGCCTCGACGATGCGGCGATAGGCCTGCTGGGCGAGCGGCACCTCGCCGAGCACGGTCTGGGCCCGCGCCACCAGGTCGCCGTGCAGCGGCACCGGCTCCAGCGGCTGCATGTCGAGCATGGCGTCGAGATGGGCCTGCAGGTCCCGGCGGGTTCCGGCATTCCCGGGGCCGGGATAGGCGGCCCGCTCCCAGTCGCGGACCAGCCAGTTGCGCACCAGCTCTTCGTCGATCGGCCCCTGGCCGCCGAGCATCAGGTAAATCCGCAGCAGTTCGTAGAGCGCCTCCGGGTTCTCGAGGCTGGCCGTCATCTGCTGTTCCAGCCGCAGCAGGATGCGCGGCAGGAACAGGTTGTTGAGGGCGTGCCGGTAGGCGGAGACGGCCTGAGCGCCGATCTTGTCCCCCTGATAGAGCCCCAGGCCATAGCTCCAGCCATGCGACTCGCCCTGTTCGGCATAGCCGGCCGGGATGTCGCGCACGGTCTCCAGCGGCGGCAGCACCGGCACCAGACTGGCATCGGAGATGGAATTGATCTCCAGCCCGTCGATCTGCACGTTGTAAAGCTGGACGCGGCGTTCGGCATCCTCGATCAGGGCGCTGTTGTTGCTGTAGCTGAGCCACCACAGCCCGGCAAAAGCCAGGACCAGCACCCCGGCGGTGGCATAGGCCCCGCGCTGAATCCATTTCCGCCGGCGCTCAAGCCGCGGATTGGCGCTGACCAGGCTGGCCTCCGGGAAGACCACGCCGCGCAGCAGCCGGGTGAGGAAATAGCTGCGCCCCTTGCCGCTATAGCCGCTGACCGCCTGACGCCCGATGCCGAAGGTCTGTGCCATGGCACCGAGAAGCCGGTCGATCGGGTTGCCGTACTGGGTGCCGGACGTGAAGTAGACGCCGCGCAGCAGCGGCCGCTGCTCGAACCGGGTGGGCTGGAAGATCTCGTTCAGGAACTCCTGGATCGGCTCGCGCAGCGAGGCCACCTGCTGCGGGAAGCCGTAGATCAGCGAGCGCCGCGGCTGGTCCTGCTCCTGGTTCAGTCTTTCGATCAGCCGGTCGTTCAGGCGCTGCATCAGCAGCGAGAACTCTTCACCGAACTTTTGCACCACCCCGCGCTCGTCCTTGCCCTCGTCGAGCGGGAAGGTCATGCCCCAGACCTGCTCGCGCTCCGGCCGGCCGAGATCGTCGAAGAACTCGACGAACCCGGCGACCAGGTCGCATTTGGTGAACAGGATATAGATCGGGAATCGGATCCCCAGCTGCTCGCGCAGCTCGCGCAGGCGCATGCGGATGGCGCGGACATGCGCCTTGCGGTCCTCGTCCGACTGCACCATGAGGTCGGCAATGCTGATCGCGATCAGCACGCCATTGATCGGCTGGCGCGGCCGGTATTTCTTCAGCAGCCCGAGGAAGCCCTGCCAGGCCGCGGAATCGACCGTCTCGTGGCTGTCCTGGGTGGTGTACCGCCCGGCCGTGTCGAGCAGCACGGCTTCATTGGTGAAAACCCAGTCGCAATTGCGGGTGCCGCCGACGCCCTTGATCTCCAGCTCGTCGCCGCGCAACCGGTCGGCGAGCGGGAAGGTCAGGCCGGAATGCTGCAGCGCCGTCGTCTTGCCCGAACCCGGCGGGCCGATCATGATGTACCAGGGCAGCTGGTAGAGATATTGCCGGCCCTTGGTGCCACCGAGCTTGGATTGCTTGAGAACGCCGAGCGCATCCTGCATGCGCTCGCGCAGCCGCGCCACCTCGTCGGCCGCCATTTCCGCGCCGCTTTCGCCGGTCGCGGATTCCTGCGCCAGTTCGTTGACCAGTTCCTGGTTCTTCTTGCGGCGCCTGAGCCAGCCGACCAGGACGACGGTGCCCCAGATCAGGAAGAGGACCAGGATCACCAGGAAGCGGGTCAGCCCCCCGGCCAGCGGCCGGAAGCTGCCGAAACCGAGAATGGGTCCGACGAACCAGATCAGCAGCGACAACAGGATGATGCCGATCAGGCTGATGAACCACGCCGATTTGAGGACATTCCAGACCGCGCTCACCTCAACCCCCGTCCTCTGCCGGCTTGCCGCAGCATCGTCATTTCACCAGCACCACTTCGATACGCCGGTTGCGCGCCCGGCCCTCCGCCGTCTGATTGGTATCGATCGGCTCGTTGTCGGCGAGCCCCTCGGCGCTCATCCGCTCCGGATCGTCGATGAACTGCTCCATGAATTCCATCACCGCCTCGGCCCGGGCCATGGACAGGTCCCAGTTCGACGGGAAGCGCAGGGTGCGGATCGGAATGCTGTCGGTGTGGCCGGTGACGATAATGTCCCCGGGCTCGTCGTTCATCGCCGTTGCCACCCGCTCGATCGCCGGGCGGTACCGGTTTTCCAGCGCGTCGCTGGCCGAAGCGAACATCCCCTCGCCCTTCAGGCGGACGGTGATGGTCTGGGCATCCTCCAGCACCTCGACGAGCCCTTCCTCGATTTCGGCCTCGAGGAACGCGCGGATCCGCTCGACCTGCTGCGCTTCCTCGACGGTCGGCGGCGGCGGCGGCGGCGGCGGCACCGGTTCCGCCCGCGCCAGCTGGACATTGCCGTGCGGCGGAATGTTGTTGAGCAGGGCGTACACCCCGTCCGAATTGGCGTTGAGGGCGTAGCTGAACCCCGTAAACATCAGCGCCAGAAGGCCGGCGGCGATCACCCCGACCAGCCAGAGCGGAATGTAGGAGGTGATCGGCCGGTGCCCGACTTCGATGCCCCGCCAATGCGGCGACAGCTCCCGCTCGTACTCGCCGCGCTGCTGGATGATCGTGCGGTACAGCCCGTCGCGGATTTCCGCGTGCTTGGCCGCGCCGCGGTCGATGAGCCGGTACTGGCCCTCGAAACCGAGCGTCATGCAGAGATACATGAGCTCCAGCACTTCGAGATTGCGGCCGGGGTTCTTGAGCAGTTGGTTCAGGATCTCGTAGAAGCGCTCGCCGCCCCAGGCCTCGTTATAAAAGGTGACGACCATGCTCTGCTTGGTCCAGACGCTCTGGCTGCCCCAGGGGGTGTTGAGCACGACATCGTCGACGGTGGCGCACAGGGCGTAGCGGCCGGCCCGCACCAGCGGCGGAGCCACGCCGGCCTCGACGGCCCGCCCCTCGAAGCCCTTGATCTCGGCGATGACCCGCTCGCGCAGGCTCTCGACATTGCGGTGCTGCGCCCGGTTGCGCAGCCGGGTGATCAGCTCCAGGAGGGGCGCCGCCGCGGCAACCAGCGGATTGACGCCGGTATGGACCGGCGCCGTCGCCCCGCCCTGCGGCCCGCCCCGCCCGTGCGGCGGCGGCCGGCGGCCC
>JAAAOG010000206.1 GCA_009909005.1 Alphaproteobacteria bacterium | reverse complement strand
GCGGGCCGAGGGATTGCCGCGGTCCATAAGACTTTCCGGTTGGCCTGCCGGGACACGGGATTACGATTTAAGGATAATCCAGATAAGAGCGGGAGAACAGCCCCGGACGGCCGGTTTGCCGGGCTTTGGCCGGTTTTTCGGGCTCGCCCCGGCGGCCCATCGACATGTGACTGCCGGGGCGGCGCGCCGGCGCCCTCAGCGGGTCGGAACCGGTGTCTCGCCGGCATAGTCGTAGAAGCCGCGGCCCGTCTTGCGGCCCAGCCAGCCCGCCTCGACATATTTCACCAGCAAGGGACAGGGCCTGTACTTGCTGTCCGCCAGCCCCTCGTAAAGCATGTTCATAATGCTCAGGCAGGCATCCAGGCCGATGAAATCGGCCAGCTCCAGCGGGCCCATGGGATGATTGGCGCCGAGGCGCATGGCGGTGTCGATGCCCTCCACCGAACCGACCCCCTCATAGAGCGTATAGACCGCCTCATTGACCATCGGCATCAGGATGCGGTTGACGATGAAGGCGGGAAAGTCTTCAGACACGGCGGGCGTCTTGCCGAGCCGGACGGCGAGCTCCCGAACCCGCCGGAACGTCTCCTCGGACGTCGCGATGCCGCGGATGATCTCGACCAGCTGCATCACAGGGACCGGGTTCATGAAATGCATGCCGACAAACTGCTCCGGCCGCCCGGTTGCCGCCGCCAGCCGCGTGATCGGCAGAGAGGAGGTATTCGTGGCGATGATGGCGTCGGCTTTCAGAGTCCTGGTCAGGCTCTTGTAGACCTTGCGCTTCAGCTCCTCGTATTCCGGCACGACCTCGATGATCAGATCGCAGTCGGACAGATCCTCCAGGCTTGTCGTCGTGCGGATCCGGGCAAGGGCCGGCCCTTTCTCTTCCGGAGACAGCGTGCCCTTGCGGATCTGCCGGTCCATATTGCGACCGATCGCCTGCAGGGACGCCTCGATGGCGGCCTCGTTTTCATCGAGCAGCCGAACGTCCAACCCGTGAACGGCGCAGACATGGGCAATGCCCGTCCCCATCATGCCCGCGCCAATAATGCCGATGCTCTCGATCATCCGGTTCCCGATCCCCTTTTTCCTCCCACTCCGGTCCTGGCGGCGGCCGGATTAAGGCATGGTGCAGCCAACCTAGACCGGACGCTGCCGCCCCACAATGCCCGCCCGACCGGGCGCGAAGAACATTGCACGCCGGGCCGAAGAGAGGCATATCCCGGTCATGACCGGCGCCGTCGAACTCTATGAAGCCTGGGTCTCGTCAACGGACGAAAAGGCCCGCGCTCGGCTGTTCGCGCAAACCATCGAGCATCTCGAAGACCGCCTGCCCCATCTGCAGAGCCTCGCCACCGCGACTGATGTGCGCGAGGCCGAGGGGCGGACGGCAGTCGAAATCGAAAGAGTCCGCGCCGAAATCCGCGAGGCTGAAGGGCGAACGGCGGTCGAGATCCGCGAGGCCGAAGGCCGCACGACCCTTGAAATCGAGAAAGTCCGTGTTGAGGGGGCCAGGGCGGAACTGCGCCTGCTTAAGGAGATCGAAACGGTCCGCGCTGAGGCGTCCGCAGCGGAACTGCGCCTTCTTAAGGAGATCGAAACGGTCCGTGCTGAGGCGTCCGCAGCGGAACTGCGGCTGAAGATGGAAATCGATGCAGCCAGGGCCGAGAGTGCCGCAGCGGAACAGCGATTGCGGAAGGAAGTCGAGGCGATTCGGGCCGAGCTGAAGAGCGATATCGAGGCGACTCGGGCCGAGCTGAAGAGCGATATCGAGGAGGTCCGGAGCGACCTCCGGCAGACGGAATTGCGGCTTCAGAAGGAGATGCAGGAAATCCGGGCCGAGCTGAAGACCGACATTCACAATGTCGTGAAATGGGTGGCCGGTATGCTGGGTTTCCAGACTCTGGTGGTCGTTGGGGCGATTGTCGGTGCCCTGTCGATGATGCTGTGACGGCAGACAGAGGGGGAGGTTGGCGATGGCAGGCGGCGTTGCGGTAATCGTCGGGGTCGGACCGGGGCTGGGTGCTGCGCTCGCCCGCGCCTTTGCCGGGGAGGGGCTCGGCATTGCCCTGGCCGGCCGCACGCCGGACAAGATCGAGGCTGTGGCGGTCACCGTGCCGGGGGCTCGCGCCTATCAATGCGATGCCACCGACGAGGCGGCGGTGGCCGGCCTGTTCGATCGTATCGAAGGCGAAATGGGTCCGGTCAGGGTGGCGGTGTACAATGGCAGTGCCGGGTTCAGTCGGGCGTCGATCTCCGATATGACGGTGGAACAAATGCGCCGGGGCTGGGAAGGCTCGGCCCTGGGCGGCTTCTGCGTCGGGCGCGAGGCGGCCCGCCGCATGCTGCCGCGTGGGGAAGGCACCATTCTGTTCACCGGCGCGACGGCCAGCCTGCGCGGCGGCAAGGGTTTTGCCGCCTTTGCCGGCGGCAAGTTCGCCCTGCGCGCTCTGGCCCAGAGCATGGCGCGCGAGCTGGCGCCGCAGGGCATTCATGTCGGCCATGTCGTCGTCGATGCCGTCATCGGCAGCGACGAGGGCGACACCCGCGCCGATCCCGAAGCCATCGCCGCGCTCTATGTCGACCTCTATCGCCAGCATCGCAGCGCCTGGAGCTTCGAGGTCGATGTCCGCCCCTGGACCGAAAATTTCTGACCGGATATGAAACGACTTCTGGCGCTGGTGCCGCTGCTTGTCTTCGCGCTCGTCGCCGGCTGGATGGCCGTGCCGCTGCTGGATGGCAGCGACCCGCGCGTCCTGCCCTCCGCCCTGATCGACCGCGAGGCCCCGGACTTCGCCCTGCCCCCCTTGCCCGGCCGCGAGTCGGGCTTTGCCCGGGACGATCTCGGCGGCCGGCCGGTGCTGGTCAACGTCTTCGCCAGCTGGTGCACCCCCTGCCTGGCCGAACACCCGGTCCTCACCCGTCTTGCCCGCGAGGAGGGCGTGACGGTCTATGGCATCAACTACCGCGACGAGCCGGAGGACGCTCTCACCTGGCTCGACCGCCATGGCGACCTCTATACCGCCATCGGTGCCGATCCGGAGGGACGGGTGGCGATCGACTGGGGCGTCTATGGCGTGCCGGAGACATTCGTCGTCGACGCCGCCGGCCGCATCCGCTACCGCCATGCCGGGCCGCTGACGCCGCAGATCGTCGCCGAGGAGATCCTGCCCCTGCTGCGCTATCTGGAGCGAAACGCGACCAGCTGACACCGCATGACTAGAGTTTTTGGACAAGACCTGCGCATAATGTGAACGCGTTTTCCGGCCAGCCGCCGGTTTCGATCATTTTATCAGAGGAGTTTTCCGCCATGTCCAATGTCCCCGCCCGCTATCTCAACCCACCCATGATGGCGATCGGCGATTCGCTCTATCAGGGCGTTCGTTCGCTGACGATTCGCGCCGACATGATGCGGCTGGCCGCGCCGCTGCAGGTGGCCGAGGCGCTGGGCGTCGGCGCCGATTTCAGCGTACCGCAGCCCAAGCGCCCCATCGTCATCGACATGGAGCGCTGGATCCGCGATTTCCCCGACCTTCAGGCCATTTCCAAAGCCCTGGCGGCGAACATCGCCTATTGGCGCGGCATGCCGAAATCCCCCGACGGCCGCGCCTTTTTCGAGAATATCAGCATTGCCTCGGCGGAGTTCGTCGGTCTCTACGGAGAGAATGCGCAACTCGGTCTGACCTGGCAGAAGGCGCATGACTGGCTGGAAGCCAAGGTCAGCGACGATCTCTGGAAACAGCTCGGAGACCTGGACGGGCTGGTCGAAGCGGTGCAGGACGGGTTCGACCTCGCCACCTTCGTCATGGCGCTGAACACCCGCTTCGTCCTCAACCCCCAGGGGCCGGGCGGCCCGGATGCCGCGAAGACGGCGACGCCGGTCGAGCAGGTGGCACTGCGCAAGCCGTCGCGCCTGCTGGTCAATATCGGCAGCAATAACGGCCTGTACGAGATGGGCTTCGAGGTCGACCTCGTCGACTTCGACTGGACCGGCTTCGACACGTTGATCGAAAGGCTCGACGCCCTGCCGGCCGAGGTGGAGCACATCTACTGGAACGGGCTCGGCAAGCCGAGTGCCATCGCCAACCTGATGCCGGTCGAGTACCTCGCCTTCTTCGACACGCCGCGGCCGGGCCATTACTTCGACAATTACGAGAACCGCTTCGGCTTCACCTACAAGGCCGCCAAGGGCGACATCGTCAAGGAGATGGACCAGCGCATCGCCAAGGTGAATGCCGAGATGCAGGAGCGTATCCGCAGCAAGGCAAAGACGCCGGACCGCTTCCACGTCGTCGACCTCTATGCTCTTCTTGAGCATTACGACGCCAAGCACGATTTCAAGAACACCCGCCGCAAGGTGGTGATGCCGAACAACAAGCGGCTGTCGAACGTGTTCGTCGAGACCTCGCCCTGGCCCCTGCCCGCCCTGCAGCGCGGCGGCCTGTTCGGGCTCGACGGCATGCACCTGAGCGGCGTCGGCTATGGCCTGATGGCGCAGACGGTGCTGGCGGCGATCGGGAAGGCCGAAGGCGTGTCGATGCCGCGCATCGACCTGGCCCAGCTCTACGAGGAGGACAGCCTGCTCGACGACCCGCCCCGCGACTGGAGCTATCTGCTCTGGCTGTGGCTGGCGATCCGCAAGGCCTGGGCCGCGGGCGGCACGCCGGACGAGAGCGAGGGGGACGTTAAGGCCGGCAAGGCGCTGATGATGCCGGTCGCCGCCGCCGGCCGCCGGGTGCGGTGACGGCTCCCGAACGGGAAGAGCGCGGCTTCAGCCGCGCTCGCCGGTGATCAGGCGGATGCTGCGGCGGAAAGTGAGATAGGCCCAGAACCACTCCAGCGCCACCGAGATGCGGTTGCGGGCGCCGACCAGAAACAGGATGTGGACGGCGCCCCAGAGCCACCAGGCCGGCGCGCCTTTCAGCCGGATGCGGCCGAAATCGCAGACGGCTGCCTTCCGGCCGATGGTCGCCAGGCTGCCCCTGTGCCTGTAGCGGAAGGCCCGCGGCGGCTTGCGGCCGGCCAGCCGCCGGCCGATGGCGCGGGCGACATAGCCGCCCTGCTGCTTGGCCGCCGGGGCGAGGCCGGGCACCGGCTTGCCGTCCCAGGCCTCCGACAGCGCCGTGTCGCCGATGGCGAAGACGCCGTCGCGGCCCGGCACCGACAGGTGTGCGTCGACCTTCAGCTGGCCGGCGCGGTTCTTCTCCCCCTGCACCCAGCGCGCCGCCGGCGAGGCCGCCACCCCCGCCGCCCAGAACACCGTGCGGGCGGCGATGCGCTCGCCGCCGATGGTCACGCCGCCCTCGTCGACGTCATCCACCCGGCTGTCGGTCATCACCGTGACGCCGAGTCCGGTCAGCGACCGCTTCGCCTCGGCCGACAGCGCTTCCGGGAAGGGCGGCAGCAGCCGCGGTGCCGACTGGATCAGCAGCACCCGGGCGGAGGCCGGGTCGATGGTCCGGAACTCCTTCTCCATGCCGTTCCTTGCCAGCTCGGCGATGGCGCCGGCCAGCTCGACCCCGGTCGGCCCGCCGCCGACCACGACGAAGGTCAGCAGCGCCGCCTGCTCGTTCGGGTCCTCCGCCGTCTCAGCCTGCTCGAAGGCCAGCAGAATGCGCCGGCGGATGTCGGTGGCATCGTCGATCTTCTTCAGGCCCGGGGCATAGGGCTCCCAGTCATCCTTGCCGAAATAGCTGTGCCGGGCGCCGGTTGCCAGCACCAGCACGTCATAGGACACCCGGTCCTCCTCACCGACCACCACCTCCTTCGCCTCGGTGTCGACGTCGGTCACGCGGCCCATCATCACCCGGACATTGTTCTGGTCCCGGAACAAGGATCGGATCGGCTGCGCAATGTCCGCCGGCGACAGGCTGGCCGTCGCCACCTGGTAGAGCAGCGGCTGGAACAGGTGATAATTGCGCCGGTCGATCAGGGTGATGCGGCAGGGAGTGCGGCACAGCGCCTTGGCCGCGGTCACGCCGCCGAAGCCGGCGCCGACGATGACGACATGCGGCAGCCCGGCCAGCTGCGCCGGCGACAAATCGGTGACGCGCGGCCAGCGCCGCTTCAGCCAGGCGCCGACGACCTGGTCGAGAGAATAGAGGCAAGGGCCGCGGAGCAGGATCAGCAGCAGGATCAGCCCGGCATAGAACGGCACGCCCGCCTGCATGGTGGCGAACTGCACCCACAGGGTCATGGCCAGCAGCGGCAGGGTGGCCAGGCGCGTCAGCAGGCCGGCGACCAGGAGCGCCAGGCAGGCCCACTCCAGCCCCGGCAGCAGGTCCGCCGTCCGCCCGGGCTCCAGCACCGGCCGGCCGGCCAGCCAGAAGGCGCCGGCGATCCACAGACGCAGGAACAGCTGATAGACCGGCGTGCCGTACGCGTCCATCCTGCGGAACAGCGCCTGCACGCTCGCCGTCAGCGGCAGGGCGGTGGCCGCGATGCCGCGCCCCAGCAGCCGGTCGAGCGACACCGGTCCCGGCCCGGCGCAGACATACCAGCCGAGCAGCACCGCCTGGAACAGCGTCACCGCCAGCTGCTGGTAGACGGCGAAATTGATCAGCGCCAGCACCAGCAGCGCCAGGGCCCCGAAGCGGGTCGCGAGGCCCAGCACCAGCAGCACGCTGCCCACCAGCTCGATGACGATGCCCAGCGTCGCGGCGGTGACCGGCCCCATCCAGGCGACCGGATAGACATGGGTCGACAGGTCGACCGCCGTCTCGAAGTTCAGGGCGAGGTACATGCCCTCCAGCCAGAAGGCCTGGGCCAGCCAGAGGCGGATGACAAGGTCGAGGATCGGCGCCAGCGCGCGTTCGCCGCCCGCAAACAGATCGCCCGTGCGTCCGACCAGCGCCGACAGCCGCCAGCCGGGCCCGCGCCGCCTCATTGGTATGGTGCTCTGCGTCCCCGCCTCTGCCATCTCGTCCCCCTGCCCCCGCCGGGCTCAGCCGGACGCCGAGGCCCGGTCCGCCGCCCAGTCCACCGCCTGCTCCAGCCGGTCATGGCCCC
This sequence comes from Alphaproteobacteria bacterium, assembly GCA_009909005.1. Lineage (GTDB taxonomy): Bacteria > Pseudomonadota > Alphaproteobacteria > DSM-16000 > Inquilinaceae > JAAAOG01. The sequence goes on along the minus strand of JAAAOG010000206.1, from coordinate 3,184 downwards.
AGAACAGCTCGCCGTCCGGCGTCACGAAGCTGGGCGCGCCGAACAGGCCGAGCCGCTGCGCCTCGGCCGTCTCGGCCCGCAGCCTCTCCTTATGGCCCGGCGCCTCGGCCTGCGCCAACACCTCCTGGGGGTCGGTCGCGTGGTCGTGAAGCAGCGCCGCCAGCACGGCCCGATCGGCGATCTGCCGGCCTTCGCCGAACTCGGCATGAAAGACGGCACGGCAGAAATCCGCGCCCCAGGGCTGGTCGAGCGCGATCAGGGCGACGCGGGCGGCCAGCACGCTGTGCTGCGGGAACGGCGCGGGCCGGACGAAAGGCAGCCCCGCCCGCGCGCACAGCCGCTCCAGATCGCGCCACATATAGCGGCCCTTGAGCGGGTGCAGGTTGAAGGGCGAATCATCCCAGCCAAAGGCCTTGAACAACGGCCCCAGCAGAAACGGCCGCCACCCCACGCCAACGCCCCGCGCCGCCGCCACCCCCGCGACCCGCATCGCCGCCGGATAGGAATAAGTACTGGCAAAATCAAACCAGAAATCCAGCCGTGCCATGTATGGCGAGCCCCGGTAGGTTGGCGGTGAGCGAAGCGAACCCCAACACCATCACGCAACTATCCCCGTCACTGCGAAGGCGCGAAGCACCTGAAGCAACCCATTCTTTTGTTTTTCCGCCGCCGAAAAAACATGGGTTGCTTCGTCGGGCCCTTGGCCCTCCTCGCAATGACAATTTTTCATTGCATTCCCCAGCTTCCAATTGCCGTCATTGCGAAGGCGCGAAGCGCCTGAAGCAACCCATGTTTTTGTTTTCCTGCCGCCGAAAAAACATGGGTTGCTTCGTCGGGCCTCTGGCCCTCCTCGCAATGACAATTATTCATTGCATAACCCGGCCGCTAATTGCCGTCATTGCGAAGGCGCGAAGCGCCTGAAGCAACCCATGTTTTTGTTTTCCTGACGCCGCAAAAACATGGGTTGCTTCGTCGGGCCTCTGGCCCTCCTCGCAGTGACAATTTTTCATTGCATCCCCCAGCAGCCAATTGCCGTCATTGCGAAGGCGCGAAGCGCCTGAAGCAACCCATGTTTTTGTTTTCCTGACGCCGATAAAACATGGGTTGCTTCGTCGGGCCTCTGGCCCTCCTCGCAATGACAATTTGGGGTTGCGCGGCCGCAAGGGCGGGTCAGGAGGTGGCGGGCGGGGTGGAGACCCAGGTCCGGACGGCGTCGGGGAGGGGTCCGCCGGTGGCCGCCTTCCAGGCCTCCTCCAGCGCCGCCATCCCGAGCTCCCCCGCCAACCGCGCGAGGTGCTGCGGCGCGGACCGGGTAACGGGATGCGGAAACTGGTCGAACAGCGCCACACACCGAACCATCCACGCCAGCGCCTCGGCCTTCGATCCCCGCGTCTCGGCCAGCAGCCCCAATTGGCCGTAGGTCAATGCCATGACCGGCCCATTGGCCAGGGCCTCCCCGATCTCCAGCGATTTCCGGTACCAGCGCTCGGCATCATCCAGATCGCCGCGCAGGTAACCGACATTGCCGAGCTGGTGGTAGCTTTGCGCCATGCCCGGCCGGTCGCCCAAGGCCTCATCAATTTCCACTGCCTTCCGGTACCAGCGCTCGGCATCATCCAGATCGCCGCGCTCCTGCGCCACCATGCCGAGCTGGTGGTAGCTTTGCGCCATGCCCGGCCGCTCGCCCAGGGCCTCGTCAATTCCCAATGCCTTCCGGTACCAGCGCTCGGCATCATCCAGATCGCCGCGCTCCTGCGCCACCATGCCGAGCTGGTGGTAGGTGGTTGCCATGCCCGGCCGGTCGCCCAGGGCCTGCCACATTTCCAGCGATTTCCGGTACCAACGCTCGGCATCATCCAGATCGCCGCGCTTCTGCGCCACTATGCCGAGCTGGTGGCAGGCAACGGCAAGGTGCGACCGTGCCTTGTCGGAAGAGGTTGTTTCCAGGGCTTCGCGGATGCCGTCATAGGCAGTATAGGCGGTCGCGAGGTCGCCGGCCGAAAGGGCGCGATTGGCCTGGGCACCGGTGATGAACAGCCAGAGGGCGCCGACGGGGGTATCGAAATCCGGCGGCGTGCCCTGTGGGCTTTCGATCTGTTTATGGATACGGCTTGTCCAGGCCTGCGCCTCTTCGGTCAGGCCGCGCGCATTCCAGAATTCGTTGAGCGGCTGCAAGATGTCCTGCGCCTGCGGCCAGCGCTCAGCGGCCAGCGCCTCGTCGATGGCCCGTCCCAGGGTGCGGCGTTGCAGGTCAATCAACGACATCGCCGTTTCGGCCGAACCGCCCTGGATTTGCCGATCCAGCCAGCGCCCGAAGTCAGCGACGGCGGTGACGAAGGCGTCCTCCGCCGCGGTGCGCTCGCCGGCGTAATCGGCGCCGGCCTCGTCCCGCCAGAGACCGTCGAGATATTTCGGCAGTGCCGGATGGATGCGGTACTGCCCGCCCCACAGGGACGTCAGCAGCCCCAGTCCGGCGGCCTGATCCAGCGCAGCGGTCCATTGCTCCCTTGTGATGCCTCGGTATCTGTCCGGGACCTCGGCGACGTTCGAAACAAGCATAAGGACAACGGCATCCGCCACACCCTCAAAAAGGGTCAGGGCGGGGAGCAGGCGACGGACCGCCTCCGGCAGATGGCGGAAGGAGTAATGCACACAGGCATCGAGGTTCTGCAGCCGCTGCGTGCTGTCGAACTCCCGCGCCCGCCTGCCCCCACCCTGGCCCTCCCCCGCAAGCGGGGGAGGGGAAAGTTCCGCAAGCAGGGCGGCGGGGTTGCGGTGGGTGAGTTGGGGGATGATCAGGCGCAGGCTGAGCGGATGGCCGGCGAGGAATTGCAGCAAATCGCCGAAGGCCTTGTCCTTGCGCCGCTCCCGCCCCGCGGCCGAGAGCGCCAGCAGATGGTCGACATATTCGTTCGCCGCCTCCCGGTCCAGGCCGCCGAGCGGCAAATGGTCGACCGCGCCGAGCCACTCCTCCGCCGCGCGGCTGGTGACGATCAGCCCGCTCTTGCCGCCGGGCGCGGTCAGCGCCGCGACGAAGTCCCGGATGGCCGCTTGCCCCGCTTCGTCGAGCGGCGGCGTGGTTTCGGCCGGCATGGACCGGACGCTTTCGAAATTGTCCCAGACCAGCAGCATGCGGTGCTCGCGCAGGACATTAAGAACCAATTTGCGGCGCTGCTCCGGCCCG
>JAAAOG010000117.1 GCA_009909005.1 Alphaproteobacteria bacterium | reverse complement strand
GTTACAAACGAACGGAAACCGCCGTGGTACGTAGCACGTATGCCCGGTGGTGTGGGAGGCGGGAACCGCGAGGAACCCGCCTACCCGATTGCGGCGGCAACGAAACGTGCCGGTCGGGAGTGCAACTCCCGACCGGCCCTGCCGGCCGCCACAGTCAATCCGGCAGGCCGGCCAGACGGTCGGCGTCCCGGAGCAGGGAGGCCAGGTCGGCGCCCGGCCGGTCGCGGTCATAGGGCCCGTCCAGCCAGTGCGGGTTGGCGCGTTCGGCTTCCAGGATGTTGCTGCTGAAACGGAAGCGGAGCTTGAAGACGAAACCGGCCGGCGTTTCGGCGGCGAGGCTGTAGATGCGGGTTTCCGCGGCGTCGACGGCGGCGATGGCCTCCGCCTCGGCCGCGCGCAGGGCCGCGATCGCGGCCGCCCCCGGCCCTTTGCCACGCCGGGCGGCGAATTCCGCCATGTCGGCGGCGTGCGTCGCCACCAGCATCGCCTGCACCAGCGGTGCGTAGCGCCGGCAGAGGGCGATCAGCTCGGCGTCCGGCGGCTCGGCCGGCAAGGCCGCAGGATCGTCGACGCGCCGCAACAGCATCCGAAACCTCCCTGAGGTCAAAGAGACGGCTCGCGCCGACACCGCCGACCCGGCATAGTGGTCAGCTGCTTCTGTGCCAGCCTCTCGGACTTGCGTGCCAATGCCCCGCCGCCCGGTCCTCACCCGCAGTCTATCGTGCCGGTTTCTGCGCGAATATGCCTTTCACCGGCAAAACCCTGCCTATAAATGCCTGACCCTAGGTTTGTTGTCAAGCCCCGGACGGAGCCGCTGAGCATGGCAATCGTCACGGGGCGGCAGATTCGGGCGGCACGGGCGCTGCTGGGTTGGGAGCAACAGGACCTCGCAGACGCCGCGAAAATCGCCGTGCGGACGTTGCGAAAATGGGAGGCCGGCGGCGGCGAGCCGAAGGGCCGGATCACCACCTTGCGCAAGCTGCAGGAAGCCCTGGCCGCCGAAGGCATCGAATTCCTCTTCGGCGACCCCGTCGGCGTCCTCCTTCACCACCCCGAAAAACCGGACGCCCCGCCGGAAAACACCGACACACCGGAAACCCCCGCGAGCCCCGATTCGCCCCAGGACTGAACAATAGCGGCCCCAATCCAACCGCCGGACCGCCTCCCGAGCCGCCCCCTTCCACCCCCCGCCTTCAGCAAACCGACCCTCAGCGCAGTCCCCGCGCTCCCCTCTCCGCCACTAGGGTTGCATTTGGGGCGCAGGATCGTCGACGCGCCGCAACAGCATCCGAAACCTCCCTGAGGTCAAAGAGACGGCTCGCGCCGACACCGCCGACCCGGCATAGTGGTCGACTGGCTGACACCTTGCTCACGCGCCCGTCACGTCATGCTTCAACGGCCGGCCTGTCCCGAACCTTTGCCCCCTGCGCCGTCCGGACTCTTCAAATTGGCCCTTTTGAGGCCAGTTTTGGCCAAGAAAGGCATGGTGTCAAGAGGCAGGTCGGTCTCACCACCCGATTTCCGGGGGGTGGGATGACCGCCATCATCAACGCGGCGCAGATGCGGGCGGCGCGCGGCCTGCTCGGGTGGGACCAGAAACGGCTCGCCAAGGCGGCCAAGGTCGGGGTCCGCACGGTCCGGCGCTGGGAAGCCCAGACCGGAGAACCGCAGGGCCGCCTGGCGACCCTCCGCCGCATCCAGGAAGCCCTGGCCGCCGAAGGCATCGAGTTCATTTACGGCGACCCCGTCGGCGTCCTCCGCCACCACCCCGAAAAACCGGACACCCCGCCGGAAAACACCGACACACCGGAAACCCCCGCGAGCCCCGATTCGCCCCAGGACTGAACAATCGCGCCCCCAATCCAACCGCCGGACCGGTTTCCGATTCCCGACTCTCAGCAAAGCGACCCCCAGGGCGCTCCCCGCGCTCCCCTCTCCCCCACCTTCGCCCCACCCTTTTGCCCGTTCCAAGGACAATAAGAATCAAGGGCTTATCATCGCCAGCCTGCCCGGTCCGGCGTGCCTGGCAGGCCGGAACGGTAGCCGCCCGCACAGAAGAGCCATTGAGTGTGTAGAATCTATTGGAATGCTTGTAAGTGAATGCGATATGTTTGCACACCAACACACAAATAGAGCGAATTCTCGTATGCGGTTTTCAGAAATTTTTTCGATTGGATTAGGACAACCACAGCTGGACTTTGTGGACATAAAGCCTGACTGCGACACACCACTCTTTATCGACCCGTTCGCAATCTCTCTAAGGGGAGACGCGTGGTCCGAGATTTGTCATCAGCATATCACGCATTTTTTCCAAACTGCCCTAGATCACATACGTGCTGGCCGCGATCAGCAAGCACGTCAGATGCTGAACGGGCTTAGCGAACCCAACGCGACTTGCCTAGGATTGTCGCGCGGGCTTCCGGCTGGCCGAGGCGTCGGCGGAAGGCAGGCGTTGGATCTATACGAGAGCTTAGCTGCATCGCAGGCTGCAAAAAACGGTCTTCTAGAAGAACTGGCCGAATGTGATTTGTTTGTTCCGGGTATCGCTAGGGACAAAATTTCAGACATTACCACCAATATTATTCGACGGCCGTTAATCGAGTACACGCAGCAGCAATGCGCCCTGCACGGCATTATTCTCAAAGGCGATTTTCCTTCAGGGCATTTTTGGGACATGGAGGCTGGAGCCTGGCGGGAAGAGTATGTGCGAATTCCAGTCGTTAACCATAAAAAGCTGATATTAGTGCCAAAATATTCAGTGCGGAGGAGTATGGCATTACAGTCACAAGAATTCTATTCACAGCACATACTAAATTTTATTCAAGAAGAACAATTTGCTCGTGGCTCACCTCTTGTCAGAGTTCTTGCTAGTGGAGAGCGGCGACCCCCGACCAAGAAAACACTGAAAGAGCATTTTCTTTTTTCAAAGGAGTTCGTAGCGAGCTTCTCTGAAGCCCATCCGGACGTTTTGAAGGCGTATAAGCGCTTCTATGCTGAGATCGAAGGTGCTGGCGGGCCTCTACGGCATCAGGATTTTGACGATGGCTTCGATGAAGCCGTCTTTTCGAAAGCCTTGGCCGCAGCATTGCCAAACATACCTTCCGGTAATGCTGATGCTGGTAAATATCACACTTTTATTATGGGGGCACTGGAGTTCATTTTTTGGCCAAATCTGATTTATCCCATAAAAGAGCATGAGGTTCACGAGGGAAGAAAGCGTATCGATATTACTTACACGAATGCTGCCAAAGACGGTTTCTTCTTTCGGGCACATACCGATTACGACATCGCGTCCCGTCTGATAATGGTGGAGTGCAAAAACTACAGCAAAGACCCGGCAAATCCAGAGTTTGATCAATTAGCTGGACGCTTCGGCGTAAACAGGGGAAAGCTCGGGATGCTGCTCTATCGTATGGTCGAAGATTACGACCGCCTGTGCACGCGGTGTCGCGATACCGCACAAGACGGCCGTGGGTTCATGATCGCCTTGGGAGATCAGCAGGTGATCGAATTCCTAAATTTAATTGCCGACGGTCAGCGGAAAGCCATCGACGCCCGATTGCAGGCAATCTTTAATCGACTGATTAGCTAACAGCAAGCTGCTACTGAGTATAAACACGCCCCTGCCCGGGGCCGTGACGTTGCCTTGTCTTTTTGGGGTAATTGGCCGTTATCGGTAATTGCTTATCAATCTCCGGCGCGTCGCCCGCCTTCGTCCTGCCGGATCAGTGCGATGCGGGCCGGTCTCTTGCCGCTTCGCGGCCCAAGCCCGCTTCGCCGGTCCCGGCTATCCGAAGGCAATTCCTCGCAAGAGAGGGGCGCGCCGGGGCTGCTACGGAATTCGGAATCCGCGCGCCTTGTAGAACCGGAAATCGTTCATCCAGGGCACGTTCACATCGTCGCAGGCGTCGGGCAGCTTTCGGCGGCCGCGTGTCTTTGAGGGCCTGCTGATTTCCTTGGTGACGACGGTCCGCGCGTCGCCCATCAGAGCGTATGTGACCAGAAAGGGGTCCGCCCCGGCTTCTTCGAGTTCCGTATCGGTCAGGTTCGGCCCATAGGCCGTAGCGAGAACGTAATTGAAAAGGCCTGAATCGACTTCTTCGTCAAGAACCAGCGCATCGACCACAGTCCGCCGGGTTATCCAGTCCGCGAGGTCGTCATTGCCGGCAGCGATCTCGGCATGGATTTCAAAAGGCATCTTGACATGTCCTGCTGCCGCCTCGGCAACAAGCCAACTCCAAAAGGGCGGAACTTGATTGAGACCGTAATAATCGGCATTGGCGCGGATCAGAGTATTTGCGTCAAGCAGATACAACAAGCCCTCATCTCCGGTCAGGAGCATGCGGGCCGTCAATCATTGGAAGCCCCCGCACCAGCGGCTCTACACTGCTTGGTTTTACCCCAAGCACCTTGGCCGCCTTGGTATGTGTCAGTTCGTTGGCCCGGAGCGAGCGCCCGACGAGGCCGAGCAGAGCGTTGCCCAGCCGATGCTTGCGCACGACATAGTAGCTTGGGCCGCCCTCAGTCTCGCGGGCGGCTTCGCGCCGGCGCTGGCGATGCTGCTGCCACCGCGCCGCGTACATCGCCGCAAGCTCACGATAGGTCTCTTCGCTGATGCGATTTGTCCGCCAGAAGCGATAGGCAACCATGGCTTCGCTCACCCCGCGCGCGGACGCGAGGTCTGCAATCGCCTCACTCATGTCGTCCGCCACCGGGCCGATCGACGCCTCAGGCAACAGGAATTCACCGGCGACATCGTTACAAAAGCGCTCAACGCGCGCGAGCGGCGTATCCGGCATGACCGTCGAGGGCGCCCCGCTGACCCCCGACGACCCAACAAAGACATGGACAAGCTCGTGCATAAGCGTGAAGGAGCGCGCCGCCTTCGCGTCCTGATCGTTAATGACGATGAAGGGCGCCAGGTCATCAGCGATTGCGAAGCCGCGGAAGATGCGCTCGCTCATGGTTGTATGGTGAGATCCGAGGTTGCCGACCAGCATCACAAAGACGCCAAGCGCTTCAACACGCTCGCGCAGGACGCCGAATACCTCCTCCGCTCCGTTCTGCCCGCAAGGGCGCGGCAGATCGCCGGCAATGCCGAGGCTTCGGCGGATCGTCTCTGCGGCAGCCGGGATCGGCTCGGTGACGCGCAGCGAGCCGACGAATGCGAGGCGCCGCGCGTCGTCGTCATCCTCAAGGATTGCGCGCACCATGTCCTGCCGCGCGCGAATATCCCTCAAAAGCGCATCGAGCAGCGCCGCATCCTCGCGGCTGACCGGCGCCGCAAAGGTTCTGAAGTCCTCGCCGCGCTCGGCGGCCTTCGGTGGATCGGAAGCATAAAATGCTGTCAGCGGGCGGCGGTAGGTCGATGCGATCTTCAAGAGCTGCTGGCGGGTCGGCTTTTTGCGCCCCTCCTCAAGAGCGAGCAGCTTCTCTTCGGCGCTGGCTCGGGCACTCGTTGTCAGCCCGATGCGGCGAGCCGCTTCCTCAAGGGAGAGGCCGGCGGTCTCGCGCGCCCAGGGCAAAATGCGATGATTTATATTTTCGGCGCGAGGCATAGCGTTTCCGTTATATCGTAGCGTCTTCCACGCGCACTGGTTTTGTCTTGTCCGGATGATGTTAACGCGAGGCTTAACCCATTGGAACCCGGTGCATCGGCGTTGCTTTTCGAATGCGCATCCGGGCCTGATTGGATCACGCAAACTCACCGGCGCAGCGGGTCTGTTCCTTCGTTGAGGATGGCGAGATAGGCGTCGTACACGTACAGCCGGTGGCGCTGGCGGCCGGTGGTTTCGCGCACGATGCCGAGTGCCTGCAAATGGCGGATGGCCGTCGCCACGGTCGGTTGTGACAGGGCGGTGGCCGCGGCCGCGCCCGGTACCGAAAGGATCGGCCGGCGCTGCAGGTGCTTGAATAAAAGAAGTGCCGAGGCGGCGGCGCGCCCGAGCCCCGCGATCCGGTCGCGGTCTTGGGCCAGCAGTGCCAGGATGCGGCGGGCGCTGTCGGCGGCCTGGCGGGCCGTGTCGCGGACGCCTTCGAGGAAGAAGGTCACCCAGCCCTCCCAGTCGCCGGTCTCCCGCACCGCCTGCAGCCGGGCGTAATAGGCCTGCCGATGGGTCTTGAAGTACAGGCTGAGATAGAGGATCGGTGCGGTCAGCGCGCCCTCATGGCAGAGCAGCAAGGTGATCAGCAGCCGCCCCAGCCGCCCATTGCCGTCGAGGAAGGGGTGGATGCTCTCGAACTGCACATGCGCCAGAGCTGCCCGCACCAGCACCGGCAGGTGGGGATGATCGGCATGCAGAAAGGCCTCCAGATCGTGCAGGCACTGCGCCATCTCGGCCGGCGGCGGTGGGACGAAATCGGCATTGCCGGGCCGGGTGCCGCCGATCCAGTTCTGCGTGCGCCGGAACTCGCCGGGCTGCTTGCCGGCGCCCCGGCCGGTGGACAGCAGCTTCGCGTGGATTTCCCGGATCAGGCGCAGCGACAGCGGGAAGCCGTCGCGCAGCCGGGCCAGCCCGTGGTCGAGGGCCGCGATATAAGTCGACACTTCCGCGACATCGTCGAGAGGGACGCCCGGCGCCTCGTCGCTCTCGTACAGCAGAAGGTCGGACAGCGAGGATTGCGTCCCCTCGATCTGCGAGGAGAGCAGCGCTTCCTTGCGGACATACAGATAAATGAACAGGCCGGTGTCGGGCAGCACCGCGGCCAGACCGTCGAGGCGGCCGAGCGCCTGGCTGGCGGCTTCCAGCAGGGCCTGACTGTCGGCCAGGGACAGAGGCGGGTCGGGCGGTAGCGGCGGCGGCAAATAGGCGCGAACCCGCTCGCTGGCGGTGGTGGTGTCGACGAACCGGCCGGCGCGGCCGGGGGTGGCGGGCGGGGTTAGCAAAGGATCTTTTCCTTGGCGCGGGGCTAAGCAAAAGATAGGGGCGAAAGTTTTGCCTGGCACCCGCTTTCAGGACAATGCCGGTCGGGGAGCACCCCGACCGGCAGACACCTTAGCCGTCGATCAGGCGCTGCCACCAGCCGCGCCGCGGCCTTTCCGGCGGCTCGTTCACCCGCTCATAGTCCGGGGTGGGGGCGGGGCCGGGGGGTGCGGTCTCGCCGTCGCCGTGCGGCTCCCCGGGCTGCTCTTCGGCGGCGTGTTCGTGCGGTTCTGCGGCAGGCTCGGCCAGGTCGGGTTCGGGCGGCCGTGTGTCCGACAGGGCTTCCGGGGAGTCCGGCGCGACCGATTGCGCTTCGGGTGCGTCCGGCGTCATTTCGGTGGTCGCGTCCGTGGCCGCGTCGGTGGCCGCGAGGGCGGCGATCTCGGGACTCTGCGGCTGTGTTTCTCCGGGCTCCTCCGGAGCTTCCGTCTCGGCGCGGCTGTCCGGGGCTTCCCAGGGCGGCAGCATGGCGCTCTCGCCCGACCCGGCGGTCATCACGGTAAAGGGCTCGGCCGGCTCTTCGCCAACCGGGGCCGGGATCCCGGACTCTGCCGCAATCCCGGGCTCGGCCGGGTCTCGCGCCGGCGCGACTCCCGTCGCCGCCCCGGCGTCGCCGGCCGCCGCGAGAGGCGCGGCCGGGAGGTCTCCGGCGCCCGGCATCGGTGCGGGGACCGGCTCCCCGGCATCCGTTTCGCCGGCGTCTTCGGCCGGCTCGCCCGGTTCGGCCGTTTCCGCGCCGTCCTCGCCGGCCGCCGCTTCGCCGTTCTCTCCCTTCTGGGCGGCGCGGCGCCGGCCGCCGCGCTTGCCGCGCCGTCGCTTCTTGCGCGGCTTGTCGTCGCTGTCGCCGTCGCCGGACTCCTCGCCCTCGTCATTCGCCCCGGCCTCGGTCTCGGCATCCGCCCCGGCGGCGAGGGCGTCGTCCGGCGCGTCGAAGGGGATCTCCTCGCCCTCCTCGAACTCCTGCTTGCGGCGGGCCGAGGCACGGCGGCCGCGCTTCGGCTTGCGCGCGCCCTTGTCCTCGCCATTGCCGCTCTCGGCTGCCGGCGTGTCCTTGTCCTCCGCCGCGATCGCCGCCTCGGTTTCGGCCATCAGCCGGGCGGTATCGATCGGCGCCTCCTGGACGTCGTCCTCGCTGCGCTCGCGCGTCAGCTCCAGCCGGTAGTTCGGCGACAGCAGCGCCTCGTCGCGGTCGAGATTGACCCGGAAGCCATAGCGGTCCTCGATCTCGCGCAGGGTCTCGCGCTTTGTATTGAAGATGTAGAGCGCGATATCGGCCGGCACGTAGACGGTGATCTCGCTGGCCCGCTGCGACAGGCCCTCCTCCTCGATCGCCCGCAGCACATGCAGGGCGGCCGAGCCCATGGTGCGCACCAGGCCCAGGCCCTGGCAGTGCGGGCACATCTGGAAGTGCGTCTCGGCGAAGCTGGGGCGCAGGCGCTGGCGCGACAGCTCCAGCAGGCCGAAGGGGCTGATCCGGCCGAGCTGAATGCGGGCCCGGTCGACCTTCATCGCGTCCTTCAGCCGGCGTTCGACCGCGGCGTTGTGGCGGTCGTCCTCCATGTCGATGAAGTCGATGACGATCAGCCCGGCCAGGTCGCGCAGCCGCAGCTGCCGGGCGATCTCGTCGGCGGCCTCGAGATTGGTCTTGTAGGCCGTCTCCTCGATATTGCGCTCGCGGGTCGATTTGCCGGAATTGACGTCGATGGCGACCAGCGCCTCGGTCGGGTTGATGACGATATAGCCGCCCGAGCGCAGCGTCAGGATCGGGCTGTGCAGCTCGTCGATCTGGGTCTCGACCCGGTAGCGGTAGAAGAGCGGGACGCTGTCGCGGTAGTGCTGCACCTTTTTGGCGTGCGACGGCATCAGCATCTTCATGAAGTCCTTGGCTGTGCGGTAGCCTTCGTCGCCGGCCACCAGGACTTCGTCGATATCCTTGGAATAGAGGTCGCGGATCGCCCGCTTGATCAGATTGGCCTCTTCGTGAATGACGCAGGGCGCCGTCGAGGCCAGCGTAAACTCCCGGATCGAGTCCCACAGGCGCAGCAGATACTCGAAGTCGCGGCGGATCTCGGCCTTGGTGCGTTCCAGCCCGGCGGTGCGCAGGATGACCGCCATCCCCTCGGGCACCCGCAAATCCTCGAGGATCGCCTTCATCCGCTTGCGGTCCTTGGGATTGGCGATCTTGCGGCTGACCCCGCCGCCCCGGGCGGTGTTGGGCATGAGGACGCAATAGCGCCCGGCCAGCGACAGGTAGGTGGTCAGCGCCGCGCCCTTGTTGCCGCGCTCTTCCTTGGTGACCTGGACCAGCATGATCTGCCGGCGCTTGATCACCTCCTGGATCTTGTAGTTGCGCAGGGGGCGGCTGGAGCGGCGCGGCTCCAAATCCTCGCTGGTCTCGCCGCCGACGGTCTCGATATCGTTGCCGGTCTCGGGGGCGGGCACCGGCTCTTCCCGAGCCTCGACGGCGACCGGCCCGGCTGCCAGAGGCGCGGCGCGGCGTCCGCGGGCGCGGCGGGTCGGCGGGTCGCCATGCGGCAGGTCGTCGCCGCTTTCGCCCTCGGTGTCGCTGCGACCGGCCGGCCGGCGGCCGCGGCGCTTGCTGCGGGTCTTCGGCGGTGCGGCATCGGGGAAATGCTCCCAGTCGTCGCGGGCGTCGGCCGGGAACAGCTCGGGAGAGCCGGCCGTCGCCTCCGCCGCCGTCACATCGGCGGGGCCGGGCGCCGGTCCGGCATCGCCGGCATCGGCGATCGGCCCTTCGTCCTCCCCGGCCGGGGGGGCGCGGTGCGCCCGGTTGCCGTCCGTGTCCGCGGCGCCGGACCCGGCCCGGGGGCTTTCGGCCCCTTCGTCCGCTACGCCCTCGTCGCCCTCGTCGCCCTCGTCGCCCTCATCCTCATCGTCTTCGTCGTCATCCTCTTCGTCGTCGTCGTCCTCTTCGTGGTCATCCTCTTCGTCGCCGTCGTCCTCCTCGTCGTCGTCCTCCTCGTCGTCTTCGCTTTCGTCGTCCTCGTCGTCCTCGTCCGCGTCGTCCTCCTCGTCGGCGTCGTGGTCGTCGGCGGACCGGTCGCGCCGGGACAAGGCCTGCAGCGGTTCCACCTCGTCGCTGTCGTCTTCGGGCGGCTCTGCGGCGAATTCCTCCCAGTGCGGCACGGAGAAGTCGGGTTCGCCGTCATCCGCCTCATCGTCCGCGCGCCAGGGAGCGAAGGGATCGATCTCGTCGGCGGTCAGCTCGGGCACCAGCGAGGACCAGCCATGCGGGTCGGCGGCCGGCGCAGCATTGGCCGGCGCCTCCGTCGCGGCGGCAGCAGCGGCGCCGCCGCGGTCCGGCCCTTCGCCGCT
>JAAAOG010000026.1 GCA_009909005.1 Alphaproteobacteria bacterium | reverse complement strand
GATTGCATCCGCGCGTGGCTTTCTTCCGTGCCATCGCCGAGACCGATCACGGCGAGCTGACGCCGCCGACGCTGGAGTGCGTTGAGGAGGCGCGCGACACCGCGCTGGAGCGCGGCGGCGAGGTCCACGCCATTCTGCCCGGGGCCGGTATAGCCCACCTGGCGGAGGGGCTGGCGGCGCACGGCGCGCACAAGGTGACCGTCGTCGAGCACGAGGCGCTGGACCAGTTCACCGGCGACGGCTGGCTGGCGGCGCTGCAGCCGCTGCTCCGCGAGGCCAGGCCGATGCAGATCATCGCGCCCGACAGCGGCTATGGCCGCGCCTGGCTGCCGCGGCTGTCGGCCCGCTGGCGCATGCCGCTGGTGACCAACTGTTCGCGGGCGAAGATCATCCAGGACGGCTATCCGGAGGCCTACCGCTTCAGCCACGACGGCAAGATGCACGAGCGGCTGATCTGGGCCCGGGGCACGCTGGTCGCCTTCATGATGGCGCCGGGTATCCGCGGCGTCGGGGCGCCGCGATCGGCGGCGCGGGCGGAGATCGTCCGGCTGATCCCGGAACTGGACCCGACGAGCTTCCGCGACCGCACCTTCCGCACCCTGCCGCCCGACCCGCAGACCGTCGACCTGGGCGACGCGGAGCGGATCGTCGCCGGAGGGCTGGGCGTCGGCGGGCCGGACGGCATGGAACAGCTGCAGAGCCTGGCCGACGCGCTGGGGGCGACCCTGGGCGGAACGCGGGTGGTCGCCGACCGGGGCTGGCTGCCGGCCGACCGATTCATCGGCACCACCGGCAAGATCGTCGCGCCCAAGCTCTATATCGCCTTCGGCATCTCCGGCGCCGGCCAGCATGTCGCCGGCATCGGCGGAGCCGAGGTGATCATCGCCGTCAACACCGACCGGACCTCGCCGCTGCTCAAGATGGCCGACCTGGGCGTGGTCGGCGACCTCAACGAGATCGTGCCGATCCTGCTGCGCAAGCTCGAGGCGTTGGAGGCGGCGGCGCCGCCGGCCGGGCCGGCTGCCGAGCCGCCGGCGCATGCCGCGCTCGAGCTCCAGGCGGCCGGCTGATGGCCAACGCGATGATGGAAAGCCACCGATGACCGCCAGCAAAGACAGCGAAAATTTCGACGTCATCATCGTCGGCGCCGGGCCGGCCGGCAGCGCCGCCGCCCTGGTCACCGCACGGGCCGGGCTGAAGGTGCTGCTGATCGAGCGCGGCGAATATCCCGGCGCCAAGAACGTCTCCGGCGCCGTCTTCTACGGCAGCGCCATCCTGGAAAAGCTGATCCCGAACTGGTGGGAGGACGCGCCGGTCGAGCGCCACGTCACCCGCCGCGACCTCGTGCTGCTCTCGCCGACCACCTCGATCTCGCTCGACTTCCGCTCCTCCTCCGCGGGCTATGTCGAGCCGCCCTATAACGGCTTCACCATCCTGCGGCCGAAATTCGACCGCTGGTTCGCCGAACAGGCGGAGGCGGCCGGCGCTTTTCTCCTCTGCTCGACCGTCGTCGACGACGTCATCCGCGAGGACGGCCAGGTGGTCGGCGTCAAGGTGCGCCGCGACGAGGGCGAAATCCGCGGCGACGTCGTCATCGCCTGCGACGGCGTGAATTCGTGGCTGGCCCGCAAGGCCGGGATGCAGCGCGACCTCCACACCCATGAGCTGTCGCTCGGCGTCAAGGAGGTGATCGGCCTCGACGAGGCGGCGATCCGCGAGCGCTTCCAGCTCTCGGGCGATGAGGGTATGGCGCTGGAGTACGTCGGCGCGGTCACCGGCAATGTCCATGGCGGTGCGTTCCTCTATACCAACAAGAACAGCCTGTCGCTCGGCGTCCTGGGCCAGCTCTCCTCGCTGGTCGAGCAAAAGACGCGGCCCTACGACCTTTTGGAGGGCTTCAAGAGCCATCCCGCCATTGCGCCGCTCGTGCGCGGCGGGACGCTGCGGGAATACTCGGCCCACCTTATTCCCGAGGCCGGCTGGTACATGTTCCCGCAGCTGTTCAGCGACGGCATGCTGGTGGCCGGCGACGCCGCCGGCTTCTGCCTGGCGACCGGCCTCTATATCGAAGGCATCAACTACGCCATGCAGTCGGGACTGGCGGCCGGGCAGACGGCCGTCGAGGCCTGCAAGCGCCGCGAATATTCGCGCTACACCCTGTCCCTCTACATGGACGTGCTGCGCGAGCGGCACGTGCTGACGGATTTCCGCGCCTATCGGCACGCGCCGAAATTCGTGAATGGCGAGCGGCTGCAGAACGTCTACCCGGAAATGGCGGCCCGCGCCTCGGAATCGCTGTTCCGTGTCGACGGCAGCCGCAAGCAGAAACTCCTGCCTCTGTATTGGCGGACCCTGCGCCAGGTCGGCGCCAAGCCGCACCATGTCGTGCAGGACCTGTTCCAAGTCGCGAGGGCCTATCTATGGTAATGACCACGCATGAAGAGAAGATGCGGACCGCCCGGTTCCGGGTCGACGACACGCCGCATATCGTCGTCGACGGCGAGAAATGCCGGAGCTGTGCGGTCAAGTCCTGCATCACCGTCTGTCCGGCCGGCCTCTTCGTCGGCCTGGACGACGGGACCGTGCTCTTCAACTACGAGAACTGCTTCGAATGCGGCGCCTGTTTCTATGTCTGTGCCGAGGAGGGCGCACTCTCATGGTCCTATCCCAAGGGCGGCTTCGGCGTCACTTTTCGGGAGTCGTAATTACCGGGAGCGGCGGCGTCCCGCCGCCGACGTCGGCTGGAGGCCGACGCTCCCATGACGCCCCGATAAGGAGCGGCGGCGTCCCGCCGCTGACGTCGGCCGGAGGCCGACGCTCCCATGACGCGCCGATAAGGAGCGGCGGCGTCCCGCCGCCGACGTCGGCCGGAGGCCGACGCTCCCATGACGCGCCGATAAGGAGCGGCGGCGTCCCGCCGCCGACGTCGGCCGGCGGCCGACGCTCCCATGACGCGCCGATAAGGAGCGGCGGCGTCCCGCCGCCGACGTCGGCCGGAGGCCGACGCTCCCATGACGCGCCGATAAGGAGCGGCGGCGTCCCGCCGCCGACGTCGGCTGGAGGCCGACGCTCCCATGACGCGCCGATAAGGAGCGGCGGCGTCCCGCCGCCGACGTTGGCTGGAGGCCGACGCTCCCATGACGCGCCGATAAGGAGCGGCGGCGTCCCGCCGCCGACGTCGGCCGGAGGCCGACGCTCCCATGACGCGCCGATAAGGAGCGACGCCGTCCCGCCGCCGATGTCGGCCGGAGGCCGACGCTCCCATGACGCGCCGATCAGGAGCGGCGGCGTCCCGCCGCCGATGTCGGCCGGAGGCCGACGCTCCAAAACGACTTGACCAAGGGTCCCGGGAGATCCCCATGCGTATCGCCGTCTGCCTCGCCCGCCTGCCCGATCCGGAGACCGTCTCGGTCGACCCGATCACCGGGGGCGTCGACTTCAGCCGCACCTTGCACATCCTCAACCCGGCCGATGCCTGCGCGCTGGAACTGGCGCTGCAACTGCGCGGACCCGGCGACAGCATCGCGGCTCTGACCGTCGGGCCGCCCGAGGCCGACGGGGTGCTCCGCGACGCCCTGGCGGTCGGGGCCGACGAGGTGCTGCGGCTCTGGGACGAAGGAAGCGCGTCGACGCGCCCGGCGGTGACCGCGCGGCTGCTCGCCGCGGCACTGGCCATGGACGGCGTGCCGGACCTGGTGCTCTGCGGCAGCCGCAGCCTTGCCGGCGGCTCGGGCGAGGTGCCGGCGCTGCTTGCCGAGTATCTCGGCTGGCCGGTCGTCACCGACGTCCTGGCGTTCGACGTCCAGGCGGCCCGGGTCCAGGTCCAGCGGCGGCTGGCCCGCGGCGCCCGATCGGAGGGCGACGTCGTGCTGCCGGCTGTCCTGGCGGTCGAACCCGGCACTGCGGCCCTGCGCTATGCCGGCCTGCCGGGCGTCATGGCCGCCAAGCGGGCCGCCATCCCGGTGCGCCATCTGCCCGATCTCGGCCTGTCGTCCATGGATTTGCGCTTCCCCTCGGCGACGGTGCAGGCGGCCATGCCGCCTTATCCGCGGCCGCGTGAGATCTTCATTCCCGATAGCGCCCTGTCGCCGGAGGAGCGCGCCGTGCAGATCCTCTCGGCCGGTATGACCCACAAGGCCGGGCGGGTGATCGACGGCACGCCGGAAGAGATGGCGGACGCCATTCTCGATTTCCTCGACGAGAACGGCTTTATGGAAAGCGCCGCATGAGCCGGGTGCTGGAGACCATGACCTGGCCGGATGTCGCCGGCGCCGTGGCCGCCGGGGCGACGACGGTCATTCTGCCGCTGGGTGCCACCGAGCAGCACGGGCCGCATCTGCCGCTGTCGACCGACACGGTCCGGGCGACGGCCCTGGCCGAGGCACTGGCCGGATGTCTGCCCGGCACGCTGGTGGCGCCGGCCCTGCCCTTCGGCTGCTCCGACGAGCATAGCGGATTTGCCGGCCTGATCGGCCTCGATCACGACACCCTGGCGGCGGTGATCGTCGACTGCGCCCGCCGCCTGGCCGGATGGGGCATCGCCCGGCTGGTGCTGCTGTCCGCGCATGGCGGCAATGCCGCGGCACTCGATCGCGCGGCCGCCCGGCTGGCAGACGAGCTGCCGGCGCTCGAGGTGGCGGTCCTGGGCGGCGGCGCGGCGGTGTCGGAGGCGGTCCTGGCGATCGCCGCCGCCGAAAGCGTTCCCGCCTCCGCGCTGGGCCTGCATGCCGGCGAAGGCGAGACCTCGGAAATGCTCGCTTTGCGGCCCGACCTGGTGCGGATGCACCGCGCCGTTCCAGGCATGTGCAGCGATGACGAGGGCCTGATCGCGGCCCTGGAACGCGAGGGCCTGCGCGCGGTCACCCCGACCGGGATCCTCGGCAATCCCACCGGTGCCGAGGCCGGCCGCGGCCGGCGCTATCTGGCGGCTCAGACCGCCAGCGGCCGGCAGAGGCTGGACGGTGCGGCGACCGCGCCGCGAAAGGTGGCGTCATGACGGCCGTCGCGACACTGGACCGCTGTGTTGCGGACAGGGCAACGCCCGGGGAGCGCTATCGCCTGGCTGCGGGACTGGAGATCGTCCGCCAGGAGAGCGGCGGCCTCCTGTTTTCGGCGCGGCCGCTGGTGGCGCTGCGGCTCAACCCCATCGGACTGGCGCTTGTCTCGGCCCTGTCGACGGACGACGGCCGGAGCGCCGCGGACATCGCCCGGGCCGTGCCCGACCTGTCTCCCGTGGATGCCGCCGCGTTTCTCGACGGGCTGGCCGGACGCCGGCTGGTCGAGCGCGCGCCGCCCGCACCGGCGGCCTGGCCCTCGGTCTCGGTGATTGTCGCTGCGCATGGCCGACCGGCGGGGACCCGCGACTGCATTCTATCGCTCCTCGGGCTCGACTATCCGGGCGAGGTCGAGATTATCGTGGTCGACGATGCCAGCGAGCCGCCGCTGGCTTCCGCCCTGGCCGGGCTGCCGGTACGGCTGATGCGGCTGGACCGGAATGTCGGCCAGTCGGCCGCCCGCAACCTCGCCGCCGCCGAGGCGACCGGCGCGCTGCTCGCCTTCACCGACAATGACTGTCTAGCCGGTCCGGCCTGGCTGCGCGATCTGGTGCCCTGGTTCGACGACCCGGAGACGGCGGCGGTCGGCGGCCGGGTCGCGGCACCGCCGCCCGACGGCGCCGTCGCCCGTTTCGAGGCCGTCCGCTCGCCGCTCGACATGGGCGCCACCGGCAGCACCGTCGGCCCGCGCGAGGCCGTCGCCTATCTGCCGACCTGCAATCTCCTGGTCCGCCGGGATGCGCTGCTCGCCGGCGGCGGCTTCGCCCGCGACATGCGGGTCGGCGAGGATGTCGACTTCGTCTGGCGGCTCCTCCAGGCGGGTGGCCGGGCCCGCTACGTCCCGGCCGGCGCCATCACCCACGACCACCGGGTGAGGCTCGGCGCGCTGCTCGCCCGCCGCGCCGATTACGGATCGTCGGAGGCCGCGCTGCAGGAGCGCCATCCCGAGGCCGGGCGCATCCAATACCTGCCGCGGGCCGGGCTGGCGGGGCTGATTGCCCTGGCCGTCGTCCCCGTCTTCTGGCCGGCCGCCCTGGCGCTGATTGCCCTGGCCCTGACCTTGGTCGGCGCGGAGCTGGCCGGCAAGGCCCGGCGGCTGCGAGGTCTGGGACTGTCGGTGCCCCTCCGACCGCTCGCCGCGGCGATGCTGCGCGGGCATGGCGCCGGGCTCTACCATCTTGGCCGCGATGTCACCCGCTACTACGGCGTGCCACTGCTGCTCCTCGGCCTGGTCTGGCTGCCGCTGCTGCCGGTCGTCGGCTTGCTGATGCTCGTCCCGCCCGTCGCCGACCATCGCCGGCTGCGGCCGGGCGTGTCGCTGCCGGCCTTTGCCGGTCTGTTCTGGCTGGAGATGGCGGCCTATCAATGGGGTGTGTGGCGCGGCTGCCTGGCGTGGCGGCGCTGGCGGCCGCTGCTGCCGGCGCTGCGCTGGCGGCCTTGAGTCGCGGCGGTACGATAAAGAAAATCTCCGGCCTGTCGAAAAAGAGTTCGTGAATCCCGCCGAATCTTATGGTAGACTCTGAAACAATCTCAAATAAAGAGGAGAACGCTACTCATGTACACGGAAATCACTGGCCAGGATGCCACCGTCATGCAACCCGAGCCGATCGTCGCGACACCCGAACCGGTCGCCTTGAAGCAAGACGAACCGGCCGGCGGCAAGCCGCAGATCCTCGACGACGTGGTGATCGAAGAGGTCAGCATTGACGGCATGTGCGGGGTCTATTGAGGCACGGCATTGAGACAACGGCCGACACGGCAATCCATGCGACCCGTGGGCAGCATGGATTGCCCGGAGCGGCGGCGTCCCGCCGCCGACGTCGGCCGGAGGCCGACGCTCCATAGGGGCGTTCCGCCGCCGCCGTCGGCCGGAGGCCGACGCTCCATGAGGGCATCACGATGGGCAAGCTTGAGGGAAAAACGGCCCTGATTACCGGCGGGGCGCGCGGCCAGGGCCGGGCGCATGCCGTCACCATGGCGCGCGAGGGGGCGGATATCGCCGTGATCGATATCTGCCGGACTCTCTCCTATCCCCGCTACAAGCTGGCCAATCGCGAAGACCTCGACGAGACGGCCGGGCTCGTCCGGCAGCTCGGCCGGCGCTGCCTCGACATCGAAGCCGATGTCCGGGTCGCGGCCGAAATGGAAGCAGCCGTCAACGAGACCATCGCCGAGTTCGGCCATATCGACATCCTCGTCTGCAATGCCGGCATCGCCGACATGGCCCTGAGCTGGGACATCACCGAGGAGTGGTGGGACATCATGATCGATGTCAACCTGAAGGGCTATTGGCTGGCGGCGAAATATGTCGTGCCGCACATGCTGGCCCGCAAAAAGGGCGGGCGGATCATCATGACCTCCTCGGTTGCCGGACTGCGCGGCGAGCCCGGCATGTCCCACTACTGCGCCTCGAAATGGGGGGTCGTCGGCCTGGCCAAGTCGCTGGCGCACGAACTGTCCGAGCACAGCATCACCGTCAACACCCTCCACCCGACCGCCGTCGACACCGACATCATCACCGGCATGGCCAGTGCCGCCTCGATGGAGACCAGCGCCCTGGTCGACTTCATCGTGCTGAGCCACGCCCTGCCCGTAAAGCTGATCGACGCCGCCGATGTCGCCAATGCCGCCCTGTGGCTCGCCTCCGACGATGCCCGCTACGTCACCGGGCAAATGCTCAATGTCGATGCCGGGAGAATGCTGAAATGACCGAAACGGCCCCCTACCGGCTGGCCCCCTACAAACTGGCCGAGGGCGTGGCCCTGCGGCCGGAGCGCTTCGGCGCGCTGGTCTACCGCTACGACAATCGCCGCCTGTACTTCATTCACTCGCACGAGGTCGCCGATTTTGTCGGCGGGCTCGACGGCGCCCGCCCGCTCGACGCGGCGATCGCCGATTTCTGCCGCACCCGCGACCTGCCGGCCGAAACCGGCGACAGCCTGCGCCGCACCATCGGCCAGCTCGAAGATATGGGGCTCGTCGCCCCGGCCATGACGGATTGAGCACCCGACAGAACGGTCATCGCCGTGACAACCGGCATCCAGGCCAACGCTGTCGGCACTCCGTGATTTCCGCTTGCCCGGGAATGAGATGAGGCCCGCGGCCCTTGTTCCCTACCGGGCGGCGGCCAGAGCCCTCTTGGCCATGACCGTGACCAGATGGGCGCGATAGGCGGCGGAGCCGTGCAGGTCTTCGTTCATCTGCCCGGCCGGCACCGGCACGGCGTCCAGCGCTTCAGGGCGGAAATCGGCGGCCAAAGCCTCCTCCATCGCGGTCATGCGGAAGACGCCGGAGAGGCCGGCACCGGTGACCGCCACCCGGACGCCCTTGCCGGTCACCGCGACAGCCACTCCGGCCATGGCATAGCGGCTGGCCGGGTTGGGGAATTTGCGATAGGCGAAGAGGTCGGGCACCGGCACATGCACCGCCATGATCAGCTCGTCGGGCGCCAGCGCCGTCTCGAACAGCCCCGTAAAGAAATCGTCGGCGGCGATGGCGCGGCGGTCGGTGCGGATGGTCGCATCCAGCGCCAGCATGGCGGCGGGATAGTCGGCCACCGGGTCGTTGTTGGCAAGCGAGCCGCCCAGCGTGCCGCGATGGCGAACCTGCGGGTCGCCGATGCCGGCTGCCATCTCGGCGAGCCCGGGGATCACCCGCCGGACCAGCGGTGAGGCGGCGACCTCGGCATGGGTGGCCAGCGCGCCGAGGATAAGGCCCTGCTCGTCTTCGCCGATGCCGCCCAGGACGACGATCCCCGACAGGTCGATGAGCACGGTGGGCCGGGCCAGACGCTGCTTGAGGATCGGGATCAGCGTCATGCCGCCGGCCAGAAAGCTGCCGTCCTCCGCCTCCCGCAACGCGCGTATGGCTTCGTCCGCCGCAGCGACCCGGCAATAGTCGAACGCGTACATTCCTCTACCTCCTGACACCGGACCGGTGCAGGTCTGTCCGCCTCATTCAGACAGCGCTCTCACCGGGCGTCCGGGGCGTGGCGCGCAACCGCGCCGCCGCGTCCAGTACGGCCGTCACAATGCCGTGATAGCCGGTGCAGCGGCAGAGATTGCCCTCCAGCCAGTGGCGGATCTCGGCCTCGTCCGGGTCCGGGTTGACGCGCAGCAGGTCGACCGCGCTCATCACCATGCCCGGCGTGCAATAGCCGCATTGCAGGCCGTGATGCTCGCGAAAGGCGGCCTGGACCGGGTGCAAGGTGCCGTCCGTCGCCGCCAGGCCTTCGATGGTCAGGATCTCGGCCCCATCGGCCTGGACGGCCAGCATGGTGCAGCTTTTCACCGACAGGCCGTCGACATGAACAACACACGCTCCGCACTGGCTGGTGTCGCAGCCCACATGGGTGCCGGTCAGGCCGAGAGACTCCCGGAGGAACCGGACGAGCAGCGTGTGCGGCTCGACCTCCCGGGTCAACGCCGTGCCGTTAACCCTCATGCTTACGGTCACGGGCATCGCCTCTCCCTCGCCCGACAGAGAACCCCTCTCGGGTGACTAAGTGCCGGCGCTTGCCGGGTCAAGGGATGCAGGCAAGCCGTCCTCCGGCATGCCTTCGACGCCACAAGTGCATAGCATGACTATACGCGTCATGGTATAAACTGCCGACGTTACTCAGGAGGCATAAGATTGCTGCCCCCTCTTGCCTCTGTCGTGCGCGCGCGCCGGGGCCAAGGCTGGCGCCGGCTGCGGCAGTGGCTGGCATGTGCCCTTGGTTTCCTGGCTCTCCTTCCCTCGACTTCCGCTGCGGATGAGCATCCGCTGGTGCTGCAGCTGCGCTGGGACCATCAATTCCAGTTCGCCGGCTTCTATGCGGCACAATGGCAGGGCTTCTATGAGGAGGCCGGGCTGGCGGTGGAGCTGCGTCCGGCATTTGCCGCCGACGGCCGGCTGATCAATGTCACCGAAGCTGTCGAGAGCGGCCGGGCGCAAGTCGGTATCGGTGCCGCCGACATTCTGCTGGCGCGCGCTCAGGGCGCGGACCTGGTGGTGCTCGCCAGCCTGTTCCAGCACAGCGCCGTGACATTCTTCGCCCGCGCCGATACCCGGCTTGAGACACTGGCCGACCTCCCAGATCTCCGGGTGGTGCGCCGCACCGGCGACCTGGTCGATGTCGAATTCCAGGTGATGTTGGCAGCCGAAGGCATCGCTCCGGACCTCATCGCCCCCGCCCCGTTTTCCATTCGCGACGGCTATCTTGCCGACCTCGCGGCCGGCCGGGTGGATGTCATGCCCGGCTATTCGATCGGCACGCTCTACGATGCCATGCGCCGCGGGCTCGATCTCAAGACCCTGTCGCCGCGCACCTACGGCATCGATTTCTACGGCGATTCCCTGTTCACCACGCGTGCCTTCGCCGAAGCCAATCCGGCGCTGATCGACCGCTTCGTCACCGCCAGCCTGCGCGGCTGGCACTATGCACTCGATAATCCGCGCGAGATCGTCGCGCGGATCGCCGAGACCTATGACCCGGCCTTTCCGATCGACGACTACCGCGCCTTTCTGGACTTCCAGGTCGGCCCGGTCACGCGGCTGGTCGAGCCGTTCGGCGAGGCGGTCGAGATCGGCCATGTCAATCCGCAGCGCTGGCGGCGCATGCACGAGCTGATGGTCGATGCCGGCCTGATCGGCGGCGGTGGGGCCGGGATCGCCGTCGATCCCGCGGGCGTCTTCTTCGACCCTGAGGCCTTTGAGAACCGGCGGCGCGAGGCCTGGCTGTCCTGGCTGCAATTCGGCGGCCTGGCGATGAGCGGTCTCGCGCTCGTCCTCGCCGGGCTCATCTGGACTTTGCGGCGCAGTGTCGCGCGGGCCACCGGGACCCTGCGCGACACCGAGGCCCATCTCAGCGCACTGATCGAAGCCAGCCCGGAAGCCATGCTGGTGCTGGAGCGCGACGGTACCTGCCTGCAGCTGAACAGCCAGGCGGCGAACCGCCTGGGGCGGAGCGTCGACGCCTGTGTCGGCGGCAATCCGTTCGATTGGCTGCCCTCCGGCATTGCCGCCTCGCGCCGCGCCAGGCTCGAAGAGGCGATCGACACCGGGACCGCGGTCCGCTTCCAGGATGAGCGGCTCGGCCGGACCTTCGACCATATCATCGTCCCCGCCACCGATGCCGCCGGCCCGATCGGCCGCGCCGCCATCTTCTCCCGCGACGTGACGCAATGGCGGCAGAAGGAGCAGGAGCTCCGCCGCGCCTGGGAACAGGCCGACCAGGCCAATCGCGCCAAATCGGAGTTTGTGGCGATCATGGCGCATGAACTGCGCACGCCGCTCAACGCGATCAACGGCTTTTCGGAGGTGATGACGCACAAGCTGTTCGGCCCGCTCGGCGACCCGCATTACGAGGACTATGCACGCGACATCCATTACAGCGGCCAGCATCTTCTGGCGCTGATCAACGACCTCCTCGACCTGTCCACAATCGAGGCCGGCCGGCTTCAGCTATCTTTCGAGGAGATCGTTATCGCCGAGGCCGTGGAGGCCAGCCTGGCGCTGGTCCGGGAACGCGCCACCAGCAAGGGCATTATACTGACCACCGATCTGCATCCGGCTTACCAGGCGGTAGAGGCCGATAGCCGGGCGCTCAAACAGATGCTGGTCAACCTGTTGTCCAACGCCGTCAAGTTCACGCCGCAGGGCGGGCATATCGCCGTCACCGCGCAGGGCTTGCCGGACGGCGCCCTGGCCCTGGCGGTCTCCGATACGGGCATGGGCATCTCGCCCGAGGACCTGGAGATTGTTGTCAAACCGTTCCAGCAGGGCTGGGCCGGCCGACGCAGCCCGGAGCGCGGCACCGGGCTGGGCCTGACCCTGGTCAAATCGCTGATCGAGATCCATGGCGGCAGGCTGGAGTTGGACAGCCGTCCGGGGTGCGGCACGGAGGCGCGACTCGTCCTTCCCGCCGCCCGCGTCCGCCGGTCCTCTTCATCTGCCGCCCCGTCAGAGCCGCAGGCCCGCAGCGCCTAGCCAAGCATGACGGACAGGCCCCGCGCTGCCTTTCAGCGACCACCCGGCTACAGGGCCCGGGCGACCTCTTCGACCTCGAAGGCCTCGACAAGGTCGCCGGCCCGGATGTCCTCATAGTTCTCGAAGGCCATGCCGCATTCGAAGCCTTCGCGGACTTCGCGGACCTCGTCCTTGAAGCGCTTCAGCGTCTTCAGCGTCCCCTCGTGCACGACGACATCGTCGCGCAGCAGACGGACCTTGGCGCCGCGTTTGACGACCCCTTCGACCACCATGCAGCCGGCCACCTTGCCGACCTTGGTGATGTTGAAGACCTCGCGAATCTGGGCATTGCCCAGGAAGGTCTCCCGCACGCCCGGTGCCAGCAGGCCGGTGAGGGTCTGCCTGATGTCGTCGATGACATCGTAGATGATGCTGTAATAGCGAATCTCGATACTGTCGCGTTTGGCGAGTTCCCGCGCCTGGGGATTGGCGCGGACATTGAAGCCGATGACGATGGCCTGCGTGGCCGCCGCCAGGGTGATGTCGCTTTCGTTGATGCCGCCGACACCGGCATGCAGCACCCGGACCGCCACTTCTTCGTTCGCCTCGGTCAGCTTCTCCAGACTGGCGGCGATCGCCTCGATCGATCCCTGCACGTCGCCCTTGATGACGATCGGCAGTTCCTTCGCCGCACCCTTCTTGATCTGCTGGAACATCTCCTCCAGCGAGCCGCGGGCGGTGGCAACCTGCGAGGCTTCGCGCTTCTTCCGCTCGCGGAACGCCTTGACGTCACGGGCCCGCTGTTCGCTGTCGACGACGACGAAGTCATCGCCCGCCTGCGGCGCCCCGTCCAGCCCCAACACCTCCACCGGGCGGCCGGGTTCGGCGGCCTTCATCTGTTCGCCGCGGTCGTTGATCAACGCCCGCACCCGGCCCCATTCGCTGCCGGTGACGAAGACATCGCCGACCCGGAGCGTCCCGCGCTGGACGAGGATCGTGGCGACCGGGCCGCGGCCGCGCTCCAGCTTCGCCTCAATCACGACGCCTTCGGCGGCGCGTTCGGGGTTGGCGGTCAGCTCCAGCACCTCGGACTGAAGCAGAATCGCTTCCTGCAGGTCCGCAAGGCCGGTCTTCGCCTTGGCCGACACTTCGACCATCTGAACGTCGCCGCCCAGCTCCTCGGCCACCACCTCGTACTGCAGCAGCTCATTGCGGATACGCTCGATATTCGCGTCCGGCAGATCGACCTTGTTGATCGCCACGATGATCGGGACTGCCGCCGCCTTGGCGTGGCGAATGGCCTCGACGGTCTGGGGCATGACGCCGTCATCGGCCGCCACCACCAGAATCACGATGTCGGTGGTGTTGGCGCCGCGTGCCCGCATGGCGGTGAACGCGGCGTGACCCGGCGTATCGATGAACGTAATCCGCTCGCCGGACTGCAGCACCACCTGATAGGCGCCGATATGCTGGGTGATGCCGCCGGCCTCCTTCGCTGCCACGTCCGTCTGGCGCATGGCGTCCAGCAGCGAGGTCTTGCCGTGGTCGACATGCCCCATGATCGTGACGACAGGCGGGCGGGGCTGCAGCGCGATGTTTTCGTCCCGTTCGCCTTTGAGCCCGATCAGCACATCCGATTCCGACACGCGTTTGATCTTGTGCCCGAATTCCGACACGAGCAGTTCGGCCGTATCGGCATCGATCACCTGATTGATGGTCGCCATCACGCCCATGCGCATCAGCGCCTTGATGACGTCGGCGCTGCGCTCGGCCATGCGGTTGGCGAGTTCCTGGACGGTCAGGGTTTCGGGAACCACCACCTCGCGGATGACCTTGTCCTGGGCCTGCTGGGCGGCGAGTTGCGCCAGACGCTCGCGTTCACGCTGGCGTCTCACAGAGGCGAGGCTGCGGGTCCGTTCCGTCCCCTCGTCGCTCAGGGCCTGCGAAACCGTCATCTTGCCGGACCGGCGCCGGGACTGGCCGCTCTTGGCACGGCTCGGTGCGGCCGCCTTCTTGGCATCGCCCTTGCCCTTGCGTGCCTTGGCGGTCTGGTCCTCGGTATCTTCTCCCGGGCCCCTGCCGGGGCCACGCGCCTGAACGGGTCCCTCGGGGCGGGCGGCGGGAGCGGCCGCATGCCCCGGCGCGCCCGGCCTTTCGCCGACCTTTGCCGCGGCAGCCTGGCCGGCCCGGTCGGCCACCTTGCGCCGCGTGACCTCGTCCTGCTGCGCCTTTTTCTTTTCGGTCTCGGCGTCGCGCCGCTTCGCCTCTTCCTCGTGCCGCTGCCGCTCCGCCTGCTCGAGGCGCTGGCGCTCTTCCTCGACCTTGCGCTGCGCGTCTTCTTCAATCTTGCGCAGCTCTTCCATTTCGCGCGCGCGCAGGGTCTCGGCGTCGAGGACGACCGGCTCTTCCACCTCTTCGGGAAGCCGCTCCTCCTCCAGGACCGCCACATCACCGATCGGTGGGGCGCGCCGGGCCTCTTCCTCTTCCATCCGCGCCGTCTTCAAGGCGCGTTCGCGCGCATCGCGCTCCGCCTTGGTCAGGGTGCGAGTCGCGCCGCCGCGGCCACGCGCCTTGACGCTGACCTTGTTGGGCGTGCCCTCCGCCGCCATCCGCGCGGCAGCCCCGCCATCGGCAAGCCCGGCACCGCCATGTTCGACATGGCGTTTGCGCTTGACCTCGACCTGCACGGTCTTCGACCGGCCATGCGAAAAGCTCTGGCGCACCTGCTGCGCGCCAGGCTCGCCGGGCTTGCCGAGCGTCAAGCGGCCCCGAGTTCCGAGGCTCAAAGTCTTGCGATCCGTATCCTTGCTATCCGTCATTCTCGTCCGTAATCGACCCGCCGGTCTTCAAGCGCTGCGGTGGTTTCCGTTTCGGCGTATCCTCTGACGGCCCCGCACGAGGCGAAGTCAGACCGGAGAGGCGGCCGGCTTCCGTTACGAGGCGTTCGGCCAGCGCGCCGCCGGCCAACGCCGCATGAATAACAGGGCCGCGGCCGAATGCCGTGGAGAGGGCCGCGGAGTCGAGACAGACCACCAGCGGTCGGCCGGCGGCCAGCCCTTCGAGCTTCTTCCGGCCGTTCTCGGCACCGTCCGAGGCCGTGACCAGAACGGCCGCCCGACCCGAGAGTGCCCATGCCCGAACCTTCTCAAAGCCGGACACGGCCTGCCCGGCGCGCCGGGCCAGTTCCACTGTGTTGCGGCACCGCTCCCCGAGCGCCGCCACCAGATGGTCCAGCAGACCATCGGGAGCGCGCACAGTGACCTTCGCAGCCCGAGAGAAATAACCTTTGGTGAGCGCACGCTCAAGCACGGCGCGGTCGGCTGAGACCCAATAACCCCGTCCCGGCAGCTTTTCCGAAAGGTCCGGCGTCAGGACACCGTCCGGCGACACGACAAAGCGAATGAGGCGGCCCTTCGACAGCACCCGGCGCGTGACGACGCAGCGGCGTGTGGGTCCCTGATCCGGATTATCCGCCGCGCCGGCAGACCGGGCAGACGCAGCCGACCCCATGCCCGGGCCCTGGTGTGCCCGGGTGGACGGTATCTCCCCCGTTCTCGGGGAATCGATGCGCGCGTCTGGCTTCATCCTGGCGACTCGAAGCGTTCCCTATCCGGTCAGTCGGTCTCATGGCCGGGCTGCGGGCTCTTCGGCGGCGACGGCCGGCTCCCCGGAGCCGTCCCCGCCCGCGCCCGCGCCGTCGTCGTCTTCAAACCAGTGCGCCCGGGCAGCCATGATCACGCCGTTCGCCTCCTCCTCCGTCAGCGCATCCTTGCCGACGATTTCGATGAGTTCGTCGCTCGCCAGGTCGGCAAGGTCGTCCAGGGTCTTGATGCCGTTCTCGCCCAGCTTGACCAGCATGGGTGGCGTCAGCGGTTCGATCTCCGTCAAAGCTTCCTCGACACCGAGCGCCTGGAACTTTTCCGTGCTCAGCCGGTTCTGCTCGTCCAGCCAGGCGGCGGCGCGATCCTGCAGTTCCTGGGCGATGTCGGTATCGAAGCCTTCGATTTCGGTCAATTCATCGACCGCGACATAGGCGATTTCTTCCAGCCGGGTAAACCCCTCTGCGACGAGAAGATGGGCGATCACATCGTCGACGTCGAGCGCCTCCATGAACAGCCGGCTGCGCTGGTTAAGCTCTTCCGACCGCCGCTCCGATTCTTCCGCCTCGGTAAGGATGTCGATGTCCCATCCGGTCAGCATCGATGCGAGCCGGACATTCTGACCGCGACGGCCGATGGCCAGGGAGAGCTGTTCGTCGGGCACCACCACCTCAATACGGTTTTGCTCGTCGTCGAGCACAACCTTGCTGACCTCCGCCGGCGCCAGGGCGTTGACGACGAACGTCGCCGGGTCCTGGGACCAGGGAATGATGTCGATCTTCTCGCCCTGCAACTCACCGACAACGGCCTGAACGCGGCTGCCGCGCATGCCGACGCAGGCGCCGACCGGATCGATCGAGCTGTCATAAGAGACCACGGCAATCTTCGCGCGGCTGCCGGGGTCGCGCGCGACGGCCTTGATCTCGATAATACCATCGTAGATCTCGGGAACTTCCATGGCAAAGAGCTTTGCCATGAATTGCGGATGGCTGCGCGACAGAAAAATCTGCGGGCCGCGCGGCTCCTGCCGGACATCGTAGATATAGGCCCGCACGCGGTCGCCCACCTTGAAATGCTCGCGCGGCAAGACCTCGTCGCGCCGTAGCACGGCCTCAGCCCGGCCGAGGTCGACCGTCACATTGCCATACTCGACGCGCTTGACCAGACCGTTGATCACCTCGCTGACGCGATCCTTGTACTCTTCGTATTGCCGCTTGCGTTCGGCCTCGCGCACTTTCTGCACGATCACCTGTTTCGCTGTCTGCGCGGCGATGCGGCCGAAATCGATCGGCGGCAGCGGATCGATGAGAAAGTCGCCGACGCCGAGTCCGGGCTGCCTCGCCTGCGCGTCCGCCACGGATATCTGGGTCGCGTCGTCCTCGACCTCCTCCGTCACTTCGCGATAGCGGGCGAGCGAGATGTCGCCGCTCTTCGTATCGATGTGCGCGCGGATATCGTGCTCCTGGCCGTAGCGCGACCGGCCCGCCTTTTGGATCGCCTGCTCCATGGCGGCCAGCACTTCTTCCCTGTCGATGTTCTTCTCGCGCGCGACCGCATCGGCGACTTGCAGAATTTCCATGGCATGCACTCTGAGATGGTCAATGGCCACCGGCCGGCGAGGCGGCGCCGTCCCCGCCCGCCTCGTCGCGCAAGGATGCGGCGACGAGATCGTCGGTAAGGACCAGCTTGGCCTTGCGGATTTCATGGAACGGCAGCGCGACGGTCGCCGACCGGCCGTCCTCTTCGACCGCCATGCGGACGTCGTCGCCCTCCAGACCGAGAAGGCGGCCGCGGAAGCGGCGGCGGCCGCTGACCAGCGATTTCGTCTCCACCTTGGCCTCGAAACCGGCGAAACGCTCGAAATCGCCGCGCCGGGTCAGCGGGCGGTCGATCCCGGGCGACGACACCTCAAGAAAATACTCGCCGGGAATCGGGTCGGCGACATCGAGAAGGGCCGACACCGTGCGGCTGATATCGGCGCAATCGTCGACGGTCATGCCGGCTCTGTCACGGCGTTCGCACATGATCTGGATGACCGGCCGCTGGCCGCCGGAATGGTGAATGCGGACCAGTTCGTAGCCCATGTCTTCCAAAGACGGCGTCAAAATTTCTTCCAATCGCTCGATCAGCTCGCCCGGTCCCATCGTCCTCGTCTGGCGCCCGCCGGCGCCGTCCGCCTAACAAAAAGGGCGGGCCGCGGCCCACCCTCGTTGCGGGTGCCGCGGCCAGATTTCAAGGCCGCACCACCTATTCAGGATGACACAATCAATATAGCCACAGCCCGGCCCGTCGCAACAGCTTTGACCGGTTTTGCGGCACTCGCGCGGCCAGGCACCAATTCAGACGGTTTTTTGCGGGTCCGCGATCACAGGCCCGGCCGCGGCGGGGTCTGCGCGCGGCCCCGGAAACCGCAGCACGACGGTCGTCCCGACCGCAAGCGTGCTTTCCAAGTCGGCCGTGCCCCCATGCAGCTCCATAAGCCTGCGAACGATCGGCAGACCCAGGCCCGTTCCACTGGCCTCGCCGGCATGGTCATCTTCCATGCGCTCAAACGGCTCAAACAGCCTGGGAATCTCGCTTTCCGGTATCCCGGGGCCGGTGTCGCTGATCCGGATGACCACCCATCCCCCGTCCGACGGCTCCGCCGCGATCCCGACCCGGCCATTCATGGGCGTGAACTTGATCGCGTTGGAAAAAACATTAAGCAAAATCTGGCGCAGACTTTGTGCATCGGCATAGACGAATGGCGTTGCCTGCAGGTCCCTCACTGTGATGGATATCTCTTTGGCCTCGGCTGCGCTGCTGACCAGCTTGCAGCAGCGATTGATCATTTGCGGGAGGTCGACCATGGTTCGATCGAGATTGAGGCTGCCGGCTTCCACCTTCGACAGGTCCAGGATCGTATTGATAATATTCAGGAGGTGCGTGCCGCTGCTATGAATGTCAGCCGCATAATCGAAATAGCGGTCGGACATGGCATTGCCCAGGACGTGGTCCTTGATGATCTCCGCAAAGCCGATAATGGCATTCAACGGCGTCCGTAGCTCGTGACTCATGGTTGCCAGAAAGCGCGACTTCGCTGTATTGGCGCTTTCCGCTTCCAAAGTTGCCTGCTTTTCGCGTTGCAAGGCCTGGCCCAGGTCTTCCGCCATCCGCGCCAGGTCGACAGCCTGATATTCGGCATCCCGGGCTAATGCGACAAGATCCTCCTCTCGTTGCTTCATAAGCGTAATGTTCGTTCGCAGGCTGACCCGGCCGCCTTCGGAGGTGCGGCGATCGTCGCATTGCAGCCAGGTGCCATCAGGCATCCGTACGACTGCCGTCCCGCATTCGCGATGCGCACGAAGCCGCTCGGCCCGGCCTTCGGTCAGATCAACGCCCGGGTATTTCAACTGCAGCTGCCTGTAATGCCTGTCCAAGATCGTTTCAAAGGCGGCTCCCTGCAAAATCAAGTCGTCAATCTCCGAGAACATGCACTTATAGCGGCTGTTGCTGAGAATCACCCGGTCTTCGGCATCCCAGAGAGCAAAACCCGCATCAATCACTTCGATCGCATCTTTGAGCCGGCACAGGGTCAGCTCTTGATGCAGGCTGACCGCTTCCATGTCCCGCACCGTCGCGCGAAGATCAGCGGCTCGCCGAACCGTAAAAGCCAGAAGGAAAACCGATCCGAGCAGAGATCCCACTACGATACTATCGACGGCATGGTGCTCGTGATGCGCACTCCAATGAACGAACAGCGTCAAGACGTGATTGTCGATCAGAACGTAAAGGGCCAAAAGGAAAAATGCGAGGAGGATCAGACCCTCGACCCATGCGCGCTTCCGTCGACTTTGGGCGAGCGCAACGGGGTTGCAGAGCCCGGCCGTATCCGCAGCCGGATGAAAGCAGAGCATCGGGTCGCTGGCCGGGCGGTGCCGCGGCCGGTGGATGGCTGATGTATTGATGGTCATGGCCTGGTATAACCGACAGAGGTCGCAGACTGTTATCATTCGTTGGACCACTGGATGAAACAATTTCCGATGTAAATATTTCGTAAAAATCTGGAGATGCCATACTTTCGTACAGATCGGTATAGAGTCAGCCCTTTCCAACGGAATACTGTCGCCGATATCTCCCTGTCTGCATTGTGGTATGGAGTGGAATTTTTAAGGAATATTTCTATCCAGCTCGGCCCTGTGTTAACCGACATGCCGGCGTATGCTGAACGAGCGTCGGCTGCTTCTTGCCGTTCCCGGGTCGGGCATCAGCCCTGCTGCCTGACAATGCGGCGAAAGGTCAGGAAGACCGGCCGGCCGTGCAACGCTTTGGCCTCGTAGCGGGTCGGCGGCCAGTCGGCCGGCCGCTGCCGCCAATCGGCCGCCCGCTCCGCCTCCCAGACAAAGGCCGGATGCGCCCGGCCATGCATCAGCATGCCGTCGACCATCACCGGGTGGTCACTGGCCAGGCGCAGCGCTCCGCCGTCGGCAAGTATCCGGGCTATCTCATCGAGCACCGACGGGTTGACGATGCGCCGGTCGCGATGGCGCCGTTTTGGCCAGGGGTCGGGGAAGAGGATGAAGCAGCGGCCCATCCCGGCGGTGGGCAGGGCCGGCAGGATGAGCCGGGCGTCGTCCGGGAAGATGCGGATATTGTCGAGGCCGTGCGTTTCGACCTCGGCCAGCAGCGTGGTGATGCCGTTGACGAAAGGCTCGCAGCCGAGAAACCCGATGTCCGGATTGGCGCGCGCCTGCCAGGCCAGGTGCTCACCGGCCCCGAAGCCGATCTCCAGCGCGTAGCCGGCCATCGGCCGCGGGAACAGAGGTGGCAAGTCGAGATCCCCGCCCGCCGCCGGGATCCCGACGCTGAGTGCCGGCAACAGCGTTTCCAGCAGACGCGCCCGTCCGGCCCGCAGCCTGCGCCCGTGCCGCCGGCCGTAGAAGCGCGGGCCGGTCGCGTCGGGCGGAAGGTCGTCACTCACCGGAAGCGAGCACGGGGTCAGCCGAGACGGGCCTTCAACGCCTCGACAAGGTCGAGCCGTTCCCAGGAAAAGCCGCCATCGGGGTCCGGCGTCCGGCCGAAATGGCCATAGGCCGCCGTGCGCGCATAGATCGGCCGGCTGAGAGCCAGATGCTCGCGGATGCCGCGCGGGCTCAGGTCCATCAACTCGCGCAGCACCAGCGCCACCTGGTCCTCCGACACCGCGCTGGTGTCGTGAAAGTCGAGATAGACCGACAGCGGCTGCGACACGCCGATCGCATAGCTCAGCTGGATGGTGCACCGCTCCGCCAGGCCGGCGGCCACGACATTCTTGGCGAGATAGCGGGCGGCATAGGCGGCCGACCGGTCGACCTTGGTGGGATCCTTGCCGGAGAAGGCGCCACCGCCATGCGGGGCGGCACCGCCATAGGTGTCGACAATGATCTTGCGGCCGGTCAACCCGGCATCGCCGTCCGGTCCGCCGATGACGAAGCGCCCGGTCGGGTTGACGTAGAACGTCTCGTCCCCGCACATCCAGCCGGCCGGAAGGACGTTTTCGACATGCGGCCGGACGATCTCGCGCACCGCATCCTGATCGACATCCTCCGTATGCTGGGTGGACACGACGACCGAGGTCGCCCGCACCGGCTGGCCGTTTTCATACAACAGCGTCACCTGGCTTTTCGCATCGGGCCCCAGCTGCGGGGCCGAGCCGGAATGCCGGGCCTCGGCCAGGCTGTGCAGGATGGCATGGGCGTAATAGATCGGCGCCGGCATCAGGGCCGGCGTCTCCCGGCAGGCGAAGCCGAACATGATCCCCTGGTCGCCGGCGCCTTCGTCCTTGTTGCCGGCAGCATCGACACCCATGGCGATGTCGGCCGACTGCTGATGGACATGAACCGCGACCTCGGCCCGCTGCCAATGGAAGCCGTCCTGCTCATAGCCGATATCGCGCACGGCGTGCCGCGCGATCTGTTCGATGACCCCGGGCGTGATCGTATCCGGGCCACGCACCTCGCCGGCGACGACGATGCGATTGGTCGTGCAGAGGGTTTCAACGGCCACGCGCGAACGCGAATCCACCGCCATATAGGCATCGACGATGGCATCCGAGATGCGATCGCAGACCTTGTCGGGATGTCCTTCGGAAACCGATTCGCTGGTAAAAAGATAAGAGCCCCTGGGCACGGCGACTTCCTGCATGACAGAGGAGGACGAGGCAGGACACTCCGATAGAGGGCAGTTGCTCTCTCTGTCAAGCGCTCCCAGCCGGCGCCATGATGCCGGACAGAATTCCACATGACGCGGCGGCTCCAGCGGCTCCGGCTGCGCCCGCGCCCCGCCCGCCGGACTGCGGAAGATCCGTTCGACGAACCCGCCGCCCCGTGCCTGCGGCCTCAGTCGTCCTCGTGATCCAGGTCCTCGTCCTCGAGGTCGGCCTCTTCGAGTTCGGGCTCTTCAAGCTCGCCCTCGATCTCCGCGGCCTCTTCCATTTCGGCCCGGTAGGCATTGGCCAGGGATTTGGTCAGCTCGAACAGCCTCTTCCGCACCGACGGATCGGTCACGCGGTAATAGGCGCGCACGAGTTCCAGCGTCTCCCGTTTTGCCATCGGGTCCAGCTCGACCGGCGCCTGCTCCTCTTCGACGCCTTCCGGGACCGGCGGCATTTCGCCGGCCGGCGCGTCGTCGAAGAAGAACGACACGGGCACATCGAGGACCCGACTCAGGTCGTAGAGACGGCTGGCACCGATCCGGTTCGCACCGCGCTCATACTTCTGAACCTGCTGAAAGGTAAGTCCGATCGCTTCGCCCAGCTTTTCCTGGCTCATCCCGAGGAGAGTCCTGCGCAACCGAACTCTTGACCCGACATGCACGTCGATCGGATGGGGCTTGCCGATCCGCGGGCGCCCTGCGGGCCTTCTGGTGGGGCTCTTGCCGGTCACTGTTTCAATCTGTCTCGCCATTTTGGTCGCCATCATACACTTGTACCGCGTACGGGGGAAGATCGAAGTGAGGGTACCGATCCGCTGTGATTCTTGCATACACGAGTATCGATAACCACACATAAAAACCTATGCAAGGACTTTCGGTTGTCGCGACGCGAGGCCAAGCACGATTACCGTGAAGCTGCCTGTCAGCAGCCAGAAACCGCTATCGCCGAACCGGCGATAGGCGGTTGGCCGGTCCAGGGCAGCCGGCAAATCGGCATCCAGTACGCCACGCTCGCCGAGACCCAGGCGGGCTGTGACCCTGCCATGGGAATCAACCACCCCGCTGATCCCGGTCGACGCAACACGGACGAGCGGCAGTCCTTCTTCGACGGCGCGCGTCAGGGCGATGGCGAAATGTTGATATGGACCCGCCGTTTCGCCATACCAAGCGTCATTCGTAATATTCAACAGCCAGGATGGTTGTTCGCCATTGTCGTGCGTCTCGGCGACCACGGCACCGGGAAAGATGGCCTCGTAGCAGATCAGCGGGCTGACCGGCGGCAGACCGGGCAGGGAAAGCGTCCGGACGCCGGGCCCGGCCGAATAGTCGACGCGACTCGCCACAACCGTATCGATCGGCAGGATCTCCCGGAAGGGCACATACTCCCCGAACGGAACCAGATGCGCCTTGTCGTAGATCGCGACGATGTCGCCGCGCGAATCGATGGCAATCAGGCTGTTCCAGTGCTGGGGCTCCGCCCCCTCCGGCGCGAATCGCGGCGCGCCGGTCAGCGTCAGCCCGCCCGGCGGCGTGACAGCCGCGATGGCGTCGCGCGCGTTCTCGTCCCGGCCGAGCGCATAGGGAACAGCGGTCTCCGGCCAGATCACATGGGTGACGGGCCGCGGCCCGGCCGAGACCGACAGGGCGCGGTGACGGAGAAAGTTCTCGTGCCGGAACGCCGGGTCCCATTTCTGCGCCTGCGGGATGTTCGGCTGGACAAGGCGCAGCACGACCCCGGGCACCGTGCCGCTCTCGCCAGCCGCCAGCCGCCAGGCCCCCATGCCGGTCAGAGCGGCAAAGACGGCCAGCGCCAGCCCGAAAGCGGCGAGACCGCCGCGCGACCAGGTTTTCGCCCGGCGGTCGATCACCGCGGCCGGCAAGGCCGCCAGGACGGCGGTCAGAAGGGTGAGGCCATAGATGCCGATGACCGAGACGCTCTGCAGCACCGCCAGCCAGTCGACCCAGACATAGCCCGGCAGATTCCAGGGAAAGCCGGTCAGGACATGACCGCGCAGCCATTCGGTGACGCTCCAAAGCACGGCAAAGCCGAGCGCCTGCGCAACACCGGAGAGCCGGAGCAGATAGACACCGAGCGTCGCCAGGCCGGTGAACATCGCCAGAAACGCCGGCAGCCCGGCCGCGGCAAAGGGAATCATCCAGAAGAAGCGCGGCAGGTCGACCGTCAGGGCAAAGGCGATCCAGTAGAGGCTGAACAGCAGAAAGCCGAAGGCGAACCCCCAGCCGACGGCGAAGGCCCCCCACCGGCTGCGGACGCCGTCCAGCAGCCAGAGCAGCGGCGGCACGCAGAGAAGCAGGACGGGTGCGGCACCGGCAGGCGGCAGCGCCAGCGCGCCGGCCGCGCCCAGCGCGACGGCCATGGCCAAGCGGCGCCAGCCGCTGAGCCCGGCGCAGAAGGCGGCCCAGCGGACGAGCACGGCACGCACCCGGCCACCCGCGCCGCGCCGCGCCGCAAGCGGACCGGCGGCCGCCTGTGAATCGCTCATGCCCGCATGCTCCTTTCGCATCTCCCCGGCAAGCGGCAGGGCGCCGTGCGCATCGCCGCCGCCTTATCCGGGTTCAGGCCGACTCGGTCTGCTGCTCTTCCTGAGCCACCCGACGCACCCGCAAGCGTTTGATCCGGCGGGAATCGGCGTCGATCACTTCGAATTCGAGTCCGGACTTGTGGCGCAAGAGCTCGCCGCGGGCCGGCACCCGGCCGGCAATGGTGAAGACCAGCCCGCCCAGCGTGTCGATATCATCGCGTTCATTGTCTTCCAGGACGGGCGTCACCCGTTTCTCGAAATCCTCGATCGGCAGCCGCGCATCGGCGAGGAAGGT
The DNA here is from genome assembly GCA_009909005.1 of Alphaproteobacteria bacterium. GTDB lineage: Bacteria > Pseudomonadota > Alphaproteobacteria > DSM-16000 > Inquilinaceae > JAAAOG01. Next base: position 12,736 of record JAAAOG010000026.1, on the reverse strand, counting down.
GCCATCCGGCCGCTCGTCGAGACGCGGCGTCTCGTCGATCTCATGCTCATCCTGGATCTCGCCGACGATCTCCTCGATCAGGTCTTCGATCGTAATCAGCCCGTCAATGCCGCCGAATTCGTCGACGACAAGCGCCATGTGCTGGCGGCGCTGGCGCATCTCCAGCAGCATGTCGAGCACGGGCATGGACGGGGCGACGATCAGAATATCGCGCAGGATATCGCGCAGGCATGTCGCCCCCGCCGCGTCTTCGTCCTCACCGTCGCCAGCTGCTCCCGGCGAGCGGACCGACAGCACGTCGCGAATGTGGACCATGCCGACCACGTCGTCGAGCGTCTCGCGGTAGACCGGAACCCGGCTATGCGCCTTTTCCGACAGGACGCGCAGGACTTCGGGTAGCGATGTGGAAATGTCCACCGCCACAATGTCGGCGCGCGGCACCATGACGTCGATGGCGGTGGTATCCTGCAGCCGGAGGATATTGCGCAGCAGCATCCGCTCGTGCAGCTGCATCGAGGGCTCGGGCTCGTCGCGCTCCTCGATCAGCTCTTCGATCGTATCGCGCCAGCTCGATTCGGTCTTGCCGCGCAGGCCGCGCAGCCAGGTCCGGAAGAGGCCGTGGGATTGCGTCGAGGGAGTGTCGTCCGCCCCGTTCGTCCGGGGCCGTCTTGTCGGTCCGTTATCGGTCATGTCCCGCTGTTCGGAACGGCAGAGCCCGGATCCGTATAGGGATCGGCAATCCCGAACAGCCCGCAAAGCCGGGTTTCCAGGCTTTCCATGCGTTCGGCCTCTGCCTCGGATTGATGGTCATAGCCCATGAGATGCAGCGCACCATGGATCAATAGATGATATGTGTGATCTCGGGGCGTTTTTTGCTGCTCTTTCGCTTCCGTCAGAACGGTCTGCAGGGCCAGCACCAGATCGCCCAACAGAAGCGGCGGCTCCTCCGGTGCGGCGGGGGCCCGCGGATCCGCATCGCCGCCTTCCCACAGGGCGAAGGAGAGCACATTCGTCGGCGCATCGCGACCGCGATAAGCGCGATTGAGATCGCGAACGCCCGCATCGTCGGAAAACCGGATGCCGAGTTCGACCGGACGGGCGAGGCCGGCGGCGTCCAGGGCTTCGCGCACCGCCGCCTTGGCCCCGGCTGCGCCCGAGTCGCCGAGCACCGCGTCCCAGCCTTCGGCCTCGACCGCGACATCGAAATCGATGTCGGGCGGGTCTTGCGGCGGGTCCGGCCGCGGGTCCGGCGGCGGCGGGGCGGGGCTGTCGGTTCTCATGTCCCCTGCCCCCGCCGCTTGTCCTGGGCTTCATAGGCCCGGACGATCCGCGTCACCAGGGCGTGACGAACCACGTCGAGATGGCTGAAGGTGACCGTGCCGACCTCCTGGATATTGTCCAGGACCTCCAGCGCGTCCACGAGGCCGGAGCGCTGGCCCGCCGGCAGGTCGACCTGGCTGATATCGCCGGTCACCACCATCCGGCTGTTCTCGCCCATGCGGGTCAGGAACATGCGCATCTGCATGGTCGTGGTGTTCTGCGCCTCGTCGAGAATCACATAGGCATTGGCCAGGGTCCGCCCCCGCATGAAGGCGAGCGGCGCGATCTCGATCATGCCGCTTTCGATGTGCCGCGCCACCTGTTCGCCGGGCAGCATGTCGTAGAGGGCGTCGTAGAGCGGACGCAGATAAGGGTCCACCTTCTCCCGCATGTCGCCGGGCAGAAAGCCCAGCCGTTCTCCCGCCTCGACCGCCGGCCGGGACAGGATGATGCGATCGACCTGGCCGCGGGCCAGCATCGAGACCGCCTGGGCAACGGCCAGATAGGTCTTTCCGGTCCCCGCAGGGCCGATCGCCAGCACCAGCGGATAGGCCCGCAGGGTCTCGATATAGCGCGCCTGTCCCGGCGTCCGCGGGGCGATGGCGCGCTTGCGCGTGACGATGGTGTTTTCGGGCCGGGTGAGCTGCGCCAGGTCGGCATCCGGTTCGGCGCCCGAGTCCCGCGACAGGCGGACGGCCGCATCGATATCCGGCGCTCCGAGGACGAGGCCCTTCCGGACCCGCTCCCACAGGGCCGCCAGAGCGGTGCGGGCCGCCTCGGCCGCGTCGGCGACCCCGATGATGGTGACCGTATTGCCGCGCGAGGCCAGCGAAACCCCGAGCTGGTGTTCGATGCGGGCAAGATTGCTGTCGTGCTCGCCGTAAAGCAGCGGCAGCAGCGTATTGTCCTCGAAGGTGATGTGCAGGCGTGTGGCTTGCGGTGTCAAACGGGGTGCCTCTCCGCCCGGGCGGTGGCCCCGGCCGTGTCGGGCCGCCCGTCGGGTTCGCCGGCCGGGACCGCTGCGACGCTGTTGGCGTGCGCCTCGACAATCTGGACATCGATGAGGCGGCCGTGCCGGTCGCCCGCCATGTCGTCCGGGGCGGAGAAATGCGCCGCCTGCAGATAGGGGGTCCGCCCTGACCATTGGCCCGGCCGCCTGCCGGCACGGTCGACCAGCACGTCCAGCGTACGGCCGACACAGGCGCGGTTGAAGGCCAGCTGCTGGGCATTGAGCAGCTGCTGCAGGCTCTGCAGGCGCTCCGCCTTGACCGGCTCCGGCACCTGGTCCGTTTCGGCGGCCGCCGGCGTCCCCGGCCGGGGGCTGTACTTGAAGCTGTACGCCTGGGCGTACGTCACCTCGGCAACGAGGCCCAGCGTGTCGGCGAAGTCGCGGTCGCTCTCGCCCGGAAAGCCGACAATGAAGTCGGAAGAGAGCGCGAGGTCCGGCCGCGCCCGCCGCAGCCGCTCGACGATCCGCCGGTAGGCATCGCGGTCGTGCTTGCGGTTCATCGCCTGCAGGATCCGGTTCGACCCGCTCTGCACCGGCAGATGCAGCGACGGCATCAACTGCGGCACCTCGCCATGCGCGGCAATCAGGTCCTCATCCATGTCCTTGGGGTGCGAGGTCGTGTAGCGGATGCGAAGGAGACCGTCGATCCCGGCCAGCCGGCGGATCAGCGTGCCCAGCCCTTCGACGCGGCCGTCCGGTCCCTCGCCGTGATAGGCATTGACGTTCTGTCCCAACAGGGTGATTTCACGGGCGCCGCCCGCCACCAGCCGCCGGGCCTCGGCCAGAACCTGCGCGACGGGACGGGAGAATTCCGCCCCGCGCGTATAGGGAACGACGCAGAAGGTGCAAAATTTGTCGCACCCCTCCTGCACCGACAGGAAGGCCGTCACGCCCTGGCCGGCGCTTTCTTCCGGCAGGTGATCGAACTTCGAAACGACCGGAAAGTCGGTATTCAGCACGCGCTCGCCCCGGCGTTCGAGGACCCGGACCACCATTTCCGGCAATTGGTGATAGGTCTGCGGCCCGAACACCATGTCGACGACCGGGGCACGTTCCACCAGGGCCTCGCCTTCGGCCTGCGCGACGCAGCCGGCGACGGCGACGATGAGTTCGTCGCGACCGCCGGCGCGGCGCTGCTCGTTCAACGCCCGCAGCCGCCCGAGGTCGGAGAACACCTTTTCGGTCGCCTTCTCGCGGATATGGCAGGTGTTGAGAATGACCATGTCCGCGTCATCGAGCGTCTCGCTCACCGAAAAACCAAGCGGCGCCAGGACGTCGGCCATGCGGACCGAGTCGTAGACGTTCATCTGGCAACCCCAGGTCTTGATGTGAACCTTTCTTTGAGGAATGGCGTCTGGCATCCGCTAGTCCCGGCCCTGGCCGTCTGTCGCACCCGGCTCTCCGCCGCCCGCCGGCCTCTGGCGGCGTCTGTCCTCCATCCACTTCGCCTGCCAGCCGCGCCGTCTGGCCCGCGCCCCCAGCCGGCCGGAGTTGGCCCGGGCCACACCGTCCGCAACCGCCTCCCAGCAGGCCTGAGCCAGCGCCTTGCGCGAGCCGTTCTCGTCGATTGTCGCGACGGGATGCAGGACGACCGACACCGACAGCTTGCCTGCTTTGGCGACGTTCCAGATATGGGGCAGCAGATCCATATCTCCATACCAGGCATAGACCGGGCGCAGCCAGCGCCCGAGGGGAATCCCATCGAGCGCCGTACAGCTGACCGATACCGGCTGGACCGGCAGCGGCGCATCGCCGATGCGAAGCTGGGCAACGGAGAACAGCGCACTCTTGAACGGCAAGGTCCGATTGCCGTCGCTCGACGTGCCCTCCGGAAACAGGATCAGCTGCTCGCCGGCTTCCAGGCGAGTCTGGATCGAGGAGCGGTGCAGCGCCACGGAGGCCTGCTTCCGGTCGACGAAAACGGTGCGCTGCATGCGCGCCAGCAGGCCGAAGAACGGCCAGTCCTTCACCTCGGACTTGGCGATGAAGCTGCCGGAGACGAGGCTGCCGAGAACCATAATATCGAGATAGGAGGAGTGATTGGCCACGAACAAGGCGGGCCGGTCCCGGCACAGGGTACCGTGAACCACCAGCTCGATGCCGAGTATCCGAAGGCACGATTTGTGAAAGAATACGGGAAACCGGGCGCGCCAAGGCGAGCGGAGCAAGAGCAAGGCAGCCTGGACCGGCAGGCTCACAATCGTCAGCAGCACATACAACACTAGCCGCCGTACGGCCAGAACATTCGACCCCATGGCCGCCCGCCGCTCGTCTCGCGGCGCAATATCCAGTGCAGGCGCCACCTGCGTGCCCTTGATCAAGAGGAGGTCAAGGCCATGTCAGGCCGCCCCCGTTGCCGCTCATAATGCTTGTAGTACTTGTCGGTTACCAGATCCGTTTTGACAACGACGCAGACATCGGTCGTGTGGAACTGGTGGTCGACCACCGCGCCATCGCCGACATTCCCGCCGAGCCGCAGATAGCCCTTGACCAGGGGCGGCAAGGCGGCGACGGCTCGCCTGACATCGATCTGCTGGGCGGGGATCAGGTCCATTTCGCTCCGCCGCTCCGCAAGCGCCGTCGGTCGCAGCGCCGGAGGCGCCAGATGGTGATGATACAAATACGAAAGCGGCAGAGCGAGTTCCGTGAGGTCCACGCCGTGCAGGCTGGCACAGCCGAACATCAGCTTTATGTCGTGTTCGAAGACATAGGTCGCGATGCCGCGCCAGAGCAGTTGCATGACCTGGCCGGTCCGGTGGTCGGGACCGACGCAGGACCGCCCGAGTTCCAGGATTTCGCCCGGATAGTCGAGGATCGGCCCGATATCGTATTCATGCGCTGTGTAGAAGGAGCCCATCTCTGCCGCCGCGGCCCGGCGGATCAGGCGATAGGTCCCCACGACACCGGCGGCACCATGACCGCGGGCGTGGTCGATCACCAGAAGGTGGTCGGCACACCGGTCGAAATCATCGAAGTCGCGGCGGTCGCGCGCCATTTCCGGCGTCGGCCGGGCCGCCAGCTCCTCGTAAAAGATCCGGTATCGCAGGGACTGCGCGGCCGCCACTTCGGCCGCGTCTTCCGAAAGGCGCACCTCCAGGTCGCCGGCGCGGACGCTCCATCCACCCGCGCCTAAAGGCAACGGATCGGCCATGATCTGCCTGTCTCTCCCTCCATGCAGCGGAGCCCGTGCGTCGCCCCTTGCCGTACTGCCGGCCACCTCCGCGGTCGCAGGTCCGGCATCCGACGACAGGACGGAACGCTCTTAATGCTCCGGTAATCTGGCATGGAGGGCCGTGCGCCGCAATGCATTCGGCACAGACATCCGCACGGCCACCGATCAATCCGACCCTGCGCCGACGCCGACGCCGACACGGCCGTCCCCTGCCACCGGCTATCGCCACGGACGCGAGCCGTGCCGGCCCCCGAAAGCCGGATGGCACGGAAAGGCGTCAGCGCATGCCGCGCCGCGCCTTCGTCCCCAGCCCGATATCCTTGGCCAGCTTGCTGCGCTGACGGGCATAATTGGGGGCAACCATCGGATAGTCGGGCGGCAGCTGCCACCGCTCCCGATATTCCTCCGGTGTCATATTGTACGCCGTCTTGAGATGCCGCTTCAGCATCTTCAGCTGTTTGCCGTCTTCCAGGCAGACAATGTACTCGGGCGTCACCGATTTCTTGATCGGCACCGCAGGCTGCGGCCGCTCCGGCTGTGGCGGCGGTTCCGCGCCGACATTCGACAGCGTTCGGTAGACCTGTTCAATAAGCGGCGGCAGGTCGGTCATCTCGACTTTGTTATGTCCCACATGCGCGGCAACGATCTGGGTCGTCAACGTCAGAAGCTCCTGCGAAGGGCTTTCGTTACTCATAGCGTCGCTCCTCGGAATACCTGTCGAATTTTATAGATGCTTTGTCGGCTAATCGCAATGATAATTGTTGGTAACACAGAGCCGGCGATTGGTTAAAGCTCCGCCGCGTTGACTTCGGCGCATTAGCCAAAGGCGGTCCGGCGTTTACCATTTCGCATACTAAATTACTCAGGGGGCGCGGCCGACCGGACGGATTTCTTGGCCGGTTGCCCACCCGTTCCCTCGCGAGCCACTCGCGACACGCGCATGCCGGCAGGTCGTGATCGACTGCTTGGAGACACCTGCCGGGCGGAGGCCGAGCCTACTCGGTTTCCAATTGCCCGGTTCTCAGATCTGCGGCCGTCAATGACCGCGCCATGACCAGCGCGTCTTCGGTGCCGGCGGACGATCTGTAGTAATCGCGCCGCCGGCCGACGAGCTCGAAACCCGCGCCGCTGTAGAGTGCAAGAGCCTCCGCATTCGAGCATGCCACTTCCAGGAACAGGACGCGGGCGCCGCTGTCGGCCAGGGACCGGCAGGCGGCCTGCAGGAGCGCTAGCCCGAGGCCCAGGCGCCGACGGTCGGGACGCACGCCGATGGAGTAGAGTTCGCTTTCGTCCCAGGTCGCACGGACCAGCGCGAAGCCTGCCGGCTCCTCCCCTGGCAATCCGGCCAGCAGCGCCACTGTCCCGCTCTGGGTCAGCAGCGCCTGCCATTCGGCGGCAGGCCACGCCTCCAGGCCCGGCCGTTCGCCGACGCACAAGGCCTGGAGCGCAGCCAGTCCTGCGGCTTCGGCGGGACCGGCCGGCCACAGTACGATCGGGCCGCGCTGCAGCGGCAAAGGGTCCCTCATCGGCTCGCATCCGACAGGATCGCGCCGCTCCGACGGCCGGGCCGGGACGGGCGCGCATCGGGCGCCCGCATATAGTAAGGAGAGGGCGGGTCTCGCCCGGCCTCGCCTGCCCGGGCCTCGGCAAGAGCCGCGACCAGGGCGGCATCGGCCGGTCCGCCCGCCATGCCGGCCGGCTCTTGCCCCGCATCGGCCAGCGCTGCAGCCCCGCGCTCCGCGGCGTCGCCGGCCAGCACCAGCGGTCCGGGGGGCAGCATGGCCGCCAGGGCATCCGGGGCGACGGCAAAGGGTGCGCCCGCGGCACGGGGGGCGCCGGCCGCCTCGGCGGCCGCGTCGAACAGGCCGGCAAACAGTTCGGCCCGGCGGCTTTCGAGGAGAACCAGCACCCGCCGGGCATCGGGAAAACGCCGCAGCGCATCGGCCGCCGCCGCCTCGAAACTGCCGATCCCGACGATCGGCCGATCCTGCGCCAGGGCCATGCCGGCCACCGTCGCCAGTCCGACCCGCAAGCCGGTGAAGGCGCCGGGGCCGATGGTGACGCCGTAGAGGTCGATCCGGCCCGGGTCCAGGCCCGCCTCCGCCAGCACCTCCAGGATCAGCGGCACCAGCGCCTCGGCATGCCCGCGCGGCATCGTCCGCTGCCGGGCGGACTGCGTCACACCATCGCATCTGAGCGCAACGGAACAGGCACCGCCGGCCGTATCGACGCCGAGAACGATCATCGGCCGGTCATCCCGGCGCGCCCGGCCCGGACGCCGGCTGCGGAAGCCGGGCCGTGACCTCGATCTCGATCTTCATGCGCGGGTCCATCAGCCGGCAGAACAGCATGGTTGCTGCCGGCCGCACCTCGCCCATCCAATCGCCGATGACGGCACCGATCGCCGGCCAGTCGTCCGGATCGACGACGTAATAGGTGGCACGGACGATATCCCCGAGACCGGCGCCCGCCTCGGCCAGGGCCGCCGCGATATTGCGAAACGCCTGACGCGTCTGCCCGGCCGGATCGTCGGCAATCGTTCCGGCGGCATAGTCGAAGCCGGTGGTGCCGGCGACGAACACCCAGCCGTCGGCGATCACCGCCCGGGAATAGCCGTAGGCCGCTTCGAAAGCCGAACCGCTTGAGATCAGCCGGCGCGTCATGGGCCCTCTCCATCCTTGAGGGAAGCGAGCGCCGGGCGCAGCCGGCCGGCATGGCGGTCGAGCCGCCGCACCGCCGCCTCCGGGTCCGCCTCGCCCGAGAGCAGGAGGATTGCCGGCTTGACCCGGCCGCCGCAACGGTCCAGCGCCGCGGCCGCCGCCTCGGCATCGGCGCCGGTGATGGCGCTCACCATGGCGACGGCACGGCGCTCCAGCTTGCGGCTGGTCGCCCGCAGGTCGACCATATAGCCGTCATGCACCCGGCCGAGCCGGACCATCAGCAGGGAGGACAGCACGGTCAGCAGCACCCTCTGGGCCGTGCCGGCCTTCATCCGGGTCGAGCCGGCGATCGCCTCCGGCCCGGTCTCCAGCCGCACGGGATGTTCGGCCGCGACCAGCAACGGCGTGTCCGGGTTGTTGGCGACGCCGACGGTCAGCGCCCCGCGCCGCCGGGCTTCGTCCAGAGCGGCGACGGTATAGGGCGTGCGGCCGCTGGCGGCGAGCGCGATCGCCACGTCCGAAGCCCCGACCCCGGCCGCCGCCACGGCCGCTGCGCCGGCGGCCGCATCATCCTCCGCCCCTTCGACCGCCCGGGTCAGCGCCGCGGTGCCGCCGGCGATCAGAAACACCAGCCGCTCGGGCGGCCAGTCGAAGGTCGGGGTCAGCTCCACCCCGTCCTGCACCGCCAGCCGGGCGGACGTTCCGGCTCCGATATAAACCAGCCGGCCGCCGGCCTGCAGCCGCGCCGCGGCCGGGCCGGCAATCCGTTCCAGATCCGGAATGATGGCACGGACGGCCGCGACCGCCGCCATCTGGCCTTCGACCAGCGTGTCGAGCAGGTCACGGTCCGGCCAGAGATCAAGCCCGGTCAGGCGCGGGCTGCGGGTTTCGGTGCCCATGCAATCTCCAGAAGGCGAGAGGCGCCCGGCAGTCTATCAGCGCCGGCCGGCGGACACGAGAGACGCGGGCCGCGGCCGCCCGCCCCCGGCGATCAGGCGAGCAGGGCCGCCAGCACCGCATCGAGCCGCGTCCGGCCATCGGCGGTGGCACGCAGGCCGGCCGCATCCAGAACCACCAGCCCGGCCCGCGTCAGACGGTCGAGACCGGCCGGGTCGACGAGGTCGGGGATATCCAGGCCGGTGCAGCGGCGGAACCACCGCCGGTCGATGCCTTCGGTCAGGCGCAGCCCCATCAGCAGCAGTTCCTCGCCGACCGTGCGGGGCTCCAGCCGCTCGCGCGGGTGCTCGCCCGTGCCGCCCTGCTCCACCCGGTCCAGCCAGACCTCCGGTGCCCGGTGGGCGCGCGTCGCCACCCGCCCCGCCGGCCCGGTCAGCCGCCCATGCGCGCCGGGGCCGATGCCGACATAGTCCCCGCCCCGCCAATAGATGAGGTTGTGCCGGCACTCGCCGCCCGGCCGGGCATGGTTCGACACCTCATAGGCCGGCAGGCCGGCCGCCGCCAGCCGCTCCAGCGTCATGTCGTAGAGCGCCAGGCCGGCGTCCTCGTCCGGCAGCGTCAGCGCGCCGCGGGCGTAGAGGGTGGCGAAGGCGGTGCCCGGCTCGATGGTCAGCTGGTAGACGGAGAGGTGATCGCCGGCCAGCGCCAGCGCCGTTTCCAGTTCCGCCTGCCAGGCCGCCGGCGTCTGCCCGGGCCGCGCATAGATCAGATCGAAGCTGAAACGATCGAAATGACGGGCGGCCAGCGCCAGCGCCGCCAGGGCCTGCCGGCGGTCATGGCCGCGGCCCAGCGCCTGCAGGGCCGAATCGTCCAGCGTCTGCACGCCGAGCGAGACGCGGTTGACCCCGGCCTCCCGGAAGGCCGCAAAGCGGCCGGCTTCCACCGATGTCGGGTTGGCCTCCAGCGTCACCTCGACATCCGGGGCCACCGGCCAGAGCGCCGCGACCCGGTCGAGAATGGCCGCCGCCGTCTCCGGTGCCATCAGCGACGGGGTGCCGCCGCCGAAAAACACCGTGGCCACGGTGCGGCCTTCTGTTTCGGCGGCGTAACGGTCGAGGGCGGCGAGGTAGGCCCGCTGCCAGCGCCCCTGGTCGATGCGGTCCCGGACATGGCTGTTGAAATCGCAATAGGGGCATTTCGACAGGCAGAACGGCCAGTGCACATAAAGGCCGAACGGATCGCTCTCCGTGCCGCTCATCGCCGGAAGCAACGGGCGACCAGCTGCCGGAAGGCGTCGGCCCGGTGGCTGATGGCGTGTTTGGCCGCCGGTTCCATCTCGCCATAGGTGACGTCATGGCCGTCCGGCACGAAGATCGGGTCGTAGCCGAAGCCCCTGTCGCCGCGCGGCGGCCAGACCAGGCAGCCATAGGCCCGACCCTCGACCGTCTCGCACGGGCCGTCCGGCCAGGCGAGTGCCAGGGCACAGACGAAATACGCCCGGCGATCGGCGTTCGGCCGGTCGTCCAGGGCGGCCGTCAGCCGCTCCATCGCCCAGCCGAAATCGCGGCGGCCCTCCGGGCGCACCGCCCAGCGGGCCGAGTGCAGCCCCGGCGCCCCGTCCAGGGCCGGAACGACCAGGCCGCTGTCGTCGGCCAGGGCCGGCAGCCCGGTGCCCGCCGCCGTGTGATGCGCCTTCAGCGCGGCATTGGCGACGAAGCTGTCGCCGGTCTCCTCCGGCTCGGCCAGGCCATGGTCCGCCGCCGAATCGACCTGCGGCACGAAGGTGCCCAGAAGATGGGCGATTTCCCGCACCTTGCCGGGATTGTGGCTGGCGATCACCAGCCGGTCGTTGCGAAACACCCGGACCATATCCGCCCTCGCCTGCGCCGTCTTCGTGCAGGAACATAGGCATGGAGGCCGGGCAGACCAAAGCCTCGCAACGCTTAGGCCGTGGCGGGCGCGCCCCACCTCGCGCCCGCCCGTCCGCCCGTCCGTCCGTCCGTCCGTCGAGGCCGGCCTCAATAGGCCGGCGACACGGGGTACTGGCGCTTGCAGCACGGATGGGTGCGTATCTTCCGGACCTGAGCGTCGGTCAGCAGCTTGACGACTTCGTTATTGGCCGGAAAGGCGTTCATGAGATTGTCCTGGTGCGGGTGATGCACCGGGGTGAAGGTCTTTGTCAGAAGGACGTGCCCAACCTCGTGGCCCATATCCCACCGCCATGCCTCTTTCGCCACCGTCGCCGCCGGTCGCCCGGGGGCATGGCCGCCGCATCCCAGCACGCCGCGCATCTTGTCGACGAAATAGACCTTGATTTCGAAGGCCGGCACCGTCGGGCCGAGCCGATGGAGCTTGTCATATTCGCCGGATGTCAACTCCCAATTGCACTGCTGATCGATCCTCTCGAACATCGCCGTCTCGGCCGGGGTCAGAAGGAGCGATCGTCCCGAACCGAATTGGATGTCGATCCCGTATTGGCCGTAGACCTTTTGCGCCTTGCTGAAGGATTCCTCGAACGGTACCGTCGCCAAGGAAATGCTGATGAAATGAAGTCGGACCCGATGGCTCAGCCATTCGAACCTGGTGTCGAGAGCGGCCATGGTATTCTTGCCGACGATGCCGTCGACACCCAGCCCTTGTTTCCGCTGAAAGTCCTTGACGATCGCCACCGTCTCATCGCCGTAGATGCCGTCAGGGCTCATTGAGCCGCCGGTCGATCGCGGCATGCTATAGCCAAGGTCGAGCAGAGCAAACTGCACGAGATGAACAGCGCGTCCGGTAGCGCCTTTTTTTAGAGGCGGCGCATTCTTTGCAGCAGCAACAAGTTCCGGGGTTGTGTTGAACCGCAATGATTTGAGTGACACGCCGAACCCCCCCTGTCGTCCGGTTGATGCGACTGTCAGAGTCTCGCGGAATTCTGTAGAAACTTTGTCTGGCCGGACGCTGCCTCGAAGTTCTTTTTTAAAAAAATCATGATTTCACTCAGGGCCGGCGCCGGCGGGACCGACAACCGCGCAACCGCTTGCCAAGCCCGCCGCGATGTCTTATTTACCGGTCCGGTCCGGGCGCATAGCTCAGTTGGTAGAGCAGCTGACTCTTAATCAGCGGGTCCAAGGTTCGAGCCCTTGTGCGCCCACCAGAAAACCGGCCGCGATCCCCGTCGGCACGACGCCATGACCGTTCGCTATGATAACTTGATCATATCCCATTGTTCGAGCCGAAGCGGCTTGCGTCCGGTCTGTCCAGGCGGACGATGTAGTCGGCGGCGTCGTCGGCCAGCTTGTCGATGACCGCTTGCCTGACCCGGTCGTAATGCGCGGTGTTCAGGGTCATCTTCCCGGCGGCGGTCCAGAATTCGATGTCGTCGGCGCCCCATGACCAGAACAGCACGCGCCGGCGCGCCTCCGTGCTGCGGAAGTGGAAGGCGCCGAGGGCCATCGACAGCGCGCCATTGTCGGCCCGCTGCACCGCGCCCAGCTGAAAGCTGCCGCTGAGCGCGGCGACCGCCTGCAGCTCGAACACCCGGATGGTCGCAGGTTGCACCTGCGACCGGAACGTTTGGCCCCGGCGCCGTCGGAGAATCGGGTAGGCGGGTTCCTCGCGGTTCCCGCCTCCCACACCACCGGGCATACGTGCTACGTACCACGGCGGTTTCCGTTCGTTTGTAACGCGAAGTGA